>DATAYF010000717.1:0-9180 GCA_036272735.1 Ktedonobacteraceae bacterium
TCAGAGTTGCCATTATTGCCTGCATGCGGATTTGATTGGTGCCAGAAATGTGGCCTTACGAACGCTGCTCACCCGGCAGGACTGGATGAGCACGGGCGTCTTGTCAGTACACCCCGATGTGTCGAGCGATGAAGCCAAAGCAGCGCGGCGGCAACGCTATGCTGAGTTGCGGTGGAGCCCAGACACAAGCCCCGCGCTTTAGCGCTGGGGTAACTGACTCTGGGTATTATCAGTACGTCTATCGAGAGGCAGAGCAGGCCATGAAGCGAGCGAAGGCCCCGACCTTTCTCATCGACTTGCCCCTGCGCGTGGATTGGAGCCAGGAGTGCCGTCTGCGTGCTCATCTGGAAGCGGCTCGGTGCTTCTATAATGCTGTGCTTTCTGAGGCCACCAAAAGGCTCAGGCTCATGCGCAATGATCCAGCATGGGCTCAAGCCCGTGCTCTCCCTCGCTCGCACAAACAAGAACGCGCCCAGGCCTTTTCTGACCTGCGCAAAACATATCACTTCTCAGAGTACGAGATGCATGCGTATGCCAAGCTGGCCCGTGTCTCGTGGATCGCCGACCATATCGAGAGCACGATGGCCCAAACCTTGGCGACGAGAGCGTATCACGCCGCGAATCGTGTCTGTGTGGGGAGGGCCAAACGGGTCAGGTTTCGCAGCAAGAGGCGTGGCATTGATAGCGTCGAAGGCAAGCGCAACGATGTCGGTATGCGCTTTGTGCTCGATCCGGGTGTGGGCGATGGCGGCTTTCTGATCTGGCATACAGAGGTCATTCCGGCTCTCATCGACTGGCGTGATCCGGTCGTGCAACATGGTCTGCGCCACAGGATCAAGTATGTACGCCTGATCCGCCGCAAAGCTCCTTCTCCACAGGCGCAAGGGGCCGACAACGAGAGCAACCGCTATGCTGTGCAGCTGGTCTTTGAGGGCTATGCCTTCGTCAAGCCCAAGCATGAGAAAGTCGGAACTTCTCCCGTTGGTCTGGATATTGGCCCTTCAACCCTGGCGATTGTGCCACGCGAGGGAGCTGCCGATCTGGTCACGTTCTGTGAGGAGTTGCGCCCCGATGCCAGGAAAAAACGCCGAGTGCCTCGCAAGACGGAGCGGCAGCGCCGAGCCAGTAATCCTGACAACTATGATGAGCAAGGCCGCGTAAAAAAGGGTCACCGGCGCTGGAAGGAGAGCAAGAGGTATCAGGCGACCAGGCGACAGCACGCCCAGGCCGAGAGAAAACTCGCAGCTCACCGCAAGAGTCTCCATGGGCATCTGGCTCATCGCATCGCGCAGATGGGCCCCACGATCACCATCGAAAAAACATCGTTCAAAGGATGGCAGAAGCAGTATGGTCGAAGCATCGGGCTTCGCGCGCCAGGGTTGTTTGTAGCACATTTGGCCCGCATAGTTGCAAAAACTGGCGACACCCTGCACGAAGTCTCTGCCTCTCAGAGCAAACTCTCTCAATATTGCCAGAAGTCGCGGCGGTATCACAAAAAGTCGCGATCTGAGCGTTGGCACACGTGTCCCTGCGGATTAGGGCCAGTGCAGCGTGACCTGTATTCGGCTTTTCTGGCTTTCCTATCTTGAACCGGGGCAAACAACCCCTCTATCACTCAGCACGTCTGGGAGGGTGCGGAGCCGCGCCTGCGAGCCGTGATGGAGGGTCTCCAACAACGTGCAAACGCGTGGCATCCTTTGCCCCGAAGCATGGGCGTGTCGGCACCTGACAAAGGAGCTGCCCGTGCCCGAGCGTGTCGGCACCTGACAAAGGAGCTGCCCGTGCCCGAGCGCGTCGGCTCAAAAGTCTGGGCCGATCCCCACCAAGAGCTTGCCCTCCTCAGCGAGGGACAAGAAGCGTTGGGTGAGCAACAGGAACCCCCGCTGCTTCAGCACGGGGAGGTTTCAGAGCCTTCTATCCAGCCCTCTATGACAGTTTAAGGAGCGGAACCCCAAATTGTTCGCACAAATAGAAGTAGCAGGCTTGTTTTGTTTACAAAAACAATAATAAAAGCTATACAGTTCCAAATGGCTGTCCCAGGAAACAATCCTTGCCATACCCCTGAATCACTTTCTGATCTTCCAGGTGTAGACGTAAAATAAAGTCTTACAATTCCATACAGACAAGTTGGCGGCCACTGAAGGTA
The DNA here is from genome assembly GCA_036272735.1 of Ktedonobacteraceae bacterium. GTDB lineage: Bacteria > Chloroflexota > Ktedonobacteria > Ktedonobacterales > Ktedonobacteraceae > DATAYF01. The sequence goes on from DATAYF010000717.1 coordinate 2,147, forward strand.
ATCAGTGGTCGTCAGCTTATCTTGAAGAATAAGATGCCTACATGAGCAAACCGTATCCCTTAGTACTTGATAGTCTTCTCTGTAACAAATCGCAATGCCTCCCGATTATAGAGTGATACATTTATTATGATGACATGCTTAGAGGTGCACAATGCAATTGTTACCCTGTCAGCCAGACCTGAAGGATTCTCCCATTGGGAGGCTTTATCAACGTTACTGGCTGACGATGTTCACGGCTATTTGCCGACATATTTCTTCGCAAGAAGAGGCAGAGGATATCTTACTAGATGTCTTTCTCGTTGCCATGGAGAATGATGCGCTTCTCAAGATGAACCCACAACATCAAGAGGCATGGTTACGGCGCGTAGCCTATAACAAATGTATGGATTTTCATCGCCATGCGAAGCAGCAATCTATCGTCCCAATCAAAGAACATATGGAAAATTTCTTCGATGATGATTCATACTCACCACCACAAGCGGCATTGCGCCAGGAAGAGTTGTCAGAGCTACGAATGCACCTCGCAACGCTTTCAACATCGCAACAGGAACTTTTACGCATGCGTTTTGCCGAAGAACTGCCTTACTCGCAGATCGCAACACGCATGCATAAAAGTGAAGGCGCTATTCGAACCATGCTTACCCGTACACTTAATCTCCTACGGAATATCTACTCAAAGAGGAGAGAGGAAAACCATCATGCATAGTCACGACGAACCCATTCAACCAGAGTCTCTTGATGAGCAGAGCGAACCCTTGCTCTCTCAAAGTACGAAAGCAGAGACACTCGACCTTGCTCTGATTCAGGATTTGCGCCATGTCTATGCTGAGTATACTCAGTCCAGTGAACGCGTCTGGGCCCGTCTGGAACAGCACCTGGTCGAGCGGAACGCCGTACATTCCCAGGATCTTCGCATCACCAACAGTACAAAAATGCAAACTGGAGGAATTACACAGATGTCATCACTTGAATCTCATCCGCAGACACAACCAACGACATCACGACACAGGCCAAACAAAATCATTACACAACTTGCATCGTTCCTGGTAGCTGCCGCTCTGATTGGCGCTGCCATCCTGACATTCGCCTTCCTACGCCAACCCCAACCCAGTCAGTCAAGCAAAACCGCATCAACGACGCAGATGATCGCAGCCAGAAACTGCATATCATTCAACAGTGTTCCTACGAACCTGGAAGCGTGGAATGCATTGTGCAAATCAGGCGACGTTGTTGCCATCAATCAAAGCCAGAAGTTGGCAAACGGTGTAACGATCACTATCCGGGGTGCATATGCAGACGGGAACCAAATCACGATCTGGTGGCTTGCTGACACTCCAGTTCCTGGTCTTACTACAGGTCCTGCTCCTACTCCAGTTCCTGGTCTTACTAATAATTCTAAGAACTTATCGCAGTTTTCCGTAGATACACTGAAAACAGCACAGGGTGTGAATCTTCCTCTACAGGATTCAATGTATCAATCTTCCTCAGCTAAAGAGGTCCAGTCGATTGGAATCTTTGATGCCAGCAGCCTCTCTCCTCACCAACAAACAGTGAGCCTGCAATTGCAGGCTCACGCTAGCACATCGAGCACGACCCGACCAGAACAGGTCACGTTTACATTCTCGCTCCCAGTCCATATGACCCAGGTCATTACACCACATCAAACGGTCACATCCAATGGGAATTCCATCACGCTCAATCGCGTATCAATTGGAGCAACCAGCACCACGATGTCTCTTTCGGCTACGCAGTTGCCGTTGCATGCCTATCAATATACTGGTTTGCATTGCACGCTCCAGACACCTGGCACAGAGAGTATCAGTGTTAGCGAATCCGTACAAAAGGTGAACGGGAAGAACTCGTCGGTCAACTTCGAACTCACCGTCCCAGCTAATCTAACCTCACGACGTGGCTCCTGGATACTCACCGTGAAATCAGCGGATAAGAGCCAGTCCTGGATCTTCCATTTCACAGTCTAACAACACTCTGTCACCTACCTATCCCCTAAAAGGGGATAGGTTTGCCCTCAACTCCGAGGAGTGTCAGGGGCGGATGACCTGATGACCTTGTTCAGCAGCGTACTGCTTTCGGGTCCGACCCACTGCGCACACATCGCTTTGGGATTGAGCTGATGATCAGCCCAAGGTGTATTCACAGTATAGCTCTTTGCGGTAGTCAATCAGCGTACAAGCCGTTTCTCTTCAAGGAAAGAGTGCCTTACCGTACTCGCGGACCGCATGGCAGAAGGAGGATTCTACTGGGCTATTCTGATTGAGGATCAGAATACCGGAAACCCTGGTGCCCAAGCCCCAGAAAAGGACTCGCCATTGCCTATCGTCCCCTCAAAGGGGACGAGCGCTCTGGCTCGGGTACTGTGGTAATTGCGGTGCATGTTCGACGGAATTCACTCTCATGATCGAATTTTGCGTTGAAGGTTTGATGAAGTAGTGAATAACATGGTTGGTGCCGCTTCAGGAGCGGGAAGATTCGATGCAAGGAATGAACATCGGTGCTGTCTCTCATGCACCGAAAATGCTCTGCGGTCAGAAAATGAGGAAGACATATGGAAATCATGTCGAACCTTCAACGCAAAACAATCGCACTCAATGTTCGACACAATGGCCCTTAGCCCAGAATTCTCGTTCAAACAAAAGCGCAATTACCATAATAACAATATCGGTATAGTTATATTAATAATTTCATCATGTTCTGCATTGCATATTGAAAGGACATATCGCATGATACAAAGAAAAGAAGTTTTTATTCAGGCATTTTCTCCTCGCGTTGCATGGAAAGATGCTGCCTGGGCCTTTATTTTCAGCCGTCTTGTTATTTTGGTTCTGACCTTCTTTGGTGTTTCTTTATTTCCCATGTCTCGAACTATCACAACGGTCAATTGCTTTATTCAGACACGAACCTGTCTCTCCTCCTGGATGCATTATGATGTATTCTCGTATATCGGGGTCGCAAGCAATGGATACACGACTGCCAAGATGACGGCCTTTTTCCCTCTTTATCCCTTACTTTTACGTTTCCCGGCTCGCTTACTCGGTGGTTCAATGGGGGATTACTATGTTGCTGGAATAGTAATCTCGAATATCTTTTTTTTCCTGGCGCTTTTGGTGTTGCACGCTCTTGTCTCTGATCTTTTTGATGCCTCAACGGCGAGAAGGGCACTCTTTTATGTCGCCTTTGCACCCTACGCGCTCTTCTATTTCGCCGGCTATACTGAATCCTTATTCTTGCTACTCTGTCTGATGATGTTCTTCTTTTTGTCAAGGGCCCAAAAAGGGAACAGTTCCATTTCCTGGTGGCTCGCTGGTTTTTGTGGCCTTCTTACAGCGATATCGCGGCCTCAAGGATTGTTGTTAGCGCTTCCCTTTCTTGTTATCTATATTCGCCATTTTTTCTTCAGGCATTCCTTTTCGTCAACGAACGGGCGAGAAAAGCTTCTGGCAATTTTTCCTCTGACACTGATACCCTTGGGGCTGGGGATCTATATGTTGTACTTATGGAAAGTCTTTCACAATCCATTCATTTTTAGCACATCACAAACCCTGTATTGGGGACGGTTGCCGCTCACGTTTCCATTCGTCACGATCTCTTATGTGATACGAGCAATTCTGAAGCCTTCGTCCCTCCATTTGTCCCTCCAAATTCTGAATATTCTCAATCTTCTTAGCATCCTTATCCCGCTCGGAGCACTTCTCGTTGGATGGAAGCGAATTCCATTCCACTATGTCCTTTTTGCACTTGCCCTCATTGTATTTGCAACTCTCTATCCGATGGGGACTCAAAATGCGTTGACATCAGTTCCACGTTTCATGACGGTAGTTTTCCCTGTACCTATCATTTTTGCCAGTATCAAATGGCCTCGCTTCGAGCGGACGTATCTGGCGCTTACCCTCCCGATCTTTGCAATGAATGTATTTCTTTTCGTCAATCATTATTGGGTTGCCTGAAATCAATGCACAAAGAAGGTCGGTATGCAGTGTACCGGCCTTCTTTGTGCATTGATAATAAGACCATAGGTTGGAAGTACAAATTGTTGGGTAGTTATCGTATTCATATCTTGCCAACCATTGTAAATCTTTCTTTTAAGCAACCGAACAATAAAAGGCTTTTTTCGTTATCCTTCTGAAAATTGGGTAGTGACTCTGGATAGGAGTGGTAGAAAAGGTCAGAAGGACTGACGCGGTGCACCGAGGCATGGCAGTGGGGTGGGCATGAGACCGTCTGCACGTCCGTCCGATCCCGCACTCTCAATTTGCGGTGCTTACTCACAACACGATTTGCGGAGCTGCTGGGTGGCCCAATGCGAAACTTTGCGTAAAAGGTATAGAGCATAGAAAGTGCGCAATTGATTGAAAGTGATTGAGCTATTTTTCAATCAATTGTGCATTTTTTGTTAATGAGCGGAGCTGTTCTCCAGGCGGTGAACCAGATCCCAGAACTCCTGGTCGCCCTGTAAAACCTGGCCCACGCCCATGCCCTGGCCTGCATCAAGAGAAATCAATGTACAACTCCCCTCGTATGCATCGACATTCACAAGAACCGGCAAATCCCACTGCGTAAAGCTCAACGTGTACCACTTCCCTTTCCCAGCCACTTTATCCTCTCCTGATGGGCAATTCGGCGGTGCCTTCCCCGTCGGCAGTGCAAAAATCTTCGTGTAAAGCTGCTGCCTCAAACTTGCGTCAGTAATCGTGCTCTGCCGGGCGACGCCATTCTCTGGCTCGAAATCCAGGGTGAGCTGATCAGGACGCGCAGGTGCGAAGGTCGCCTTGGCCAGCGTCTGCTCGAAGAGTTGCTGGAACTGACTGTTCATTACAAAGGTTCCACTGCGAGACTTGTAGTCCCCTTCAAGCGAAATCGTGTTACATGTTTTGTCAATTACAGAGGGAATTGCTTGATCTGCTGTGTGGAAAACAAGTTGGTATTCGTGGAGCGACTCTGGTGAGCACTTTCCATTGTGGGGAGCCTGCGGGAGCGCGAGGATAGCATCGTACAGGCGCTGCACCGCCTCAATCAATGTAATCTGCGCAGTTTGAGGCGGCTGATCGAGCTGCAATGTATGCAGGAGAGCGAGCTGTTCCGGTCTGGCAACTGGCGTGGCCTGATAAATGGCTTGGTCCAACAGCGACCAGAAATCAGCTGTAGACTGTCGATCGGTTGATTCTCCTGCGATAGAGACTGGTCTGCAGCCATAACGCGCCGCCACCACCGTCGCCAGGGTCTTCGTCCCTTGTTGGAAGGTCAGGGTATAGGGAAACCCGCCATCCGCTGTACAGGCGATATTCTGTGGCATTGGTGGCAGGGCAAAGATGGTCGCATAGAGGTGTTGCACCTGCGTGACAACGTTCAGGGTCATCACGCGTTTGCTTTGCGCCGGATCAAGGGCAGGTGTATCAAAATTGATACGCACACTGTCTGGGCTGCCGCTAAGTCTTTCCTCAGATGTCTGAGACCCTGCATTCATCCCACAGCCACTTAATCCGACCAGTAATGCCAGCAACAAGGCGGGCAGGAGAGTGGGTATATGTTTATGCAAAAGAAAAGTTCCTCCCGGTGGCGTTCTTAGGAGAGAAGGATGCTACAGCTTCATCTCTCTAGAGGAGACGTAGAAGCGTGTGGGTTTGTTCCAATCCTACCCTCTACACATGCGTTAGCACCTCCGCCAGTAGCATACCAATCCCCAGCCATTGAATCACGTGTAGCCGCTATTCGCGTAAGAAGATAACGATCAGTACCGCGGCAACGGCGCTGTAGAGAGACGCGAGGACGCTGACAATCGCAACTTGACCGATGGCGAAGCCGAGCGCGCTAGCGATGAATGCGCCAGTATCGAGCAGGCCAACGCCGGAGCCAGTAGGCTGGCTGAGGCTTTCTCGGCTGGAGAAAGCCAGGGTGAGCAGGAGGAAGCCGACAAGGCGTAAAAGCAGGCCGTGATCCCGTTAAGGGGTAAGAGGAACACGGGAGGTCAGCAATTCCTGGAATGACCAAAGATGATCTGTCAACTCCAGAGCCATAGCTGGAGACTGCTGTCGATACCGACGCCCGCCCTCCTCACACGGGAGCCGTAGGGTCTGATGAGCCCGATGGAAGTTATGATCGAAGAGTTGCAAGCCGACCAGCGCATCCCACGTGGCATCTCGTTTCGCAAAGGCATGCGTTTTGCGAGTGAGGGCATTGAGCCGATCACGGAGGGTACCGTTGACTCGCTCGATGTGAACAGTACCGGGTTCGAAAACAATTTCGCCTAGCACGGCACGGATCTCAACGGAAAGGAGTTTTCCATGCTCATTTTCATGCTCATCCCTGTGCTTGATGGTTTGCGTCAAACGCACCTCTGGTGGTACTACCAGCGGAGGACGGCCCAGCTTCCCCGAACGGGCCGGCTGACGATACGCTCGTCTCAGGATTGTTGCATAGCCGCGCCACCCATCGCTACACCAGGTCAGCGCACGGCCTTGCGTGAGTGCGACGGTGAGGGTCACCGCTCGTTCGACGAGGTCATCGCCGATACGTTCAGCGGCACAGGCGGCGATGAAACGGCTGGGGCGGTCTTGCACAAGGCATCCCTAGCGTGCGTCAGCATCGGCTTCGTCCGGTTCCCCGTTTTTTTCTAGGACCGCATTTTTCTCTGGGAGAGCAGCTCCAAAACGGCAACGAAGGATCATTCTAGACGACGCACCACGGGTCTGCTGAGATATCATCAGGAGCAGAGAATTACCACCACCGAGGTTTGATCAAATAGGTCTGTATCTTGACCAGGTCTCTCTTGATTTCGAAAGGCATTCCCATTACTCCCAGAGGATACAGATGAACGAAAGAGAAAAGCAGCAGAGCAAACCTACCCTGCCGCAGGGTGTGTCTTCTTTCCACATGAACAGAGGAACACTCCTGCTTGCGGGCCAATCTCGGCTCTGCTATACTCCCGCTTGTTGGGGTGTTGGGGTGTTGGGGTGTTGGGGTGTTGGGGATGAAACAGGTAGCGTGAAAGGAAACCATGTCGAAACCACCCGTGCATACAC
>DATAYF010000718.1:0-6360 GCA_036272735.1 Ktedonobacteraceae bacterium
GGTTTGCTGTGTGCCCTCTATGTAGCAACGGTGTAGTAACACGTATTCGTATTAGTAGATCAGCTTGCTTCTTGCAACACAACCATCGTATCTGTGCTGGTTCTCTTGCGAGATGAGAGAGCGCATTCCTTCGACTGTTTCTCCAAAAAAAGCGAGAGAGACAAAATAAGAAGCTGTTGCATGTTTTCCCATATAATGGACAAGTATCTCACTCAGGCGCTAGAGGTTGGCTCTTGTACGCCGGACGCCATCATCAAAGTAACGCGTTGGTTCAACGCGGCGCTCCTTCCGCTTATTGATAGGCAAATCATCGGATGTTTCATTCGCTTCTAAGTGGCGCATCTCCTGATCGTGTGTCGCGTCATAGATCAACTCTCGATGGTCATAGAGATAATCAAGGAGCGCGCTGATCGCGTGACCCTCAATGAGAACATGGCTACTCCCCCCTTGCTCAGAAGCAATGTGGAACTGCAAAGTGCGCTCCTGTTGGAGATGAAATAGCCATTTTCCCGTATGCTGAACTGGGAGTCTCTTTTCCATAGGATGTTCCTTTCAATCACATGCTATGCTCTGGGGCCTGTTTCTTCTGTTCATTCCCCCTGCCCCCTGCCAAGACAGGCTCTGATAGCTTCAACATTTGCTGATTGCAGCCTATTCCCATGCGGCGTATTGTCAACTTGACGATAATTGCAAAGCTAATTATCCTGAATTCAGCACGAAAGTGGGGTGTCAACCCAAATTTTGTTTGAAAGAACGTCCTCTAAAAATGCTAAAATGAGGATTCGGTGGGGAAAACTCATCAAGAGAAAAATTTAAGTTGACAACACCCTGCCGCTTTCCCGCCGTAATGGCAATCAAACACTATCTGAGAGTTTCTGGAGGTCCTGATCTGACCAGATGGTCCACTTGGGTTTCGAGTTGAAAATGTGTTGTAATTCGTACTTATTGTCAAGCACACTCCCACCGACAAAGATGTTGCGCCGCTGAAATGGCTCAGGGGTGGTAGCAAGCGACCAGTCTTGTTGAGCACCTCCAGGGGAAGAGAACCAGGGCTTTTCGAGTCTATAGGCTTGCTGATGAACCCAGGGCGGACAAGGGAAAGACGTTCGGCGGCACAATTCTTCAACAGTAGCAGCACAAAATGCGGCCCAGTGTATTCCCTCTATTGTGGTAACGGATGGAAGTGGCTCACAAATTAACTCCTGGCGATGATCGACGGCATAACGCCACCAATCGTGGAGAAAGCAGCCAAGAGCAAACCAGGGATCTTCACCCTGGTCAATCTGTGCCGTCACACCAGCAATAGTATGTATGGGATATGGGAGTGAAGCTGCCATGGTTGTTCGTTGCCCTTTTTTTGAATGCTTTTTATACCTCCATTATACAACAAGTAAGATTCTTCTACGAGGACTTAGGATTACTGATCAAAAGAATAAGCTTGTGCCAAAGACCAAGCTACTGGAAAAAACAACGATCGATGGCTTGGGTAGTATAGGTACTTCTAAAACCAAGCTGGGTAGGTGGAATGTAACTGTTTACGATAGACCAGGCTTGCGTTCTGGTCTGCAGAGAAAGTCGCTGGGCAATGGCGAGGATGTCGCGATCGTCCTGGGGACGCCCTGAAAAAAGTTTGAGCGCGAGGATATACTCGAACTCAGGAACATAAACCGTAAGATTATCGAAGGTTTTCCAATGGTTCGGGGCTTTAGGCTTGCCAATTTGATCGACGACGATGGTCACATCATCATTCAGCCATGCAGGGGGAAGCTTCTTTTCTTTGGCAACTAGGGCAATTGCTTGCTGAACAGTCTGATAGGTGCTCCGATCATTCGTCGCAATTACCACATCAATATCCTGGGTAGCTTTTCGGTTGCCTATCTGAGTAACCATGAGCGCACCGCCGAGCAGAATGATGGATGTCTTCACCTGCATATCCGCGAGTTTCTGGCCCAGAAAACCAAGGTATTGTTCGATTTGTGAGCCGTCCATGTTCCCCTTTTTTCTCTAACTGCGCTGGCACAAGACCTACGAATGCCTTGATAAAACACAATAGTTTATTCGTTTTTCTTTATAGTTTGTCTGAGCTACTTATCTCTGGCGCGCTCTGGTGCTGAAAAAACGAGGGCAAGCCCTATTTTCGCAACTTTAGCAGTACTCTACCAGAGTCTATCATATGCTACTAACGATAAGCTTTTTCTACGCTTTCGCCAGAGCAGTGTGGTCAATAGTATCATGGAAACACCCTGATATAGGACCGTTCTTTGCTTCATCCTGCGTTTAACCGATCCTGGAGAAGCAAATACAATTTTCCATGAGGCTGAAGAAACAGCGTCAGCGTTGGTGAGAGCGTAAGCGACACCCGTCGGTTCCGGTTGAGTAACACCATTGGAACAAGCCGACACATGAACGTGTCGGTTTGTTCTTGCCCGAAGCAGCCCACATCTTTCCGTTTTCCAACGAAATAAAGAGTGACGTTTCTTTCCGTAGGAGTGATAGGAATTTAAGTGGATACCTCATCATTATACCTGCATTGCGTTTCTTACAGTAGAAAAAAGAGACTTCAACAGATGATCAGGTGGGCAAAAAGCGAACGCCACCAGCTAAGACGGCCTTTTTCACAGCAACATCCCCCTGGGCCCCGTGTCAAAGGGGACTCCGGGGGTGTTGCTTGTTTAGCTCTCGTCGTTGGAGAGATGTCCCGCAACTAATCGCCGCAAGGACTCGGCACCAATCCCAAATTGTTTGGTATTCTATGACCGCCTACGAGCGGCAGGAAAGCCTGCGAAAGTTGCCCGGTGTGCTGTGCTGCGCGCAAGCTCTTACACCTTGCCTTTGCTCTTGTCGCCCACCAGCAGGACTTTGATCCGCTCTATCACCAGTCACGCACTGCCTGAACACTCCGGGTCATCAAGGCAACGATGTTCTCTCCAGAACTGGGGTCTTTTTGTCTTTTGACAAGCTCAATTATTTCACCCCTTGACATTCAATACCGTATCTCAGCAATTCAGGCCGCTTTGTAAGAAGCATACGCAGGGCCACCTTGAGCGCATTCGACAGCAAAAGCTGTCCACTCCTTGTCGCAAGGCGTTTCGGCGTTCTGCCAGCACCACATTCCTCCCTTTCCTCATATTGCTGAGCACGGGAAGTGTGGAAGAACCAGGAAACTGGTACCATCATATTGTTTCCGTATGTCGGGAAGGGGCGGTTGGAAACGTGATAACCACTTATGTTGCGGATAACACGCTCTGGCCGCCTACTTCATCTTTTTCGTCAGAATCGCACCGATAGGCCTACTTGACAAGTACGTCATTATTGGGTATCCTTTTCAAATGATGGATATAAGTTTCTGGACCGTGGAATTTCCACACTACAAACCCATATCTAGGAGGAGCCTGTATGACTTACCACAGTGGACGACATCTTCTCCAGATCCCCGGACCAACGAATGTCCCCGACCGTATTCTGCGGGCGATTGATCGGCCAACGATTGATCACCGCGGTCCAACTTTTGCCCAACTCACGCGTGAGGTGCTTGACGGCATCAAGACGATTTTTCAAACGTCACAACCCGTTATCATCTATCCTGGCTCAGGCACCGGTGCCTGGGAAGCGGCCCTTGTCAACGTCCTTTCCCCCGCTGATCGCGTGCTGATGTTTGAGACAGGGCACTTCGCGACGCTCTGGCAAGACATGGCGCAAAACCTTGGACTTGACGTTCAGTTCGTGCCTGGCGATTGGCGGCACGGGGTTGATCCGGCGGCTGTCGAGCAGTTGCTTGCGGAGGATCGAGCACACGCCATTCGTGCGATCATGGTGGTGCATAACGAAACGTCGACCGGCGTCACCAGCCGCATCCCTGAAATCCGCGCAGCGATTGATCGCGCTGCGCACCCGGCGCTCTTCATGGTCGATACCATCTCATCACTTGCCTCAATCGATTATCGACACGACGAGTGGGGTGTCGATATCACCGTCGGTTGTTCGCAGAAAGGGTTGATGCTGCCCCCCGGCCTCGGCTTCAACGCTATCTCCCAGAAGGCACTCGCGGCCGCAAGACAGTCACGGTTCCCGAAATCGTACTGGGCCTGGGAAAAGATCCTCGTTAGCAATAAAGAGGGATTTTACCCGTATACCCCCGCAACGAACCTGCTCTATGGGCTACGCGAAGCACTTGCAATGCTTCACGAAGAGGGTCTTTCCACCGTCTTCGCGCGTCATGCACGGCTGGCAGAGGCAACCCGTCGTGCTGTGAACGCCTGGGGACTCGAAATCTTGTGCCAGAACCCACAAGAATACTCGAACGTACTCACGGCGGTTGTTGTTCCTGATGGGTACGAGGCCGACCAACTGCGTGAGACGATCCTTGAGCACTACGACCTATCGCTGGGCACTGGACTTGGTCGCCTGAAAGGGAAAGTCTTCCGCATCGGCCATCTTGGCGACTTCAATGACTTGATGTTAGCGGGAACGCTATGCGGCGTGCAGATGGGCCTCACACTGGCAGGCATTCCACATAACGATGGCATCTCAGCGGCGCTCGACTTGCTGGCGCGTCATCAAGGAGCCGCTATCAGCACCTCGTAAATCTGACCGACGTATTGTTTAGGACCTACTACAACCTCAGCCACCTCATCGTCGAGGTTCAACGTATGAACAACTACATAAGGCACTGTATTCAGGAGGAAAAGCACAATGAGCGTGCAAAAAGGGCGTACTCCGATGAGCAAGCCAAGCAAAGTCCGTTATATCGTCCTCGTAGGTATCTGCCTGTTGTATTTCATTTCCTATCTCGACCGTGTCACCATCTCAGTTGCGGCACCGAAGATCATCCAGGAGTTTGCCTTCAGCAAATCCACTATGGGATTGATCTTCTCTGCATTTGCGATCAGCTATGCGCTGTTTCAAATCATCGGCGGGACGCTGGGCGACCGTTTCGGTCCACGCCGGATACTCTCGTTGCTGATGGCGTGGTGGTCGATGTTTACAATTTTGACCGGGTTTGCCGCAAGCTTTCTCTCGTTCTTTATCGTTCGACTCATGTTTGGGCTGGGAGAAGCTGGCGGCTTCCCTGTCGCTACGCGCGGGCTGGCATCGTGGTTTCCATCCACAAATCGCGGCCTGCTGCAGGGGACCACGCATGCTGCCTCGCGCGTGGGGGCTGCTTTTGCACCACCTATTATTGTCGCTATCGTCATCTACTTCGGAGGGTGGCGCTGGGGATTTTACCTGCTGGGGGGGTTGGGACTGCTGTGGACAATTTTTTTCTTCATCTTTTTTCGCAACACGCCGCGTGAAATCGCTGCCGTCAACGAGGGTGAGAGGGCGTTGATTCGTGAGGACAAACCATCCCTTCTCGCAGAAAAACCGCCTATCCCTTGGCGCAAAATCCTGCATAGTAAAGATCTCTGGGCTTTGACCTTCTCGTACTTCACCTACGGCTATACCCTGTGGATCTATCTTACCTGGCTACCAACCTACCTGACTCAAGGCCGACATTTCTCATTTGCGCAACTCGGCATCGTTGCCAGCCTGCCGTTGGTTGGTGGTATACTTGGAGACCTGGCTGGCGGATTGGTTTGCGACACCATCTATAAAAAGACGGGCAACATCAACCTGGCACGCCGCAGCATCATTATTATCTCATTTGTGGGCTCAGCCGCCTTCACCATTCCTGCGGCCCTGGTAAGCAGTGCGCTGCTCTCGGAAATTTTGATTATCGGTGCAGTATTTATGCTCGAATGTGCGGTTTCTGTCTGCTGGACCATCTCAATGGACCTTGGCGGAGAACATTACAGCGGGACGGTCTCAAGCTTTATGAATACTGGTAATGGTATTGCTGGTATCATTGCGCCGATCATCTTCGGCTACCTGATCGACCGTACTGGATCATGGGTTCCAGGCTTCAGCATAGGATCGGTGTTGCTCATCGTTGGCGCATTCACGATCCTGCTGGTGAATGCGAAAAACTCGATAGATCCCGAGGATGCTACGATAGCTTCGTCTGCGGAGCCTGTGCTTGTTACTGAAACTCCTTAAGTACAATCACATTACTTTTGCAGTATTGTCATTCTCAGTGATCAGCCATTATCCTGCAATCTTTGTGTGATTGTACTTAGTGCAAGATCAGGAGACCTATTGTGTAAGAGATAGAGCGTTCCTCATGCTGGTTGAGCAGAGGAACATTGGTTCCCATTACACAACAGGTCTTTGGATTCTGCACTAGCAAACTGTCAGCAGATGTGAAACGACTCTTCTGCTCAGTTTCCTCAAAGCCAGGACAATAGTTCACTTAGATCGTCAATGATTAGTTGCGGCCTGATATGACCTCGGGCAAAACATTCCATGGCCGGATGCTTGTTC
>DATAYF010000719.1:0-4647 GCA_036272735.1 Ktedonobacteraceae bacterium
TGGCCAAACCATTAATCTTCCTTTATATGTCAGCGATAAGAATATGCATTAGCGACGTGGCTGACAACCAGCAAGGGAGAGATTGCCACCCACAATGGTGTTGAGGTGTGCCATGCCCTCACCGTAGACCAGGTTGACGAAGCCACCACCACGCGTATAGGTACCGTCGGGGCCGCTGGCGTTGCCCCCGACCGTAGCGTGTAGCGTCAGGTTGGCCTGCGGAGGCAGAGTGACATGGGCATTACCGCCGACGTGGAGGTCACTCTGGCTGCTCGGCTGAAACATGGCGACGAGGTGGAGATTGCCACCCACAGAACTCAAAAGACCTGATAGCGTTCCATCATCACAGCGCAGGTTCCCGCCAACCGTGCGAATGTTTACATCCGCGTTGGCACAATCGTGGATATTACAATTGCCCCCAACCGTGCGGCAGTGCAGGTGCGACTCGATGAGTGCGGCATCCAGGTTGCCGCCCAACTTTTGTATCTCTACGGCACCCAGGGCAGTGAGTTGTGCGTTGCCGCCGATGTTTTGCGCGCTCAGGTGCGGCACGTGCAAGGCTGTGAGGTTCCCACCGATAGAGGTGGCATCGGTACTTTCTTGCACCTCTTCCACATCGACATTGCCGCGAATATCGCGCAACACAACCTGTCCACCGACGTTGCGCAGGCTCACATTGCGCGTCTTTTCCAGCGTAGCGTGCCCGCTGACGTCGGTGGCGGCAATGGAGGTGGTAATGGGGAAAATCGTCATAGTGATGGCTGGCACCCAGAGCGTCAGGTCGCCGTGACAATGAGCGATTATTACCACTTCTCCTTCTTGACGGAGTATTTCTACTTCGCCCGCGGCATCGACGAGAATAGCCTGGTTCTCCCAGGGCTGCACGTTGAGGTTGCCATCCAGGTGCGTAATGATGACGCGCGGTTTGCGGGTGTCAACTGGAAATGTTTGCTGAACCATGTGGAGTATCCTTTCCTGTGTCTAAAAACAATAATTTATTTTCATATGGTATCTTTCACCATCCATTAACAAAATATTACCATCACATTGCAGATTTGTCAACATAATTAGCCTTTTTTTAGCAAATTTTGCCACATTTTACTATGAGGTTGGTAATTTTGCTCTTTGGGATTACTCGGCACCTGCAGTATTTCACACAAGTTTGTGTGAATGTAGGCGGTTGGCAGCTCAGTTGCCAACCGCCTACATTCACGAGATGAAGTGGGATACCAAAAATTTGTATGACTCACAATGAAACCAACTGGTATAGTTATCAATATATTCATATGTTATACTACATAAAGTTGAGCAATTTCGATGAAGTATGATGAGAGAAATCATATCTTTTTATACTCATCGCTCCTCGTGTACGCACATTTGATGCATATATACATTTACTATTTGAGGATGTATCGAATGTGCCAATGTCTTATTTGGAGGTAACAGCAATCATGCGACGCCACTTCTCACTCGCACACCTGGCGCTCCCTATGCTGCTGGCGCTTGTCGCTGGGCTGGCTCTGACTGGTTTCAGTGGGGGTAACAGCAAGACGTATGCAGCAACAGCATCATCTGCTTCGATCAACACAACATTTACGCAGGCTTCCCAGGCCAGCGGCGTACCTGCACCGCTCCTGGAAGCCCTCTGTTATATGGAGGGACGACTGAGCAATCACGCGGGCCATCCAAGTATGGATGGCGGCTACGGCTGCATGCACCTGATACAGAACAAACGCGGTGATGCGCTCGGTCAGGCAGCGAATGACCTGCACGTTAGCCAGCAGCAATTGAAAACCGACATCAGCACGAACATTCGTGGTGGTGCGGCGGTATTGCGCGATGAGGCTCTTGCGCTCTCCCCCAATCATACCTTGCCGAAAAACCTGGCAGGCTGGTATGGAGCGGTCGCGGAATACAGTCATTCGACCACGAAGTCTACAGCGTTGATGTACGCCGACGCACTGTACACCATCATGAAAACCGGCTACAGCGCGACCGCCGAGGATGGCGAGACGATCACCCTGGCTCCGCAGGCGGTGACTGCCGATCAGGCGAGCGCGAAGGCGGTCAAAGCGGCAACCACGCTCCCGGCTGGTTGTAAGGCAGACAACAACGTGGATTATCCTAGCGCGGTAGATTGCGTTCTCGATCCCAATACCTACGACTGCAACGTCGTGCCAGCGGGCTATCCACATTGCACCTACGAAAGTGCCAACCGGGCCGCCGACCATAGCATCAACTACGTCGCTATTCACGATAGCGAAGAAAACCTACAAGAGGACTTCAATATTTTCCAGGACCCCAACAGTGGCGTGAGCATTCACTATATTGTCGACCTGGATGGCACGGTCTATCAACTGATTCGCGACAAAGATATCACCTATCACCTGGGGAATTACTGGTACAACCAGCATGCTATTGGCATCGAGCATCCTGGCTATGATGCGACCGGCTTCCAGTGGTACAATGCCGCGCAGTACCTCGGTTCGACCAAACTAGTGGCCTATCTGACCACCACCTACAACATTCCGCTGGATCACGAGCATGTCGTTTCGCATGCCACGACCCCATCAGGCGGACTCTTTACCAACCATGTCGATCCAGGTCCGTATTGGCTGTGGACGTATTACCTCGACCAGATTCACCAACAGAGTCACCTACCGTTTACGGCCAATAGCAATGATCCACACATCATTACGCTGCAACCGTCCACGGACAAGCAGCCTTTGGGTGGGAACGGCACGGAAACACCGGCGAACTTTAACTTCTTCTACCTGCATACCGGACCAAGCACCCAATCGCCGCTTATTCCCCAGATCACCACGCCATCGGATGTTACCGACGCCTCTAACAACGTCGAGACCAACATGAGCTACTACTATCTCGCGAAGGTCAAAGATCCGGCCGGTACCGGTGATACGCTGTACGAGATCTGGTATGGTGAGTCCGACCAGGCGCAGAACAATCCCGCGAATTTGTTCCAGACGGCGCATATGGCCTGGCTGGCCGTGCCACCGGGAGCAGCAGTCGAGGGACAGGGCACAGCGGTAACGCTCAACGATCCCAATGGCAACGTGCAGGTGTACGGCAGTCCGCAGACAGGTTCAACCGCTATCGGGGTCGCTCCGAACAATTCGATTTTTGTATCGGGCTACACCGCGACAGAGGATGGCACCAGCAATCTCTGGTATGAGATTAACTTTAACCATCGCCAGGCATGGGTGCCAGCCAACAACGCTATGCCTGTACAGGTCGCTGCGCATAAATAAAGGATTGCATCCAACGTCAACCGAGACGGAGGCAAGCTTCCTCTACATTGGGGGAGCACTAGAGGCCAGCTCTAGTGCTCCCCCAAGCCTCTTGGGATTGAAACGACGTAGGGCGGTTTGCCCAGATACTTTCCTCTCAGTGCTCATGAAGCAACGCCGTTCAGCTCGATCAGATCGTCCTCGGAAAGGGTCAGCGCAGCACCAGTGACGTTGTCGCGCAGATGCGCGACGGATGAGGTACCTGGGATAAGCAGAATGTTCGGTGAGCGCTGTAGCAGCCACGCCAGCGCGACGGCCATCGGTGTGGCGTCGAGATGGGTGGCGACTGATACCAGCTTGTCGGACTGAAGAGGGGAGAAGCCACCGAGCGGGAAGTAGGGCACGTAGGCGATGCCTTGTGCGGCGAGGGAGTCGATCAGGTCGTCGTCGATCCGGTGGGCGAGGTTGTAGAAGTTCTGCACGCACACGATCGGCGCGATGGACTGTGCCTCGGCGATCTGCTCGGCAGTCACGGTGCTGAGACCGAGATGCTTGATCAGTCCTTCTTGCTGCAATTGCGCAAGTACCGTGAACGGTTCGGCGATCGAGCCAGGTGTGGGGCTGTCAAGCCCCCCGACGCGCAGGTTGACGACGTCGAGTGCGTCTAGTCCGAGGTGGTCTAGATTGTCGAATACGGCCTGGCGCAACTGTTCGGGTGCTAGCGCATGGGGCCAGCCGCCCTCGGCGTCTCGTAACGCTCCGACCTTGGTGACGATGTGCAACGAGTCGGGGTAGGGGTGCAGGGCTTCTTTGATGATCTGGTTGGTGACGTATGGACCGTAGAAATCGCTGGTGTCGATGTGCGTGATACCCAGCTCGATCGCCTCGCGCAGGACGGCCACGGCAGCGTCGCGGTCGGCGGGTGGACCGAACACGTTCGGGCCAGCCAACTGCATCGCGCCGTACCCTATGCGAGTGACCGTCAGATCCTCGGCCATGGTGAACGTTCCTGCGACTGTGGCTGGCAGATTACTTTGTTCATTCTCTGAATGCGATAGCATAGAAAATTTCCTCTTTCTCTCGTTGAAACGACGACAATCACGATGTGTGATACACTGAGGAGTATGACATGAAGGCTCTCGTATGACCAGAGTCCTTTTATCATATGATTGAGACTAGTAGGATAAGGAGCAAAGAGGACGATGAGCGACGAACAACGCAGACAAGACCTCGCGGATTTTCTACGCACTCGACGTATGCGCCTCTCGCCTGAACAGGTCGGGTTGATAAATGGTGGGAGGCGGCGCACCCCAGGATTGCGGCGCGAAGAGGTGGCGCAGCTAGCGAATGTGGGCGTTTCCTGGTATACCCTGTTGGAGCAAGGACGCGATATTCACCC
>DATAYF010000720.1:0-12268 GCA_036272735.1 Ktedonobacteraceae bacterium
ATAGAGTATGAGGACAGGCAGCGCTTGCGGCGCTGCCTGTCCTCATACTCTAGACTGTACTGACTTAACTGAGCAGCAGGTAGACGTTTTGTAGCAGACGCTTCACCTCTTGCAAGAAACGTGCCACAGTTGCACCGTAGATGATGCGATGATCGGCCGAGACGGTGACTTTCATGATATCGCGTAGGACGGGTTGACCATCCACGGGCACAAAGGTCTTACGCGTCGAGGCAACAGCCAGAATTGCCGCCTCCGGTGGATTAATCACCGGAATGAAATCCGAGACATCCATCATACCCAGATTGGAGATCGAGAAGGTACCACCCTGGAAATCGGTCAAGACCAGCTTGCCAGCACGCGCTTTTTCAATCAATGCTTTCGATTCACGGGCAATCGTGCGCAACCCCTTGCTATTGACATCGCGTAGCACTGGCACCAGCAAACCACCCGGTACATCAACAGCCATACCAATATTGATATGTTGGTGACGCAAGAACTGACTATCCACGTAGGAACTGTTGACTTCGGGGAACTTTTCCAGGGCCAGCGCGGCGGCGCGTACGATCATGTCGTTCACGCTAATCTTGACGCCCTCTTCGCTCAGGGCCGCGTTGAGCTTCTGGCGCAGTTCAAGTGCCGCGGTCATATCAATTTCAGTACTGACATAGAAGTGCGGCACCGTTTGCTTCGACTCGGTTAAGCGACGAGCAACGGTCTTCTGCATCTGCGTGAGCTTGACGACCTCAGAATCGGCGGGTTGCGCTCCGGTCGCCGTTATTTGTGGCGCTGGTGCCGTGGGTTGAGCAGGCGTTGCCTGGCGCTGTTGGTCCAGGTAGTCCTCAATATCGTCGCGCACGATACGACCACCAGGGCCACTACCATTAATACTCGCCAGGTCGATGCTGTGCTCTTCAGCCATACGGCGAGCGAGCGGCGATACCTTGAGCGTACCGTTATGACGAGACGTTTCGCTATCGGGCGCGGGGGCAGCGGAGACGGTCGAGGTCTGCGCCGCCGTAGCCTGCGCTGGCGCTGCCTTCGCGCCAGCGCCAACCTCTTGTTTCACCTCAGGACGGGCCTCTTGCTTTGTGGCCGTTGGCTGCTGTTTCGCGGCAGCACCCGCACCAGAACCAATCGTAGCGATGACCTGCCCAATAGGGGCAGCCTCTCCTTCATGCACGCTGATCTGCTCTAAAACGCCGTTATCATACGCCTCAATTTCCATATTGGCCTTATCCGTCTCGACTTCGGCCAGAATATCACCACGTTTGACCTCATCACCCGGCTTTTTCAGCCAGCGCGTGATGGTGCCTTCCTCCATGGTATCGCTCAAGCGGGGCATGTTTACTTCGGGCATCGTCTCTAAGCCCTCCTTCGACGGGGTGCAAGCTCAAGTATCGTATCAGCCAATTGCTGCGGCCCAGCCAGGGCCGCCATCTCAAGCGGCTTCGAATAGGGTAGAGGAATTTCAGCACTGGCAACGCGTTTAATCGGCGCGTCCAGGTAGTCAAACGCCTCCTCCTGCAACATCGCGGCGACTTCCGCACCAATGCCGTATGAGCGCCAGTCGTACTCGAAGATCACCGCCCGGTTCGTCTTCTTCACCGACTGCACAAGCGTCTCCTTATCAAGAGGACGCAGCGAACGAATATCAACAACCTCGATATTCAAACCATGCTCTTTTTGCAGTTCCTCAGCCACGCTCAGGGCCACCGAGGCCATCTGCGAGTAGCTAATGATCGTCAGGTCGGTTCCCTCTTTCATGACGTTGGCCTTGCCAAAGGGAATCGTGTAATCGCCATCTGGAATCTCACCTTTCATATTATACAGGCCAAGGTTTTCCAGAAAAATAACCGGGTTGTTGTCACGAACAGCACTGCGTAACAACCCCTTTGCGTCGGCGGGCGTCGCGGGCGCAACCACTTTCAGACCAGGCACATGAGCAAACCAGACTTCCAGGTTCTGCGAATGCGTGGCTGCAAGCTGCTGACCGCCACCACCCGGCGTACGAATAACCATCGGCACAGAGGTCTGCCCACCAAACATCGAATAGATCTTCGCCGCGTGGTTCACGATCTCGTCCATAGCCAGTAGAATAAAATTAATGGTCATAATCTCAACGATAGGACGCAGGCCAAGCATAGCCGCGCCGGTCGCCATGCCCACAAATCCATTCTCGGCGATGGGCGTATCGACGATACGGCGTGGCCCAAATTCTTTCAAGAGACCGGCGGTAATTTTGTAGGAACCCTCGAACGTCCCAATCTCTTCGCCTAGAAGAAACACATTCTCATCGCGCAACAACTCCTCACGCAAGGTATCGTGCAGGGCCTGGCGATACGTTAACTCTGCCATGACTACTTGTCTCCTGTCGTAAAATCGTCGGGCGCGTAGGTATAATCGAAAAGCCTATCGACAGAGGGGAAAGGACTGGCCTCTGCAAACTCCACCGCTTCATCAATCTCTTGCTCAACGCGCTCCTCAATCTCTTTATGCCCCTGCTCATCCATTATGCCTGCATCCTTCAGGCGTAACGCGAACTTCGCAATCGGATCATTTTGGGCACGCTCGCGCTTCACCATACCTTGATCACGGTATCGATCAGGATCGACAACCGAGTGACCACGGAAACGGTAGCTGACGGCTTCGATCAAGCTCGGCTCCTGCTGCTCACGAGCAAGCGCGACAGCACGGTTCATTGCATCGCGCACCGCCAGCACATCGGTCCCGTCAACCCGTTCGCTCCGTATATCAAAGGTCCAGGCTTTGCGATAGAGATCACCGATGGCGGAGCCTTTATCGGCTTGCATAGCCATACCAAGGCCATTATTGATGATAACGTAGACAATTGGCAGATGATAAATTTTCGCCAGGTTCAGCGACTCGTAAAATGGACCACCATTGGTAGTACCATCACCCATCAGGCAGGCCACGACTTCGTGCGAACCACGATACGCCACGGCGAAGGCCGCGCCGGTTGCCAGCGGAACCTGTCCACCAACGATACCATACCCACCCATGAAGTGGCGTTTGGCATCAAAAAGGTGCATAGAACCACCAAGCCCATGTGAACATCCGTCCTCTTTACCAAAAAGTTCGGACATCACGATCTTGGGAGCAATGCCACGCGCGATAGCATAGCCATGTTCACGATAATTCGCGTAAATGTAGTCCTGTGGCCCCAGCGCCTCATTAAAACCTACCACCGTGGCTTCTTCGCCAAGGTTCAAATGACAATAGCCACCGATGCGCGCCTTTGTGTACATCTCTGCGGCTTTTTCTTCAAAATGGCGGATTAGCACCATTCGATAGAAATAATCGATCAGAACGTCCTTGTCCTCTTGCTCTAATAGTGCAACAACACCCGTTGGAGTGGTAGCGGCATCGTCTGCTTTCGGGCGTGTTGACCGCTTCTGCTGCTCTGTACTCATGACATCTCCTGGTCTTTTTCTTCGTCTGTTCGTGAGGAAATACTTAGTATTAAAGAATGCGATTCGCCCATTCATTTTTCGGTTGCGTTTCGCGCTTTTACCCTGGTCTTTATACCTACTCAGTCTATCAGTTTTTGGGGAATTTGACTACTACCGGATTATTACCGGCGACGCGCCATCTCGGTTCTCTGCTCCATTGCAAGAGCCTTCAATTGTTATAATAGTCAAATATACAAAGGAATTGCAACTAGATCGACAAAGGCACTATCGAGGCCACATGCACCGACCAAAAACGTTCGCCCTCTTTTTTTACAACGTGCAAACAGCCAATTTGTTTCATAGCAACGCAAACAATGCATACAAACAAACATTTTTGCGTTATGATAAAAGACAAGGCATGATGGTACATCCATCTCTTCACATCACCTGGCAAGGGAAAAGGAAAACTATGATACCGCACTCTATTTTGTCAGCGCTAGAAATGTTCTATAGACAACCACAAACGAGGGCGTGGAAGCATACGCGCCCCGCGCAACGTATTTACATGGGGCTAAGCCTCTGCATCTTGCTCGCCGTGCTTGCGGGCTGCGCAAGCAGTGGCACCACTTCAACAAGCCATCCGCTAGATACCAGTCCCAAAGCCCTTCCAACCAACGTCGCAGGCTCTGCCACGGTGCCAACCGTCAAAAGTACCGATTGGATCACTTATCACCGCGATAATACGCGTACGGGATACGTTGCAAACACACCCAATCCACAACAATTAGCACGCGCCTGGGATGCTCAACTGGATGCTAGCGTGTATGGTGAACCACTGGTGGTAAACGGCAATGTGATCGTGGCAACCGAAGCAGACTCGCTCTATTCGCTCTCCGCCAGCACCGGCAAGGTGCTGTGGCATACCCAGGTGGGCAATCCGCAGGACCAGACCAAACTACCATGCGGCGACATCAACCCATTGGGCATTACCAGCACGCCAGCCTACGATAGCAAAACAGGCTTAATCTTTACCGTCGCCGAGATCGCTGGTCCCGCACACCTGCTGATTGGACTCGACGCACAAACAGGGCAGGTTAAGGTACGACGCTCGGCCGATCCCAATGGCATCGACCCCACACCATACCAGCAACGTAGCGCGTTACTGGTCGCCAACGGCTATGTCTACTGGGCACTTGGCGGATTGGCCGGTGACTGTGGTAACTATAAAGGCACCGTTATCGCGTCGCGCACCAACGGGCAGGGACCACTACTCAGCTATACTGTACCAACGCAGCGCGAGGCCGGTATCTGGTCAACGCCTGGGCCTGTAGCTGACGCTCAGGGAAAAATCTTCGTCTCCGTTGGCAATGGTGCCGCAACGCAAGGCACCTGGGATAAAAGCGATTCGATCCTCCGTCTCTCGCCCACCCTACAACTAGAAGATAGCTTCGCTCCTGCACAGTGGCAGACCGACAACTCTCGCGACTTTGATCTAGGCTCACTCGGACCGGTCCAATTATCCAACGGCATCATTTTCGCTGCCGGCAAATCGAGCCAGGGCTACACGATGCACGCAAACGCACTGGGTGGCATCGGCGGACAACTCCACAAGGCCGCTGTATGCCAAGGTCTGGCAATGGGCGGCGCAGCGACCATGGCAACCACCGTTATTGTACCATGCACGGGAGGATTGCAGCAAATTCAGGTCGGCAACGATGGCAGTATGAAGCTGGGTTGGCACGCCCAACAAGCCGTTCATATGTCGCCAATCATTGGCGGCCAGACCGTCTACAGTCTCGATGACCAGGGAACATTGTACGCGCTCGATCTCGCAACCGGCAAAGTGCGTACGCAATTAGCCCTCAATATCACAGCAATTCCCCATTTTGAGACACCCACCCTGTCGGGGAACCACATCTTCGTCGGCACCGATACAGGCATCATCGCCGTCAAGCTTTCCTAGAGAAAACGACCCAGGTTTTTTTGTGAAAGCAATAGCAAAGCGACCTCCCACGTGGTAGGTCGCTTTGCTATTGCTTTGTTCTAAGACCCACTAAACAAACGTTTGATCGGGGAAAGCACGTCACGCTTTACCGCATTCACGACCATCTGCGAAACCGGAATCGGCTGTTGAGGAAATGGCTGGGTAGTTGGTGATGGCGTTTGTGGAGCCGGAGCCGGAGCCGGGGTTGCTGCCGCCGCGGGGGTAGGAGCAGGCACCATAGGGGCTGCTGCTGCGGGAGCGGGAGTAGGCACCATAGAGGTCGCTGCTGCTATGGGAGTGGCAGAGATGATAGGAGTGATAGCAGGCGCGGAGGGAGCGACAGGTTGCTTCTGTAACGCCGCCAGTTCCGCCTCCAATTGCGCAATACGCGGATCTTCCCCCGGACCACTATCGATGTGTGATGGATAGCAGGGTCCAGGTAAGCCAGGCACGCTATCGACCTCTTTCATCGGATCAAAGAGAATGACGCCGCGCTCAAAACGTTGGGTAGTCGCCTGCTTTGTGTTGGGAACACGTTCTTCGTGAGCAAGCGGCAGACCATACTGAGAAAAGCCGTTGAGTGCAATGTTGGTGCAGGTACGATAATATTTGAGGATATCCCCACCAATAAAGTGATTATTGTTGTGATTGCTGGTATCAGGCAATTTGAGATACCAACGTTGCTCTTGCGTATCTTCGACAAAGTAGTTCGCGACCTGTTGAATATTTAGCACCACCTGCTCCTCTCCTCCGCCTTGACCTAAAAAGGCAAACAATTCATCCCAGGGATACGGCCCTGGGCAACGCGCACGATTTACGGGATCAATAGCATAGTGCCCGGTAATACCGCCGTGGGCATCTGCCTTGCGCATCGGAATAGCATGACGCTGACAAATGTGCGCGACCAGGGTAAAACTCGCCTGTTTCTGAGCATCGGTGAGTTGGGTGGAGTTATCGGTTGCTGACTTCACATGCTCGATAGCCACGGTTAGCAAATTTGGATTGACTCCACTGTTCCACCACGAGTCGTGAAAACCATTGCCAACACCATTACCAGCAACGCCGCTCGCACCCGTGATGACCCCGTTGCTCCATGCGCCATCGCTCTCGTTCACACACTGCACCACCTCGCCTTGCAGGCCCACGACGTAGTGAGCAGACACAGGATTGCTGCCGCCCTCGGTAGACTTAAAGTAGTCGCCAATTCCTACCGCGCTCGTCCCGCCCGCCGTTCCATGCAGCACAATATAGCGTGGCTTGTTACCATCTCTGTTGGGGAAGTAGTTTCCATCTGGAATCCATGTAGCACCATGTTCGTCTGGCATCGTCTCCTCCTTCTACATATCCACCTCCCTTTATTATAGCAGGTAACTTTTTAAATTTCAAGTTGCCTGTATATACTGTGACGCACTTGGAGGACGTTAGGGTCCTCCAAGTGCGCCACAGTATATACACGTAAGCGCTACAACGCTCTAGCGCTTACGCGTGTTTATCTCACGCAAGGTCTCGATGTCGAGCTTCGGCTCGCGATCCTCGGTCAGCAAACCGTTGGTCTCCTGCAGCGTGTCGGTCAGCTGGGTATAGCAGAAACCGGCGACGGTCGGGCAAGCCAGCACCGCTTCAATCAACTCGCGATACTTGTTGATATAATCTTGCTGGCTGCTCACTGTCCCATAACCAAACCAGTTCTCACCAGCCTTTGGACGGTAGCTCAGGCCACCAAATTCGGTCAGCATAACCGGTTGCTCGTTGTATGGCGCTCCACCAAGCGTGATGCTGCGACCACTGGGGCGACCATGCGCCACCGTTCGCACTACCGCCTCAGCATCACCATAACGCTCAGCAATCACCTTCCCATCGAACGCGTAATCGTGGATACTGTAAATGTCGCTCTCCATGTGCTCCCAGCCATCGTTACTAATGACGGGCCGCGTAGGGTCGAGCGCCTTCGTGAGATGATAGAGCGCCTGCACATAATGGCGCTGCGCCTCGCTGTGGGGCAGGTTGGGCACGCCCCAACTTTCGTTCACGGGCACCCACGCTACAATGCACGGGTGGCTATAATCGCGCTCCAACGCCTCCAACCACTCACGCGTTAAGCGTTCGACCGCGCTCTGTGAATAGACGTACGCGTTGGCAATCTCGCCCCAGACGAGTACGCCCAGGTGGTCACACCAGTAAAGGAAGCGCGGGTCTTCGATTTTCTGATGAATGCGCACCCCATTCAGGCCCAATTCCTTGATCAGTTCTACTTCACGGCGCAGAGCTTCATCGCTGGGAGCCGCGAGATGGGACTGCGGCCAGTACCCTTGCTCAAGGGCAAAACGCAGATAGTAGGGACGTCCATTCAGCATGAAATGACCGCCAGCGGTGCCGACGCTGCGAAAACCAACGTAGCTGCCCACTTCATCAATAACCTCACCAGCCGACAGCAAGGTAATCGTGGCGTCGATCAAATTCGGGTGCTCTGGCGACCAGAATAGATCGCTACGAGTCTTGTCATTGAGGGCCAGCGCGATGTGACGCTGCAATTCCGTTTCCTGCACCATGTACAGGTCATCGCACAATTCTTTATCGTGCAGGCGCAACTGCACCCGTACCTGGAGCGGCGTGGCGTCATGACGCTGCAACGTGAGTTCCATCCCCAATTGTGAGCGGTCCACATCAGGCGTCCAGCGCAACTTCGCAACGTGCGCCTCAGCAGCCACCGCTTCATACCACACGGGTTGCCAGATACCAGTTGTACGATTGTACCAGATGCCGTGCGACTCCGCTTCCCAATCCTGTTTCCCACGCGGTTGCGCAAGGTCGAATGGCAGGTCTTCGGCGCGAATAACGACGACCTGCGCCCCATGGGCAGTCAAAGCCGTCGTGATATCTGCCGAGAAGGGCGTATGCCCACCCTCGTGTGTAGCAACCAATTGTCCATTCACCCACACGCGCGCGCGGTAATCTACAGCCCCGCAGTGAAAAATAATGCGCTTCCCACGATACGCCTCAGGAAGCTCGAAGGTGCGGCGATACCACACGACAGGATGAAAGCCAGTCTCACCAATCCCACTAGCCGAGGATTCGGGCGGGAAGGGAACCTGTATTGTACGCGTGTACACATCGTCGCGCTCGTACCAACGCGCATCTAATCCTTGTGTGGCGTCATCAAACGCAAAGCCCCACGCACCACCAAGATTCGCCCACGCCTCCCTGGTCAATTGTGGACGCGGATGCCATACAATAGCATTCTGCTCTTGCAACATACTCCTCCTTCTTCGTTTTAACATATAAATATGTGTCGATTTTCACTCTTGCACTGGTCGATTTTCATTCCAGCCAGGCCAGATTAGGAGGCGCAGGCAAGCTGCACCTCTACATTGGGGGAGAGCTAGAGGCCAGCTCTAGCTCTCCTGGATACCTCCTGGCATTATACCAGAACAGCAACCTTCCGGGCTGCTGCTCTTGTTCCATACGTGCTACATGCAAGAAGGGCAGAGCTAGCCTCTGCCTCTCCTGCATGTAGAGATAGCTTTATCTCCCTATCATTTCCTTCCCTACATGATATGTAGAGAACAAAACCTTCCCTTGCACGCACAAAAAACCAAAATGCGCGCTTATACACCATGCTCCGACGCGTCCGTCGCCTCGCTGGGTCGCGTCATCAACGCTTTAGGGCGTGTGATCAGCATCCATACGAAGTAGAGCACGCCGAGGGCAAACATAACCAGCGTATAGACCCAGGGTGTGGCAAACTGCGCATCACGGAAGATAGCTAACTCAAACACCAGCCACACCAGGGCCAGGATAATCACCGGCCACTCGAATATTCCCAGGCTGAAGGCACGCTCGACATGGGGCAAGCGTCGCTGCACCACGATATAAAAGATCGTGGTCAGCAGGTAGATAATCGCTGGCAAGAGGGTCGAGGCGGAGAAGAGGTTTCCCAGGGTGTTGGTCTGTCCCGCGAAAATGCCCAGGCCCGCAAAAACTCCTAGCACAACCTGGTCCAGAATGCCTGCGAACAGCGCCGAGGCTACCGGCGTTCCGGTGCGTTTGTTGACGCCTCGCAGGAGCTTATACGCCGGAAAACGCTCATCACGTGACATGGCCCAGGCTAAACGGGTCGCGGTAATCACAATCACCAGCCCGCAGGCAAAAATGGAGAACAAGACGATGACCAGCAGGATATCGCCGACAACGCGCCACAGCACCCCAGTCACGATATCGGCCACAGGCGTAGCCGAAGCCGCTAGAGTAGCCACGTTCTGCGAAGCCAGATTCAGCGCGATCAGAAAAATAAAGCCGACAATACCAGCCAGTACCACTGCAGTCCACATGGCGAAGGGTATGGTGCGGTGAGCGTCGTGCGTCTCTTCAGCCAGGTTGGCAGCAGCCTCGAAACCAACGATGGTATATCCTCCTAGCAGGAAAGAGATCATAAAAGGGCCGGTCTTCGCCACGCTGCCCAGATTGAAATAGCCAGCCGCCGGAATACTACCCATGCTAAAGAGATGACCGGGATGGAGCATACCACGC
This sequence comes from Ktedonobacteraceae bacterium, assembly GCA_036272735.1. GTDB lineage: Bacteria > Chloroflexota > Ktedonobacteria > Ktedonobacterales > Ktedonobacteraceae > DATAYF01. Next base: position 9,922 of record DATAYF010000720.1, read on the forward strand.
ACGGCACCGACCACCAGCAAAAGCACAGCCAGGCCCACAATGCCGATCACTTCGGTGCTCACAGCGACATTGTTGATGCGCGTAGACCACAGGGTCGAGAAAATAATCAACAGCATCTGAATCAGCAACACAATGGCAGTCGCGATCCAGGCGTTTTGCGCTGTCTCCGCGTAACTAAAGAGGCTGGGTAGCACGGTCTGCGCAATCGAGTAATCCACGGAGACAGCGACCACCGTAAGAAACATGAAGGAGATCCAGCCGACCAACCAGCCAACTTTGGCGTTGAAGAGGCGTGAGACCCATTGGTAGGAATAGCCAGCCAGGGGCACGCGCGAGGCGAATAGGGCAAAGACCAGGGCCACAAAAAGCTGCCCCAGGGCCACCAGCGGCCACGTCCAGATGCCCAGAGGGCCGCCCCAATTCAGCACGGAGCCATAGGTCGTAAAAATACCGGTGGTAATAGAAATAAACGAAAATCCTACGGCAAATGAGGCAAAACGTTTCAGATCACGACTGAACTCCTGCTTATACCCGTAATTCTCGACAGTCTGCTTAGCAACGTTGCTCTGAGAGTCATCAATGAGCGACATACATTTACTCCTTTTCGAGCGGCGGGAGCCGTAATAATAAGTTGTACATCCACAAAGAATCTGTGGGAAACGCGCGGTAACCTCCTTTCCTGTCAGGGTACGAAGCCTTTCCTGCCCTTGACAATAAGATTTATTTTATGTTACCACTAAATGATCAGGTAATGAACTATCCACAAGCAAAAATAGAACTATAGGAAGCAAGTAAACATGGCATTACGCATCATACAAGTTGGTCTGGGCGGTTGGGGCCGCAACTGGGCGAAAGACGTTATCAGTCACAATCCTAACGTGGAACTGGTCGCTTGCGTTGACATGATCGAATCCATTCGTGAACGCGCACAGCAAGAACTCGACCTGCCAACCAACATATTTTTTCCCACGCTCACAGAGGCGCTAGCGACCGTTGAATGTGCAGCGGTGGTCGTCACCGCTAATTTGCCGGGTCATGTTCCGGTCGCCCTCGAAGCGCTACACGCGGGCAAGCACGTCCTGCTGGAAAAACCATTCGCGCCAACGCTGGACGAGGCGCGCCAGGTCATTGCAGCCGCCGAGCAGCAGCAGCGCACATTGATGATCAGCCAGAATTATCGCTTCTACCCGGCCGTGCGCAAGGTGATCGAGTTGGTGCGTGCCAACACGCTGGGTCCGGTGGGCACGGTAAACATTGATTTTCGGCGCTACTCCAACAGCGCACCACGAGAAGGTCACGTGCACTACACCATCTGGCAACCCTTGCTCGTGGATATGTCGATCCACCATTTCGACTTGATGCGTGCCGTGCTCGGTCAAGAGGTCAGCAGCATCTCGTGCCACACGTGGAATCCGGTTTGGAGCAACTTTGACGAGGCACCGACCGGGGCAGCCACGATTAGCTTCAACCGAGGAGCCGTGGTCAACTATCGTGGCAGTTGGGTCAGCACGGGTCCACAGACCAGTTGGGGCGGTGAGTGGCATATAGAATGCGCAGAGGGCGAGATTATTTGGAGTAGTCGCGATGACCCCAACCCGGATTATGTGCTGGTGCGCCCGCTTGGCAGCGAACAAGCCGAACCATTGAAGCTACCCGATGTGGCGCTGCGCGATAGAAACGGCAGTTTGCAAGCATTCGTCGAGGCGATCGGCAGCGGACAGCAGCCAGAGACTACCGGGCGCGACAATTACAATACGCTCGCGCTGATGTTGGCAGCAGTTGAATCGGCCACACATGACGGAGCGTTGACGACGCCTCCACAGTACGCAAAATAACGCACGAGCACAAAAACAGGGGCACCCACGAAATGGATGCCCCGTGTATCTTACCATTCGCGGCGGAAGGCCCCTGCATGCATGCATGGGGATGGAAGCCGCGCCGCCGGCAGGCGCAGAAACACTTTGACAGGAAGAGTCCTGTATGGTACATTCGTTCTAACAAGGCTCCCTACGTCCATACGGTGAAAAGACGCATGGCAGGAGAACCGCTCTGTTCTCTTCGTTGGTGTCGCCTGGAGGCGGGCGCACGTCGCAACGAAGAGGAGCAACCAGCCGGCTGGGGAGGCCTTCTGGCGCTCCTCACGGTCCTGTCCTCTCCCGTTCGAGTTGGTCGGCTTGCAATGCTCTCGGTCTCCGACAAGAGCCTCTCGCAAGATGAGGAAGCGTTGGAATGACGGGAGACTCCCTGCGGCTTTTAGCCGCAGGGAGTCTCAGTTTTAGGGGCTTAACGCACTCTTAGCGCCTGCCTGACCACGGAATTGCCACCGCTCGTTCGCCACCTGTAAGAG
>DATAYF010000721.1:0-3412 GCA_036272735.1 Ktedonobacteraceae bacterium
AGCGATAGATCGCTCGTTGCGACCCTTTGTAGCCTTTTGCTCTTAGTTCTGCTTCTAGTTGGGACCCGTTGTGACATCCCTGGTTCCAGCGCTGCAGAAGATACGTTTGGTATGGATCAAGCAGACGCGCTCGTTGCCGTCTTGGGCGGGAATATGGGGTACCGCGACTGAGCCAGTGTCGAACCGTTCGCTCAGGCATACCTGTCTGGACGGCGATATCAGTGCTCTTCGTTCCTTGTTTGGAGAGCGCCATGATGTGCTCATAACGAGCCAGGCGCTCGGCATGGAGGGAAGATCTCTCAGCTTCCGTGTATAGCGACTTTGGATGCGTGAGGATTGGGTTCCACATGAGGGGCAAAGAGCTGTCGGAGACGTTGTACGTAAGGTCAATGTGATCTCCTCCGCTACCTCTACTCCTTCCACTTCGATGTGAGGAAGGTCTGGGAAAATGATCATAGAATGTCTTTTCGTCCTTGAAAAAGTCGGTAAAAGCGAAAAAATGTTCAATCTCTTAGTATATCACATACTGCATCAGCAAGGTTGCGTAAGAGTCAACTTATGAGTCAAACGACAAATGTTCATCACGCTTGTGATCTCGATTAAAAGCATGGTGATGGGGTATTTTTCTGACACCTGAACTGACACCTTATCGGCTTTATTGCGGGGTATTTTGCTGAACTGATCTGAACTATATTCGTTGGGAAAGGTTGAGGGAATAAACTTGTAGAGCTATTCGAGAGGTTTTGCTTGTGTCTTACTTCAAATGTATCTATATGAGCAGTATATATTAAAAGAAGGACATAATCGATCCTCATTTGAAGCTTCGCGCCTACGGCACTCGCGTGTAGAAAACGTGTATAAACTAAAAGGATTAAGAAAAAGCTTGCATGTAGCGTTAAATAGGATCAAGAACGTCCTCATTCAAAGGTATACTCTATGCATAGCAACGCGTAGTAAATATGAGAGTATAGGGAGGATACCCATGGGAATGCAACTACAAATCGTCATTGATTGTACCGAACTCGCAGCATTGGCGGCATTCCGGGCCAACGCGATCCATTATAAGATCCAGGATCCACCAGCAGGGTACCAATGGTGGGAGGATTTCTTACAGGCTCAAGGTGTGCCGCAAGATGAATGGCATAGCGCATCTGCAATTGTTGATCCTGACGGGCAGGGGCCGCGTATCTACTTCCAACGCGTGCCCAAACCAAAAACAGTAAAAACCGCCTTCACCTGGACATCAACGCAAGCAAGCACGCGAAAAGCCCTGACTCGCAAGAACAAAGCGTGCAACAGGTCAACCTTGAAGTGGAAAGATTGAAGGGGCTCGGTGCTCGTGAACTCTATAGATATGAGCAACGTGGTGAGTTTTGGGTCACGCTTGCCGACCCAGAGAACAACGAGTTCTGTGTGCAATAACGGCCTGACTAACCATACTTAATAACCTGCGCTCACTTTTTGTACGTAACTTCAGAAAGTAAATTTTCACTTCCTTGTTCGTGTCTATCTTGAGGATGGGGTAAGAATTCCCTGTCATAGAGCATCTTTTTACCTACTGGAGGCAATGTACAATGGCAATTGAGCCGCAGATTACAAGTGATATGATACAACAGCAAGTACAAGCGTTAGCTAAAGGTACCTCAAAGGTATCAACAGAGGATGGTGCGGTACTTGGCAAGGCAACCCAGGCACTGATCGCATCTGGCATAGCCGGAAAAAGCGCGAAAGTGGGCGACCAGGCCCCCGATTTCACACTGCCCAACGTCGATGGCAATACTGTTCAGTTAGCGCAACTGCTAGCCAGGGGGCCAGTGGTACTGGTCTTTTACCGTGGTGCCTGGTGCCCCTATTGTAATATCGCGCTCCACACCTACCAGGCTGTGCTGCCAGCAATTGAGCAGGCAGGTGCGACGCTCGTGGCAATCTCGCCGCAAACGCCCGACAACTCGCTCTCATTCGCTGAAAAATTGGAGCTACGCTACCCTGTTTTGAGCGATAGTGGGAATGCAGTTGCCCGTAAATATGGCCTCGTTTTTAAGATATCAGCAGATGTGCAAGAAGTCTATAAGAAGATCGGGATGGATCTGACGACCTACAACGGTGATGCCTCCTGGGAGTTGCCTATGCCCGGCACGTTCGTCATCGCGCAGGATGGCACCATCAAGCAGGCCTTTGTCGATGCAGACCACACGAAACGGGCAGAACCCAGCGCGATCCTTGACGCGCTCCATACATTGAGTCGATAATCATAAGAGAGCACGATTAATAGGACAAAAACGTGCTATAGTGGTACGAGACCAATTCGTACACTATGGCACGTTTTAGTTTGGAAGCACATCGATGAGTAGCTATTACCAGGGCAAAAATGCCACAACCTACAACAGCATATGGCGCACATTCAACGAGCGCACACTGGCTGCCGCGTTCGCTCAGGTCGATATCGAGCAATTGCAGGCTGTGGCCCAGCAGGCGCAACGACCACTGCGTGTGCTCGACGTGGCCTGTGGTACTGGTTTGCTCCTCAACACGCTGCTCTCTCGACTACCGGAAGTGGAAGCGTATGGCGTAGATGCCAGCGCCGATATGCTCACCCAGGCACGCCAGCAACTCCAGTACTATCCGCACGTGCAGTTGCAGCAGGCAATGGTGGGGACAGGTGATACGGCAGGGCTTCCCTATGCTGCACACAGTTTTGACCTGATTACCTGCACCAATGTCATGCACAATTTGCCAGACCCCAAAGCGGTGCTACAAGGTCTGGCAAATTTGCTCATACCCGCTGGTCAACTGGTGCTCGAAGACTTCGCACAGCGCAACACGCTGTTCTGGCCGCTGGTAGAATGGCTGATAAGGCGTTTTGACCCCTGGCACGTGCGCGGGTACACGGTGTACGAAGCACGAGCGCTCTGCAAACAGGCAGGATTCGTGACTTGTCACGCACAAATGTTTGACATCGATTGGCTCTGGCATGGTTGGGTGTTGCGCTCCACACGTGGATAATATGAGCAAAACATGATGGGAAGGGTGCGTGTCAGGTATTTGGAACATTCGCGCCAATGAGCATGCGATATATAAACGGTTGTTAATGGTTTGACCAAACCATTAACAACCGTTTATATATTATTGATAGGTGAATGGTGCCAATATGCGTGCCTCACACGTGCGCAAATGAATTGCGCGTGCCCACGATGAAGTCGGGGCCTACACGTTGCGCGATTGCAACGCCTTTAGCACTCGCAAGCTCTGAGACTCCCCTGTGCTAAAGCACAGGGGGTTCTCCCGTCGTTCCACCTCTTCACACTTGTTCGGAAAGGGACAGCGATGGAGACCGAGAGCATTTTAAGCCGACCGACTCGAACGGGAGAGGACATGACCGTGGAGAGCGCGAAACCGCCTCTCCTTCCGTCGG
>DATAYF010000722.1:0-4064 GCA_036272735.1 Ktedonobacteraceae bacterium
GGTTTCACATGCCATCCACACTGGCTCTGTTTCCCCGTGTACCTGTTTAATGGATGGTCGCAGTGCGACAGACTGGAAAAGTCATCTGCCGGTGCCTATACATTCTTTCCTAACTGCTCCTCTCCGCCAGGCGGAAAGGGGCTGCTCAGCATTTGGAGCCTGCCGAAGCAAGCCCCGCGCCTTTCAGCGCTGGGGTCGCTGACCTGTTTTCCCAATAAAAATCAAACGTCCAACCGTCGCCAATAATAACGTCAACAATCTATCTGTATAGGTTATACGAAATGTACGTTTTTTTCATTTCACCCCCCCAAATTTCAGGTTTTTTTTCATCAGAACCGGTACGCTGCCTACGCAAGCATGAAACACGATGAAATACCATACAATAATCGGGCAATTTTATCGCAAAAGATGTATACTATTTAATAGCATGCCATATCATTCTATATACTCAGCAATCAATAAAAAGAAATCTGGTGAGTTACTTGCCTGGCATTATGGAAGAGCAGAGAAACAGCAACAATTCTCGTTTTTCCTTCAAATTTCCAGGTTACTTTCAGTGAGTTTAGGGAAGAGGACACACTTATGCAACAGACGACGCCGCAAGCCATTATTTTTGATCTTGATGGGGTGCTCACCGATACGTCCGAGTATCATTATCGCGCCTGGAAGCATCTGGCTGATGAGGAAGGAATTTCCTTTACCCACGAAGAAAACGACGCCCATCTTAGAGGGGTGGGACGACGAGAATCATTACAGTATCTTATTCGAGGCCGTCACTACAGTGAAGATCAGATCCAGGAAATGATGGAGCGCAAAAATCGCTACTACAACGAATTTATCAAGCAGATGACGCCAAACGACCTGGTAGAAGGAGGCCAGCAACTTCTTGAAGAGATCCGGGCGGCTGGCATTAAAACGGCCATCGCCTCCGCCAGCAAGAATGGCCGCGTCGTCCTGGAACGGCTAGACATCGTATCTTATTTTGATGGCATTGCCGACGGCAACTGCGTCGTCAACAGTAAACCAGCACCAGATATCTTTGTGTACGCGGCAGGGTTGGTTGCAAGCCCTACGCCGACCTGCCTGGGCGTAGAGGATGCCGACGCTGGTATCGAGGCGATTAAAACGGCTGGAATGCAAGCCCTGGGCATTGGGCCACGAGAACGTTTTCATCGCGCCGACAAAGTATTGCCAACGCTTGCAAACACCCATTTGCAAGACCTACTGATCTGAGATTGAACAGTGTGTTCTTGGGAGGACGAAGAAGTGAACTGCTGGCATGTTAACGAAGATACTTTTGACGCGAAGACAAAGAATCTACGTAGCCAGGAAACCGTCTTTACGATTGGTAACGGCTACTTTTGTACGCGCGGCACCTTTGAGGAGGGGTATCCTCGCGCCACCCCCTCTACGTTACTGTTTGGCGTGTTCGATGATATTCCGATATCAGAAGAAGAGCTTGCCAATGCACCTGATTGGACGCCGTTGCAGTTGTTTGTCAACGGCGAGCGTTTCCGTATCGATAGGGGCACGCTGCTGAGTTATTACCGCACGCTTGATATCCAAAATGGAGTGCTCCGCCGCTCGGTCCATTGGGAAAGCCCCGGCGGTGTACAACTGCACGTCGAGAGCGAACGTTTCGCGAGCCTAGCCGATGAGCACCTGGGCGTCATTCGCTATAGCGTGACCATTGAGGAAAGCCCCAATCACCAGCCGGTTACCGTTGCTATCTGGGCCAGTATCGACGCCGCCCAGGGCAATTATGACGTGCTGCATTGGGAGACGGTCGATCAGGGTCATCAACAAAACCTGCTCTGGTTACATAGCCAGACCAGGCATACCCTGGTCCAGCTTGCGCAAACGCTCAGTTTTACTACGTCAACGCCCGGCTTCCAGAAGGAAATCGTTGACTCCGATCTCGCACCAAGCATCCGCTTTTATGGCACGCTCACGCCCGGTGTAACGCTCACAACCGAGAAACTGGTGGTGATGTACACCTCGCGCGATGGCGTGGAGCCGGTCAACGCCGCCCTCACTCACCATCAAGAGCTATTGGACCAGGCCACGCGACTACCTGAACCGGATATACACAGCGCGCTCAAACTGGACACCATCTCAGCCGAGCCTGTCCACGCCTGCACACAACTCTACGATCAGCTCCTGGCCCAAAGTAGTGTCGCCTGGAAACGATTTTGGGATATTGCCGATATCGTGATCGAGGGTGACGACAAAGCACAGGTGAGCGTGCGTTATAACCTCTATCAGCTACGTATCAACATCTCACCACACGATAGTCGTTACAATATCGCCGCCAAGGGGCTGACCGGTTTTGGCTACCGTGGACATATTTTCCACGATACTGAAATCTTCATGCTGCCCTTCTTCATCTACGAGCAACCAGAAATAGCACGCAACCTTCTATTGTATCGCTACCATCTGCTTGACGCGGCCCGTAAAAAAGCCTCCAGCAACGGCTATAGAGGCGCGCAATATCCCTGGGAAAGCACCCTGAGTGGTGAGGAAACAACGCCGACTGCGATCATTCATCCAGAAACCGGCGAACTTGTTCCCGTGCTCAATGGCATGATCGAACTACACATTACCGCGAGTATCGCCCATGCCGTCTGGGAGTACTGGCGCGTATCGGGTGACGACGAGTTCATGCGCGATTATGGGGCCGAGTTGCTGCTGAGTACGGCGATGTTCTGGGCCGACCGTGTAGAGCACAATGACGAACGCAACGATTACGAGATCACCAACGTCATTGGCCCCGACGAGTGGCACGAGCACGTCAATAATAACGCCTACACCAACTATATGGCGCGCAGCAACATCCAATACGCGCTCTACATTTTCCCCTGGTTGCTCAAAAACGATCCTGCAAAAGCGGAAGAACTGGCCGATAAGCTCAAGCTAAGCGCCAAAACCCTGAATCACTGGCGCGATATCATTGGACACCTGCGCATCCCGCAAGATCTGCCAACCAGGCTGTTCGAGCAGTTCGATGGCTTCTTCCAGCTTGACACGCTGCCACAGGAAAAATATCACGGGCGCAAGGATTCATACCAGGGCATTCTCGGCATGGAGCAGGTGCAAAAGTATCGCATCATCAAGCAAGCGGACGTGCTGATGCTGCTCACAGTGATGCTGCAGGACTTCGACCTGCAAACAAAAAAGGTCAATTGGGACTACTACTATCCCATCACCGACCACGACTATGGCTCTTCATTGACGCCAGCCCTGCACACCATTCTGGCGTGCGAACTTGGCCTGGCCGATGTGGCGTATAAGCAATTTATGCTCGGTGCGCTGGTGGACCTGGAGAACTTACGTGGCAATACCCCCGAGGGTATTCACGCCGCCGGTGCCGGTGCCGTCTGGCAAGCGATGATACTGGGCTTTGCCGGCCTGCGTGTCACCGACAATGGCTATACGACACGCCCGACCTGGCCCGATAATTGGCAACGCCTGACCTTCAACTTTTATTACAAAGGCCAGTTGCAGCACGTTGACCTGCACCGCCAATAAGTGGGTGAGCGGGCTTAGAGGTTACGTTAGTACAAAGAGTCGAATACGGTAGCGCTATCTGCATAGCAAAACTTGTTATATAGATGGGCATGTATGTGTCCCGGATACATACATGCCCATCTATATAACTGTGTCGGACAGGTGGCATCATTTGGAAAAGCAAAAATCTGTTGACAAGTTTACCAAAATCGGGTAGTATGGAGCACGTAATGAGTCAACGACCCATGTACACCTGGCGCATTCGTCTAGTGGACTAGGACGCCGCCCTCTCAAGGCGGAGATCACTGGTTCGAACCCCGTATGCGCTACCAACTTTCAAGCCAAAAATGCCTCGCACAGCTTACAAAGCCACATGAGGCATTTTTATTTTTGGCAAAACGAGGGCTACTACAGCAACCTATTTTCGTGCGAGAACTCCACCACTTTTATCATCATCATCCAGGTCAGTAAAAGCATGATTAAGCTTATCCATTGCATCCTGATGTATGGTTGGCAAAACATGCGAGTAAATGTCCATCGTAATACCAATCTGACTA
>DATAYF010000723.1:0-5830 GCA_036272735.1 Ktedonobacteraceae bacterium
CTCCTATCCCCATGGCTGAAGCCAGGGGTTTTACAGCGCGGACTGATAGCCTCATCCACAAAAAGGTTCTTGCAAGGAAACATGAAAGAATATTTGATAGAATTGTCAGGTGCAGAAATCTTTCTGCATGAGCACTTTGGGGCGGACTTCCAGCATATTCAGGAATTAGGCAGAGGCGAATGGTCTGTAGCCTTCGCTTATCGTTTAGCCGGGCACGAATATGTTGCACGCTTTGGGCTATTCGATGAGGACTTCATGAAGGATCGGATCGTTGCAAAATATACTTCGGAAAGGTTACCCATACCGCGAATAGGAGAAATTGGGCAGTATAAAAACGGCTTTTTTGCTCTATCCGAGTGCGCCTATGGGAATTTCCCTGATAAACTCGATGAAAATGCGATGCACGCTGTGCTTCCCAACTTGTTTGCGACACTCAATGTGATAAAAGAAATAGAGCTGAGTGACACCAGGGGCTATGGTCTCTGGGATGCAAAGGGAATAGCCCCCATGCAAGCTGGCAGGAAGCGCTACTGGATGTCGTCAATGACCGGCCAGAAAAACGGATACACGGATGGCGCAAATCTCTAGAAGAAGTACCTGGAAATCTTGCATTATTTGAGCAGGCTGCGGCTTTGTTGGCAACGAAGGTCCCTCTGTGTCCAAACGAATGACACCTCATTCATAACGACCTTTTGAGCCGTAATGTTTTAGTTGACGCTCATGGTGTAACTGCTCTGCTGGATTGGGGCGATTCGCGTTACAGCGATTATCTCTACGATATCGCACATTTACTATACTGGTGGCCGTGTTTTACCCAATGGCGCAATATAGACATTCTGAGAGAATTTGAGCAAAACTATAAGGTAAAGGAATTGGACGTACAACGCTTTCACGAAAGATTATGGTGCTATCAAATGCACATTGGTTTAGATTCTATGGCATATCACTATTATACAAAGCGATGGGATAACTTTGAGTGGAGTGCTAAGAGGACGTTTGAGGTTGCTCGTTCACAATGACTAAGAAACGTTCTTGCTTGGCAAAGGAAAAACAAACTGATGGGCTTAATGAGATGCGATTGCCTTGATCCATTGATAAACACAAGCAACCTGATGTATACTACTGGCTAGAAAGTAAATAGAACTGCCATCAGGTGGTCGAGATTTCTCGTCTCGGCAGAATAGGGAAGTCGGTGCAAAGCCGACGCAGTCGCGCTACTGTAACTGGTAAGCCTCTCATCTACCCAGCAACGAAACAGCCACTGTCCGTATAGGATGGGAAGGCACGTTGAGAGACGCTATAGCCAGGAGCCAGGAGACCTGCCTGATGAAATGTGCTCACGATCCTTCGCGTAAAAGGAACGAGCTGCCAAAAGACAATGTGGCCTGATGGGTCGTGTCTCTCTGGCTGGATCTCCATCGCACGCGAGGTGGCAGGGGCGCTGCCAGTATCATGGAGGTTACAACCAGATGCGCACCTATATCATCTCTCAACGCATTGTTTTTCTGTTATTGCTCACCTGCCTGCTCGCGCTGTCCGCGTGCGGACAAAGCTCCCCCCCAACAACGTCTGGCGGGCAAAGTAGTAAGCCGACACCTACGCCCACACAGCAGCTCGATGCCTATGGAACCCCGATTACCTTTCCACAAACGGCACCACAGCGCATTATCTCTTTGACCCCCAGTACCAGCGAAATTTTAGGCGCACTGCAGTTGCAGAGCCGCGTCGTCGCTGTTGACTCTTTCACCAACTACCCGGCTGCGCTGGCGAATTTGCCAAAGGTCTCGGATGCCAACGGCACGTATAACGTCGAGAAAATCGTTGCGCTCCACCCGGACTTAATACTCAGTTCTGGCGGCCTCACAAGCAAATACGATAGCCAGTTGAAACAATTGAATCTGCATGTTGTTGACCTGCCAGCAGTAGATTTCGACCATGCTATCCAACAAATTGCTGTGATTGGTCGTTTGACTTTAACGCAAAACGTAGCCAATGCGCTCGTGCAGCAGCTTCAGCAGCAGGAGGCGCAGGTGAAAACCGAGGTCGCAAGCACGACGACGACCCCCAAAGTATTATTGGAAGCCGACGATAGCACGCCTGGGAAGCCCTACGTATTTGGTGGCGGATCGTTTGGCGATCAGATGTTGCAGTATGCGCACGCGGCCAATATATTTCACAGCAATACGAATAACCAGGGGTATCCGCAGGTGACGGACGAGGCTGTGATTGTTGCTAACCCGCAATACGTTGTGCTGACCGAAGATCCGGCGTACGGCGGTAGTCCGTCCCTGGTATATAAACGTGCGAATTGGGGTGGTATTATGGCTGTGAAGAGTCACCACGTTTATCACCTCAATACCGATATCATGCAGCGGCCCGGTCCGCGCCTGGTCGAAGGCTTGCGTTGTGTTGCCCAGGTAGTGCACCCCGATAAATTCCCTGGTGCGCTGCCAGCGTATTGCACAGGCAGCATTTAGGAACAGCATTATGCTGATGGAGGTTTACCATGCACGAGCAAGAGCAGCAACAACCGTCGCATCCTCGGGACGCGGCCTATGAATTAAGTGCAGAGGGGCGTGCTCAGATACGCCAGGAGCAAGCAGATGCCCGTGCACAGCGGCGGCGCGGCCACACGGGCATTGTCATCGTCAATACAGGCGATGGCAAAGGCAAGACCACGGCGGCCCTGGGCGTGCTTTTTCGCGCCTGCGGACAAAATATGCGTGTAGTCATGCTGGAATTTTTGAAAGCGCAGACGGGCAATTGGGGTGAAATTAAAGCGGCCAAACGCCTGGATGTTGAGATAATTCCTCTGGGCAAGGGCTTTACCTGGGATAGTGAGAACCTTGAGCATGATCGTGCCCTGGCGCAACAGTGTTGGTCACAATGTCGCGCAAAAATCGAGAGCAACCAGTACGACATTGTGATTATGGACGAGATCACATACGCTTTGAAGTATGGCTGGTTGGATATTGAAGAGGTGCTGACCACGCTGCGGCAGCGCGATCCCTTGATGCATATTATTATGACCGGGCGCGATGCCCCGCAAGCATTGATCGATTTTGCGGACCTGGTGACCGAGATGCGCGAAGTGAAACACCCTTATAAAACACAAGGAATTGTGGCGCAGAAAGGTATCGAATTTTAAGGTATGATGGAACAATTACAAGCGATACTTGCCAGCATCGCACCGCTCGATGCCTCATTGCTAGCCCAGGCACGGGAGCGGCAACAACAATTGACCAAGCCTGCTGGCAGCCTGGGCCGCCTGGAAAACATTGCTATACAGATGGCGGGTATCACCGGGCAACTCTTTCCGAAGGTCGAGCGTAAATCCGTGGTCGTAATGGCGGCCGATCATGGCGTGACTGTTGAAGGTGTGAGTGCCTTTCCAGCAGCGGTAACGCCGCAAATGGTGCAGAACTTCTTGCATGGTGGGGCAGCCATCAACGCGTTAGCACGGCAGGCAAATGCCGAAGTGGTCGTTGTCGATATTGGCGTGGCATCAGACCTGGTGCATCCGGCCCTGCTGGCACGCAAAATCGCCTATGGAACAGCCAATATGGCGATAGGTCCCGCGCTGACACGCGAGCAAACGTTAGCAGCCATTGGGGTCGGCATAGAAGTGCTGAACACGCTGGCGGACAAGGGACTGGACCTGGTGGCAACTGGCGAGATGGGCATTGGTAACACCACAGCGGCCAGCGCGGTAACGGCCTGCCTAACCGGCGTACCAATTGCTAACGTAACCGGGCGTGGTACAGGCATCGATGACCAGCAACTTACGCACAAAGTGTCCGTGATCGAGCGAGCCATTGTGCATAATGCGCCCGACGCCAGTGATCCGCTGGATGTACTGGCGAAGGTTGGTGGTCTGGAAATCGCCGGGCTGGTCGGTGTCATGCTGGCGGCTGCTCAACGTCGCATTCCTATAGTCATCGATGGCTTTATTTCGAGTTCGGCGGCACTGGTGGCGTGCGCGCTATGCCCAACGCTCCGCGAGTATCTCTTCGCCGGGCATCTTTCCGTCGAAGGCGGGCATCGTATTATTCTCAAAAAATTGGGCCTGGAGCCACTATTGGACCTGCACATGCGACTTGGTGAGGGTACGGGGGCAGTGCTGGCGATGCACATTATCGAGGCTGCTCTAAATATCCATCGTGACATGGCAACGTTTGCCGATGCTGGCGTGAGCAATCGCGACGAAGAGTGAGCAGGGAGGTATAGAGAAAGGACGAGCAACGTAGCAAGCATGAACGCAAATGGTCTCGAAGCGCAAAGCCTTGTACTCACTGCACCCCGACAGCTTCAATGGGTAAGCGAAGTGTTGCCGGAGCCAGGCCCACATGACGTGCTCGTCCAGACACGCACGGGAGCTATCAGTATTGGCAGTGAATTGCCCCAGTATTGTGGCACATCGCGCACGGACACTCTTCGCCAGTATCCACGGATGATAGGCTATGAAAGCCTTGGGATCGTCCTGGCGTGTGGTTCGCAGGTCCAAACTGTGCAACCGGGCGAGCGTGTTGTTGCCTTTTACGGGCATCGCACGCACGCGCTCGTTCCAGAGAGCAAAGTGATCGTTGTGCCCGAAGACATTGCTGATCCCCTCGCCATCCTGGTCATTCTGACGTGCGATGCTGCTAAAGGCGTGCGCAAACTTGCTCCTCTACCGGAAGAAGCCGTGCTCATCACCGGGGCCGGAGCAATGGGCCTGCTCACTCTTTTCATGCTCAAAGCCTGTGGCCGTGCAAACGTTGACATGGTTGAGCCCCAACAGAGAAGGCATGCGTTGGCCTCGCAACTTGGGGCCAGAACCATCTTCTTTCCGCAGGCGCTTCCTCCGAGCAGTGAGACCTATCCGCTTGCTTTCGAGTGCTCAAGCCGTAGCGAGGCGTGTGCTCTATTGCAAAACCATATGCAACGCAACGGGCGCATTTGCATCACTGCGGATGGAAACCTTGAGCCGCTCACGCTCCTCCCAGCCTTCCACGAAAAAGAACTGAACATCATTAGTTCGAGTGACGGCTGGGACTATCACAAACACGCCGCCTGGTATTTTCAAGAAATGCAGCGCAACCCAACCAAACTGGAACAGCTTTTTGAGGAAGAGATTGCTCACAATGATCTCTCCCATACATTTGCAAGGTTGGCAAAGGGAAGTTCATTGCCTGTGAAGATCCTCGTCCACTATGGGTAGTATCCGATTTAAGGTGCTATACAGAGAATATAGTACCCACTTAAAAACAAATATGGGCAACCCTCTCAAATGGCTCTATAGCTTCATCCACCAGACTTTTTCCTAACGGACACAGTTCATATCAGTTCAGCAAAATACCTTTCAATAAAGCCAATAAGGTGTCAATTCAGGTGTCAAAAAAATACGCCATCATCAGGCTTTTAATCTAGTGGTCAGTCCATATCGAAATTGACAGGAGTGAGATACTGAAGGTGTGATTTGCCAAACGTTTTAGCCGCCTCGGACACAATATGGCTCTAACATAACTTTGGTGATAAGCTGATCAATAACAAAATTTCCACTGTTGTTTTCTGCTCCCAGAGAAAATCGCTTCATCCCCGATAAGCTCATCCTTCACCAAAGTTGCGTCAGCGCCACAATATGGTTCAAAAAAAAGCTGGACATGATATGGGTCAATTTCATAAGTGGTCTAGACTAAGATAGTGTCTTACTCCCGTGATCACGGGAACGCTGGCGCAAGCTTAGTCAACATGCGAGAGCTCGCCGAGAGCTTCATGAAAGCTTCCAAGCTTTCGGGTAAGCCCTCATGGTCACGGCAGAGGCGAAGCCTTCGCACGATCCACGAAAAAC
>DATAYF010000724.1:0-8190 GCA_036272735.1 Ktedonobacteraceae bacterium
CCGAGCGGCATGCGTACCAGGTTGCCAACGCCACCACCAGGCACCGCGTCCTGTTTCGGGTACAGTTCAACCCCATAGGCCAAGGCATACGGCAGCAACCAGCGACGCACCACCCACGCCGGGACTGGTTGCGCCAGGACCCCCCAGGCATGCCCGCCGCGCCGACTGGCTTCGAGCGCCAAAGGGACGCCTTGCCCTGCCAACTCTTCAGCCAGCAGGACCAGACGCGCTAATCCATCATCCCCATCCGCATCAAACACCACCCAGGCACACAGGCCCTCACGATCCGTGCTATAGGTCCCCAGCGTGTAGCGACCACACAAGTGATCGGCAAGCCGGGCCAGCGTCAAGGGCTGATATGTTGGCCGATACGAGCCATCCCGTTGCTGGACGGCGTAATAGTCCCAACAATGGACAAACAACGAGGCATACCCTGCCACCAGTTCCGCCGTGATCCCATACATAGGCTACCGCCCGATCAATGTGGACAGGTGCGACCCCAAGGAGGTACAGAACACCACAGCGACCGCCACCACCACGACCAGCAACAGCATCTTCCCTGATCCCCCCTTCGTTCCAGCCTTTCCCAGCAGCCAGCCAACGAGCATACATCCCACACCCAATGCCAGCACCAGCACCCAATTGGTCGGCAGATGCAACCATACTGCCACCATCTTCACCTTTTCCATACACCCACCTCCTTTTTCCCAAGAACTACCAACGACCTCCACGGCCACCGCCACCCTCACCATGAATGCAAGAACGTTTCCCGATCCCGAAAGCCCGCACATGGGCAATCATCATCACACAGCCTGCACCAACACGAGCCACAGCATGCACAATGAAGATCCTCGCTCCCATGCAAGATCACCCCAAAAGCATTGCCTTCACGATCCTGGTACGCTTCATAACCCGGAGTCCCATCGACCACCGCCTGAATAGCCTCGTCCCCATACATGGACTTCGCACACGAGACGCAACGGACATCCGCATCGGCGACAATCGCCACAACCCCCGGCCACTTCCCATAGACATCAGCCATCAACCCACCTCCTTCCCGCTGAGCAATTGACTCCCACAACTACCACACATCGAAACCAAAATGCAGCAATAACCAGCACTCAACGTATCCTCTCAATAATTGGGAGTAGCCAAGCATGAGGCAACAATTGATGCTCCATGTATACTAGAAGTATGATAGAAAACTTCGATCCCAACACCATAGAAGATGAAGGTTTGCGCCAAGTGGTCATCACACTGATGAACTTGGTAGAAAACCTGTCGGCCAAAGTGCAAGAGCAGGCCGAAGAAATTCAACGCCTGCGAGACGAGAACAATCGGCTCAAAGGTGAACAAGGCAAGCCCAGTATCAAGCCAAAGACACCAGCACCTGTTCTCTCATCGGAAAAAGAACGTCGTGAGTCCAAAGCCCATCACAAAGCCAAGAAGCACGTTCAGATACGGATCGATCGGGTCGAGATTGTCACGATTGATCGGGGGCGCCTCCCGGACGATGCCCAGTTTAAGGGCTACGATGATGTCATTGTGCAAGATGTGGTGTTTCGCACGGAGAATGTTACCTTTCGCAAAGAGAAATATTCCTCTCCGAGCCAAAAGCGGACCTATCTGGCAGATCTTCCCACTGGCTACCATGGTCAGTTTGGGCCGGGAGTCAGAGCCTGGGTCTTGGCCCTCTACTACGCCGCTGGCATGAGTCAACCAAAAATCCTCAACCTCTTGCAGACGGTCGGCGTGCACATCAGTGCCGGACTCCTTTCAACGCTCTTGATTGGCAACCAAGGCGTGTTCCACGCCGAGCGTGCAGCCGTCTTGCAGGCAGGTCTTTCAAGTTCCCCCTGGCAGCATCTCGACAGTACAGGCACCCGCGTCAATGGCAAAAACGAACAGTGTCATATCCTCTGCAATCCCTGGTATACCGCCTATTGTACCCTCCCTTCCAAAGATCGGATGACGATGCTTCGTGTGCTTCAGGGAGGAGTTGATCCCCTCTTTCAGGTGAATGCGCTCGCCTTGACGTTGTTGCCTCAGTTGGGCGTCTCTGAGAAGTGGTGTCATCTGCTTCCCGTCCTCTTGCCGTCCGATCAAAGCTACACCGAGAGCCAACTCGACACCGTGTTGGATCGCTCTCTGCCCTCACAGGGAGTGAATCTGCGCAGGCACATCAAGGAAGCCCTGGCCATCGCGACCTATCGCACGCAGACGACGTACCCGGTGGTTGAGTTACTGCTGTGTGATGATGCTCCCCAATTCGACCACTTGACGGCCCAGTTGGCCTTGTGTTGGATTCACGAATATCGCCATTACAAGAAACTGACACCACGCTTCTTGGCCCATCTCGATCTCCTCAAGGGTTTCGCCAAGGACTTTTGGACGCTGTACCGAAGGCTGTTGGCTTACCGAGACCATCCAAGCGCGGTCGAAGCCGAGAGCTTGCGTGCGGCCTTCGATCACCTCTTTGGGCAAACCAGCGGCTACCAGCAGTTGGATGAGCGCCTCGCCCAGACGCTCGCCAAGAAAGAGCCCTTGTTGATGGTGCTTTCCCATCCGGAGCTTCTCTTGCACAACAATCCGGCTGAACTGGGTGCCCGACAGCGGGTCCGCAAACGAGACGTGAGTCTGCAAGCATGCACCGCAGATGGCATCATGGCCTGGGATACCTTTCAGACGTTGGTCGAAACAGCCAATAAGCTTGGAGTCAATATCTTCCAGTATTTCCATGATCGCATCTCGCACCTCAACGTGGTTCCCGACTTGGCGACCTTGATCCAACAACGCAGTCTCGATCTTCACCTTGGCGACTCTTGGCGTCTCACCACCTGAACCATGTTGCAGTGCATCTCCCCCCTCAGAGACAAGATCGATCCCCATGCATTTCCTCATCGTGTTCTTCTTTGCTTCTCCTTCCCTCCTTCTTTACAATGCTCTGCTTTTGATGAGTACATCGATTTTTCTCTCCCCCAATTATTGAGAGGATACTCCACCAGAACGTAGAACCCGCCTGAAGTGCAAAAGAGGAAAGAAAGCAAACTTAACCGCAGTTATATGGTACATACGCCCTTCTCGTCAAAAAGACACCGACAGACCTTACGCGTTTCCCTTGTTGACATTTGCACTAATAGTACCACTGTTACCTCATTTCCTTTCCATCTCGGAGCAAAATGAAAAGAATAAGAGAGTGGATAGAAAACAAGACGTATCTATTCGCAAGGATTCTGACTCCGGAGTGCCGCAGGCGCTTCGGGCTATCCGCAAGATTACAATAAGGAAGTTTTGCATGTCGATTACTATTACGATCAAAAACGAATCGCCACAAGGAACCCAACCATCCTGGCAACTTGAGATAAACGAAGAACACAGCACGCTACGCGACATTATTCGTTCCCGTATCTACCAGGATGTGAGCGAATATAATGCCAGAAAGCGCGCCCAGTCTCTCTGTCTTATCCCACCAACATCTTGCCAGAGCGAGGCAGAGGACATGCCCACACTCGACTGGCAAACACAATACACACAGGCCATCAAAGCCTTTGAGAAGAGAAGCTACATCGTGATTGTTGATAACAAACAGGTAACACAGCTTGACAGCCCGGTTCAACTCACGATAGAGAGCACCGTAACCTTTTTTAAACTCGTACCACTGATTGGAGGATAAAGACGGTGCTTGAAGAACAAACAAACGAGAACGTGTCTGGCGAAGAAGAGCAAGCGAGAGCGCTCATTGCCGCCTATCATCAGGAGTTTCGCAAATTCGATTACTCGTTCCCACAGGACCATCCTCTCTATGAACAACTGAAATCGACCATCAGTACTTCCTTCAAGTGGCATTTGATTAGTGAGGTCATTCAAGGCAGAAGTTTCACTAAACGAGATCTGAACCTCATC
This sequence comes from Ktedonobacteraceae bacterium, assembly GCA_036272735.1. Taxonomy (GTDB): domain Bacteria; phylum Chloroflexota; class Ktedonobacteria; order Ktedonobacterales; family Ktedonobacteraceae; genus DATAYF01. Next base: position 3,904 of record DATAYF010000724.1, read on the forward strand.
AAAGTCCTCTCGCTAGATCCCCTCTCCAGAGACAAAGAAAGCCATCGCGCTTTTCTGAGAATCTGCGTGGTGTTTTGCAGCAGCGAGGACCTGAGCAACACCCACTACCATTCCCTGGCACCGGGTGAACAAGCCTTTCTTGCGAATGGGGCCGCAATCATCGCAACGGTTCTGCGCAATGTCGAGTCGTCTCTCAAGCAACCGGATATCCATGCATACGTTCAGGAGGAATTAAGCACACTCTACGCCTTGTCACACGATGCCGAGCACACTGAATACTTTGTGAACCCGTGGCTCGATCAGGTATGTGCATTGCGCCTCTTGATCGCGGACCTGCTCTTCCTGGGAAACGCTCCTGGACTTGCCTCCCTGCTGCATGACGATGAAACAACAGAGAACTCCTCATTCACGGAAGAGCGAGCACGAGCGGTACTTGCCGCTTACCATCAAGAAATGGGAAGCTCTCGTAATGAATTTCCTGATCATCCTGTACCCGCACTTGTCAAGCAAAGAGCCAGCCAGCACCTCAAAGTGCTTCTGATCAAGGAAGCATTGCAAGAAGCATATACTTCTGCACAGAACCAGGAAAATTTACACGACGCTCTCCCCCTGTTCTATTACCAGAATGTTGCCCTTATCCGGGCCATTTTCACCTATGATCTACCTTACAGCAACGAGGATATCTTGAGTATCCTATTAAGCATAGCACACATTTTCAAGCTACCTCGATACTGTTATCAAATATTCAACCTGCACGGCTCATCACTTATAAATTTGTTTGATGTATTCAGCACATTCCTCTCCCGGCTTGAGCAGTCAGAAGTGCAGATTTTACAACGCAACGTGCTGATTGTCTTCTACGAGCCTTTCAAGTATCTCAGATGGAACAGCCCGGATCAAGACGTGAACAGGCTGCGCCAGCGGCTGCGCGGAATGCTCTTTCCTGAGAGTGCAGGACCGTTGAGAGATCTCCTGCGGGACAATAGCAAGCACTTTACCAGCGAGAGCGAGCTTCGCGCCTTGCTGGCAGCCTATCATGAAGAGTTCGGAGGTGGTACCCCATACGCGAGTGCAGCGGAGGCGGCCCAACTCCTCAAGCAACGTCTCAGTTTACAGAGCATTGCGCGGTTATTGAGCTTGAGCGCAGAGGAGATACCGAGCGTACAGCCGAGCATTGAGCCTGTGCCTCCGACCTGGAGGTCCAGCGCCAATAGCGTCCAGGTAGAGCAAAACATTCGCTTGATACAAACGCTTTGCCATAAAGAGCTTCCCTTCACTCCTGATGATATCCGTATTCTCCTGCGCTGTTTCCAATTCATCTACTACCCTGCTTCCGAAGCCATACCCCTTGCCAGGGAACTGAAGCCGCTGCTTCAGCAACCAGGTGTTCTGGCACATTGTCGAACTGAGATTGAAGCGTTGCTGCATCTGACGATAGACACTCTCGACAAACCAGATATGTGTCACTATCCTCTCGTAGATATTCGTCACTTTTATCTCATGCTCCGCGACGTCCTCTCCGGACACTGGCAACACTTTAGCTATCCCCTGCTGCCCGATCGCTGGGGCGCCTCCATTCTCGATGAACTCGCAGCGCTCTCCCCTACCGAACGTGATCCCTGGCTTACCATCCTGAACATATGTGCGCAAACGAAAGGGAAAACGCCCCCAGGCAACTGGTTAGCACAGGCACAGCCTCTCATTGAGGCCGTGGGAACAGAATATTTTACGCCTACCTTACGACGCTGGATCAGCTTTTTCAGCGACAACAAGGACGGCTATATGGACGAAAAAAACTCGGACATCTTACGCGCACTGATCTGGCTCTGCAAAGGGAACAGTGATCGTGGGCTGGCGGCTACCCTGGGCGATGCCGCCATTGAAGGGTATCGCAAGCTACCAGGTGCAGGACCCCGTTGTCCCAAAGTAGGAGATGCTGTCGTCTTCACCCTTGTCACTATGCCCGGCAAAGATGCAATTAGCCAGCTAGAGCGTGTGCGCAGAAACGTCAAGCAGCCTTCCTTTCAGGCGAAAATCGGCAGCGCTCTGGATAGCGTCGCCCAGCGCGAAAATATGAGCCGCACTGATCTGGAAGAATTGATGCTGCCAACCTTTGACCTGCAAGATGGCCAGGTGCAGATCGCGCTTGGTGAATGGACAGTGCAGCTTAGTGCAGGCGGCAGGAACGTCGAACAGCGCTGGCTTGATGCCAATGGTCAGCCACATACGACCTTGCCAGTCGCCGTTAAGCGAGCACACAAAGAAGAGATCAAGACCATCAAACGCCTGGCAGATGATATGGAAAATATGATCAGCTCGCTGCGTAACCGGTTGGAGCACATGTTTCTTCATGAGCGGTGCTGGTCGCTGGATGACTGGCGGGATCGCTACCTGGATCATCCCCTGGTCAGCGTGTTAGCCAGGCGACTCATCTGGCAGATCAATGTGGGAGAGCAGAGCTGGCGCGGTATCTGGCAGCAAGGCCAACTGGTCAATGCCCAGAGCCAGCCCTTGGAGTTGCCCATTCAGAGCGAGGTCATACTCTGGCATCCCCTCATGAGTAGCTCCCAGGAAGCAAGGAGCTGGCAGCGCTGGTTAGAGGAGCAGCAGGTCACACAGCCCTTCAAGCAGGCGCACCGTGAAGTGTATCCTCTGACGGAGGCGGAACAGGCCACGCGTTATTACTCGCGCCGTTTTGCGGGACACATTCTTCGGCAACACCAGCTCAATGCCCTGGCCCGTGCTCGCGACTGGCGCTTCTCCCTGCACTCTAACTATTCTGGCTCGATCCGCGACGATCCAGCCTCCATGGAGATCCCATCATTGGGAATACGCGCTGAACTGACGTTTAGCAATAGTGAGGAGTGGGATGAGGAGATTCCGCGCTACATTTTGACCGATCAGGTACGGTTTCCGCTTCCCCACGCTCAGCCGCTGCCACTGGATGAGATTCCCGCCATTGTTTTCTCAGAAGTGATGCGCGACGTGGATCTTTTTGTCAGCGTCACTAGCGCAGGCACTGATCTCCAAGGAAATGATACAACGGGTCCAATCGAAGTGTACTGGCAGGCCTATAACCACTGTGCCCTCACCCCACAAGCCGCAGAAAGGCGACAGATCTTAGCACGATTGATACCACGGCTGACAATTGCCGAACGTTGTACCCTGGAAGATCGCTTTCTGATCGTGCGCGGCAATTTACACACCTATCGCATCCATCTCATTTCCGGCAACATCTTTATGGAACCAGGGAATAAATACCTTTGTATCGTGTTTGATACAAAATTGCGTGTGAAACAGGAGGAGCGCTTCTTCCTTCCTTTTGATGGTGATCCATTATTCTCGCTCATACTCTCCAAAGCATTCTTGCTGGCCGAGGATAGCAAGATTACTGATCCATCCATTCTCAGACAACTCCAAAAGGGATGAGAAATCAAACAGGTGTCAGCTTCACCAACTCAAACTGCAAAGATCTCCAGGGAAACAGGAAGGATAGCATCATTGGTTCCCCTCAAGGAGGAATTGCAAGCCTAATCCTGGCGAATATCTATCTGCACGAATTCGACGCATTTGTCGGAGAACTCCAAAGGTGACGTATCTTCTCAATAATTCGGGGAAAGAAAATTTGATCATTTAGCCAAAGCTAGGTCAGAAGCGCATTCACCATGCAATGACCAATACTCTTAGCCTAGTTTACCCCGAATTATTGAGAGGATACGTTTCATCGTCATCCCTTCCGACAAACAAGCCATATATTCTTGTATGGATACAAAATGAACCAAGCCTTCTGTTTCACATCTCTATTAGGAAGAACGGATAATCAGGCTCATTCTCACATCTACGTACCCGCCTGTCCTGTTCATTCTTCTCCGATCTATCGACACAAAGCGGGAAATCGGCTATATGCTTCTCATCAGTCTCACCAGCTAATGTACTTTTATGTGTCCAGTACCTACTGCTTTAGACGGTCAAAGAAGGAAAAGAAAGGAAGCGTGTGGGAAGGGTGTGGGAAGGGTGTGGGAAGGCGTGGGGAGCAGGAGTGGAGTTGGTCTGTTGCGGCGGGGTAAGCCTGCGTTTTTGCTCGTGAGGTGCCACACACCAGGGTACCCTGGCGCGTCGACGCATTGGAAATGCCTTCCCGAAGGTATGCGTGATGGGTCTACGTTGCAGACCACGTTGACTGTTGAGATCAAATTTTTGTCTGATAATGAAAGGGAGTCGCTATGAGTCTAACCAGTTTTATTGCGGAGCCGGATATCAGGGCAAAAATGAGAGAGCTGTTTCCAA
>DATAYF010000725.1:0-3922 GCA_036272735.1 Ktedonobacteraceae bacterium
ATTTGTACAGTGCGGCTCCATCTGCATCCTTCCCGGCCTGCAGGAGATAGTTGACGGTAAAGGTATGGCGGAACTTGTGGCAGTACGCATGGATGCCTGCCCGTTCCCCCAGTCGCCCAATCATCATTTCCAGACCACGGAGTGTCAATGGCGCTTCCTCACGAATCCCCAGGAATACATATGGACTCTCATGTAGGACTCGCTGGCTGCGCTGTTTCAGATACAGCTTGATGGCTTTGCGTGCGGTATCTCCGAGGCCGATCTCTCTGGACTTGCCTGTCCCACGACCCTTGCCGATCACGGTAATGTGTGAGTCGAACGTCTCCAGGTTGACATGCTGCATGCGCAAACCAGTATGCTCCTGTGGTCGGTCGTTGTCGTAGCAGCACTCTGAGGCGCGGATGCCGGTGTCCAGCAGCACAGAGAGGATCGCGCGATTCCTGACTTTGAGGAAGGGGGTCTCTTCCTTTTCGCAGGCCGCGAAGAGCTTTTTGATATCATCGGCCGAATAGATCGCGATGTCGGGCATTTGGAAGGACGGAATCTCGATGCGATTGGCGGTCTTCTCTTTGACCGCCTCCTCGAATTCCTCTTCCCTGGAGCACCAGCGCAGAAAACCCTTAATCACCCGGGCGTAGCCGACTTTGGTGAGGTCTGCTTTGCCATCGAGGGTTTCAAGGAAGTGGCGGATCGTTGAGGCCTTGATATCTTCGAGCGTGATGGTGTGTTGTTCGCACCACGCACAGAATGCACCGAGCTTTTGTTGCTTCTCTTCAATGGTCTTTACGCGGAGGTCACGTTTGGCATAGAGGAATTCTTGAAACGCGTCTCGTACCTGGGTCATGGTCATCGGCTCCCTTCTTGTCTGGAAACCGCTGAACAAGGAGCACCGCTGCTCTGGAGGCTGCCGCTACATCGTGGATTGGCTCTACAGGCCGATACACTGTTGTCGCTGTTTACAAAACAGCTGCTCTACCACTGAGCTACACCGGCCAACGTGCACTACCTGCACACATTCAACGCTCACGATTATAGCGAGTTTTCCCTGCATCTGTCAAGCGCAGTTGGGACCTCTTTGCAGTGCTATTTGTAAGTCACGCTTACTTTTTGCCCAGGTCGCGCACAGATCCACGTTTGATCAACCTGGTCGGGATCGTCCACTTAATGGCGGACAGTGCCGTGTCCTGTTCGGGAATCTCGATCAGGCTCAGCAAGCGTTCGGCCGCTACCCGCCCCATCGTCTCGCCCGAAACCTGCACAGAGGTCAATGGTGGCTGAAGCACCTGCGCCTCTTCGATATCGTCGAAGCCGACGATTGAAATATCTTCTGGGATCGCAAGCCCACGCAAAGCAGCGGCCCGGTACGCGCCGATGGCTGTCTTGTCGCTGACCGCAAACACTGCTGTGGGCGGATTTGGCAGATCCAGTAGGAGTTGCATCTCGCCAAATCCTTTCTCTTCTCCATGCGAGACACGCGGGGGCACCAGTTGCGGATCAAACCCTAATTCCGTGCGCTGTATTGCCAGCATATAACCAGCCTGGCGTTCGCCCAGCGTCCAGTATTTAGAGGGCCCCCGAATAAAGCCAATGCGCTCGTGTCCCATATCCAACAGATATTGTGTAGCCGCGTAGGCTCCGGCAAAGTTGTCTGGCACAATCGTCGGCAGTTCCAGATCGGGAATGAAATGATCGACCATGATTACGGGCAAATGGCTCTCCACGGCAGCCTGAACCCATTGGGAACGGAGGTCACCACCACCTAGGATGATCAGACCAGCCGTAGCATCCTGTTTCCAACGGCTCACTGTGAGCGCATCCGTGGGCGAAACAAACTCGAACATAACCCGGTAGTGCTCGCGCCGTGCAACGGCGTCGATGCCGAGCAGGATAGCTTTATTGAATGGGTCGGAAGTAGGAGCTACCGGCAAACGTTCGATAATAATATTGATTGTCGCCTGGTTCGTCGAGCTTCGCCGCACCGCCAACTCATAGCCCAGTAGATGCGCAGCATTCAGCACACGTTGTCGTGTAGCTGATGCGATACCCTTTTTCTCGTTGAGTACTAGCGAGACAGTCCCTACGGAAACACTCGCAGCCTCAGCAATATCGCGCAGGGTGATCACACGACGATTATGGTCGTCCTGCGGTTCCGTTTGTCTCCGGCCGTCCAAAGATCCTTTTCCCATCTTTACCTTCATAATCCACTACATTTTCCTAGAAGTGTACACCGAAAAACAGCGCACGTAAACTATTTTGCCGCCAACAGATGTAACTCATCTGTTTGACGCCTGACATCTTCTATATCTTTGCTTCTCGATCCAACAATAACTCACAGGTTTGCTGCGTTTGTGCTGCCAGACAGACGGCCAGAGGAGCGAACAGTAGCGGTATACACCCCGCTGCATTGAACACAAACAAGAGCAGCCCTAGCACCACAAATACAGCCAGGATGCCAAGCATTCTCCCCAGGCGCAACCTCGTCAGCGCCAGTGAGACTTTCCACAACGTCCAGCCGTGCAGCGTGCGAGTCGTCATTACTGAGAAAGCCGACAGACACGCGAGCCATACGCACGTACCCACACATCCATCTATGAACAGCGGCAGGTAGAGCCAGGTCATATGTGGGTGTGCTGCCAGGATTTGCCAGGTGCCGATAAAAAGTGCCGCCACCAGCGCGGGCACAGCACACGTCGCGATGGCGGAGCGCCAGTGATGACCGATGGCGCGAAGGAGGTTGCACCAGGAGACCTCTTCACCGCTCACAAGGCTATTGGCGATAGCACTGACTCCTGTCCAGACCGGACCAAGCGTCAGTGCAGCCACCCAGGGGACCAGCAGAGTAAAGCCTCCAAGCCACACCACAGCCGAGGGAAGAGCGGCCAGACATAGCGTCAGATCTGCAAACAGCAACAATGGTAAATGTTCCCAGACTATCCTGCTCACGCGTACAAACAAGGGCGCGTCGGGTGCGTTCAATGCTTCAGCTAACTGCAGGTTCATAGCGTTATCCTTTCAAGCCGGTTGAGGCAATACTCTGGGTGATCGAGCGCTGAGCGAAGATAAACACGATCAGAATAGGTACCAGTACCATAGAGATGGCCGCAAAAATTACCGTCGGAGATGCGCCACCTCCGTAGGGACTTTGCAGAGAAACCAACCCCACCGGCAGGGTCATCTTAGCGGGCGTTGAAAGGAAGAGATTCGGCCAGAAGAAATCATTCCATGTTGCCTGAAAGATATAGATGGCGAGCGATGCCAGTGCTGGCCTGGCTAGCGGCAGAATGATCTGCATCAGCGTACGAAAATAGCCCGCACCATCCAGGCGTGCGGCATCTTCCAGCTCACGCGGAATCGTCAGAAAGAATTGGCGCAGCAAGAAGATGCCGAGCACATTAATCAGCGCTGGTAGATAGACCGCCTCGTGTGTGTCGAGCAGCCCAAACAGGCGCATCAGAATAAAAGTCGGGATAGCCGTCACCTGCGTCGGCACCATCAGGGCCGACAGAAACAGCACAAAAATAAGCGTGCGCCCAGGAAAATTTAGCCTGGCGAGAGCATAGGCGGCCAGCGCACTGGTCACCACCCCACCTATTGTGACAATCAGCGTGATTTCGAGGCTGTTGAGCGCCAGTAGCCCAAAAGGGATCAGCGCGAAAACCTGCCGATAATTATCAAGTGTAAAAGGGACCGGCAGCCACTTCGGCGGCAAACTGACTGCACTGTTCGGGACGATAAACGAGTTGACCAGTATCCAGAAAAAGGGTGCCAGCATCAGTAAACCAAGTAGCACAAGGAAGCCGTTCAGCACCCATCTGCTCACGTGGGGAAGAATTCTGGAACGTTTGCGATAAGATACCTGTAGTTGAGCCATGCCTCACCTCTCTTAATCGTAATGTACCCAGTAGCGACTAATGCTGAGTTG
>DATAYF010000726.1:0-7382 GCA_036272735.1 Ktedonobacteraceae bacterium
TCCCTCGGGCTTTTTCCTCTTCCAACGCCGCGTATACAGCATAGCATAGAGAGCGGGATAATACCAGGGTTTGCGAGAGGCGCGTTTTTAGTGTGTTTTTCAGGTGCATTATGAGGGCACAATAGAAAGCATACGCCCATCGAAGCAGTTATAGAGCCACGCGAGAGGCTATGCTCGGCAGGGTCAGCACGGAGCCTCTCGCGATATGTTTGTTTGGCCTGACACGCGACTACTGGCTAGTAGTGGCGCGACACTGCACGGCGGACCTTGCGCAGGTGGGCCGCGGCCTTGCGCTTGCGACGAGCCTGCGGGCTTTCATAGAAAGCTCGACGACGCGCCTCCGATAGCACTCCATCCTGTTGCACTTTACGATTGAATTTTTTGAGCGCTACCTCGAATGAGTCGCCCGTATTTACTTTAATCTCACTCATTAAATGCAGTACCCCAATCCTCAATGTTTCAATTATTGAACTACGGGTACTACCGGGAAAAACTGTCTTGCCATGGTCATGCAGTACCCTCATCCTGAATGTTTCAATTCCCTTATGCGAGCCTGGGCCTTTTCTGACCTCTGCATCGTAGCCATTATAGCCAAAATCGAATATAGTATACCATATTTTCGGTTGCGCACGCCTCAAGAATGAACCATCCTTGCTAATATGCGCAAGTACCCGCTCGTCACCCCCGTAATGACGTGTTATAATACAGCCCAGATAAAGTGTACAATCTAGAGCTTATTTATTACGCACAAACAACACTAGCAAAGAGGTAAGCATGCCGAACCGAGAAGATGCCTATAGACTGATGACCAGCCACGTCAAAAATGAAAATCTCCGTAAACATATGTTCTCTGTGGAAGTTGCGATGCGCTTCTACGCCCGCAAATATCACGAAGACGAAGAATTATGGGCCATGACCGGCCTGCTTCACGACTGTGATTATGAGGAATATCCCGATCTACACGAGCATACCCAGGTCGCGGCCAAATGGCTACAAGAAGCTGGCTACGATGAGCGCATCACGTACGCCATCCTGGCCCACAACGACCTCAATCTCGCCACCCATCCACGCAATAATTTGCTCTCAAAAGCCCTCTACGCCTGCGACGAGGTCACAGGTATGGTCACAGCTACGGCGCTGGTGCGACCCAATAAAAGCATTCGCGGCCTGGAAGTTTCCTCGGTACGCAAAAAGATGAAGTCCAAGGGCTTCGCCGCTGGCGTCAATCGCGAAGACCTGGTGAAAGGTGCGGAGGGGCTAGAGGTCGATCTCAACGAGCATATCGCCTACGTCATCGAGGCCATGAGCAGTATCGCCGAGACGCTCGGTCTGGCCGGAGTAGAAGTTTCAGCCTGACACACACCTCAAGGTATGCAGGGCACATGCAGCAACGAACACACAAGCGAAAAAATCCCGCCTTCAGCGCAAACGAGGTGGCCGAGTTTGAATACTGCCCCCTTGTCTGGTGGTACGAACAATTCGACCCGCTGATGGAGCAGGATAACGAGGCCCTGTTTGCCGAGATGGTTGCCATCGAGGACGAGTACGGTTCAGAGGCCCCCAACCTTCCCGACTACCAGTTCATCGAACGGCTCCTGGTGCAGCGCGGCGCAACGTTCGACCAAAATCAGGAGACGACCTACCACGATGAAGAGGATGCCGACACCGAGGAAAGCGACGAGCCAGCAGCAGCGACCCGGGAGCTAAGCCCGTTATTGCGCTGGGGCACGAAGGCAGTCGCGTTGCTGATTGTGGCCCTGCTGCTCATTACCCTGGCCTTCGCGCTGCACATCCAGCCCGCCATTCTACGCAACGGCATGCTCGCGGTGGGCCTGCTGCTGGCCCTCATCGCGTTTGCCCTGCTCTTGTTAATCATCAACGAACAGCGCTCCCAGCGACAACGCCAGATCAAAGCATACCATCAGGAACTCGGTCTGCCGCCCGGCAAGCTGGTGTACGAAAACGTCAACAAGAAGGGCGAGGCGATTTCTTCCGACCAGTGCCCGCTGACAGGCAAGCCAGACTATATTGTGACCCTGGACGATGGACGCATGGTGCCGCTGGTCCAAAATCGCAGCGTGCACGACGCCATCAAACCATACAACAATCATGAAGTCCTGATCGCGGCCTATTGCCTGATCCTCGAAGACTATGCCCAGGTGGCTCCTACGCACGGCATCATGCGCTACGCCGACCGCGAATTCATCGTCGATTATACGCCTACCCTGAGAAAGCGCGTACTGCGCCGCATCAAAGAGATGCAGCAATGCAGCGCCACGCAAGCCCCCCCACTCGCCCGCCAAAAGATCACCAAGTGCCGCTCCTGCACGTTTCAGCCCATCTGCGATATTGGTCGTGATAAGTAGAACTGCAAATGTGCGAATTCTAAATAAGTCTGGCAGTAACTGCCAGACTTATTTAGAATTTTATCACTGCCAAACTTATTTAGAGCGAATAGGAGATAAGTTTGGCAGTCAGTGCTGCCATTTGCCGGTAGGACCGCGCTAACCGGTGGAGGGATAGCCAGCAGCCCTTGAAAAGTCAGCAACCATCTGGCAAGCTGCAAGGATGAAAGCTCAAGCAGAAAGCTAGATGAATGCGTCTGAGGTATGTTGCCCGAACCCAGACTGCATGGCAAGAGGGAAAATCGGGCAAGGCCATATCGTGATCCATAGTCGCGCTCGCCCACGGTATCGGTGCAAAGTCTGCGGAAAAACGTTCAGTGCCAAAGTGGGAACGATGTTCTTTGGCTTGCGCAAGCCTGTGGAGCTGATCGTGATCGTCGTCACGCTGCTGGCCTATGGATGTCCTGTTCAAGCTATCGTCCATGCCTTTGGCTTGGATGAGCGGACCGTCGCCGCCTGGCGTGATCGAGCGGGAACGCACTGTCAACAGGTGCATCAGGCAATCGTTGAGCAAGGAAAGCTCGATCTGATGCACGTCCAAGCGGATGAAATTCAGGTGAAAGGCTGCAAGATGATTGCCTGGATGGGGCTGGCTATGATGGTTTCCACACGCTTGTGGGTGGCCGGGGCCGTCCAGGTCGCGCGTGATCGTACGCTTGCTGATCGACTGCTGGCCCAGGTGCGCCGATGTGCACTTTCTTTGCGTCCTCTGTTGGTGCTGACAGACGGCTGGGCAGCGTATCCCAGCAGTATCCGCCGGACCTTTCGAGAGAAGGTCAAGCAAACAGCAGGAAGGGGACGAGCGTCCTTGCAGGTGTGGCCTGAGCTGCACATCGGCACCGTCATCAAGCATGCGGTGAAAAAACGCGTCGTCGAGGTAACCCGCCACATGCTTCATGGCGTGTTGGAGCAAGCAAAGAAGCTGCTCCAGTGCTCGCAAGGAGGTGTGGTCCTCAATACGGCTTTCATCGAACGCTTGAATGGGACCTTTCGGGAACGATTGGCCTGCTTGACACGCAAATCTCGTCATGCCGCCCATCGTTTGAGAGCGCTTGAGACGGGGATGTATCTGATCGGATGTACCTATAATTTCTGTTTTGCGCATCATGAACTCTCGAAAACCAAACATATCGGCTCGGCTTGTACTCCTGCGATGGCCGCCTCTCTGACGGATCATGTCTGGAGTATCTGTGAGCTTTTAAGTTATCGGATCGCCCCATTGCCCTGGGTTGCGCCAGTGAAACGAGGACGACCAAAGAAAAACGTTGTGCCGATCAAAAGGGCGCGCATTCGTCCCCTCGTTCGTCTGCGCCAGGGGGGTTATGCCCGACCACCGGTTAGTGGAGTCTTACCGCAACAAAAGGGGTCCATCCAATAAAGTTGACAGGCGAATTTGTCCATGGTACGCTAGGAGCCGAACTTGCTGTGAGTTCATGAGTGATCAGCAATCTGGCTGAACACGTTGATCGTTTTAGTGCATTTAGCAGGAAAGGAGGTAAAAATTATGAGGAGTAAGAGAAGGATGATCATAATTGTCAACCATCAATATAGGGATCGTCGCGCACGTAGACGCGGGCAAGACCAGTCTGACCGAACGGATTCTGTATGAGACCCATGTCATCGACGCTGTCGGTCGCGTCGATAAAGGTACGACCCAGACCGATGCTATGGATCTGGAGAAGAGACGGGGCATCACTATCAAGGCCTCTGTGGTCTCTTTTTTTGTTAATGATGTTAAAATCAATCTGATTGATACTCCTGGACACGCGGACTTCCTGGCTGAAGTTGAGCGCTCCTTCAGCGTGCTAGATGGCGCTGTGCTGGTGATTTCAGCCGTCGAAGGGATCCAGGCACAGACCCACATTCTGCTGTCGGCCCTGCAGAAACTTGCGATCCCCACCATTATCTTTATCAACAAAATCGATCGCAGCGGCGCGCAATCTGACTCCCTGCTGCAACGTATCAAGGACAAGCTCACAGAGCATATTCTTCCACTTAATCAACCAACACAGCTCGGGACCAAACAGGCTGCCATTATCCCCAATGATCTGCATGATCCTGTGTTCCTACAAACCTGTCTTGAACAACTCGCGCTTAATGATGAGCGTCTGCTTGTCTCCTATGTGGAGGACGAGCGCATGACAGCGGAACAGGTCTGGAGCGCGCTCAAGCAGCAAGTCGGGACGGCACAGATCGCGCCGGTCTTCTTTGGTTCAGCCATTACGGGTGTCGGCGTCAAAGAGCTGCTGACCCATCTCGCCGACCTGTTTCCATCCCAGACCAGTCTGGAGGAGGAGCCATTGTCGGGCATCGTCTTTAAGCTGGAGAAGGAGGCGACGGGTGAGAAGATCGCTTATGTGCGGGTATTCGCTGGCAGCTTGCAGGTGCGCAGCCAGGTAAACTTGCTACGCCGCACGGCGGATGGCGCGAGCGAGACGTATACAGGCAAGCTTCAGAAGCTACATCTGTTCCGCAAAGGTACCACCGAGCAGGTGCCGATGGTGGCGGCCGGCGAGTTCTGTAAAGTCTGGGGACTCAAGGAGGTCAAGATCGGTGACGTGGTCGGCGAGTGGTCCAGCCAGATCAAAACGTTGCGCTTCGCCATTCCGCAACTGGAGACGCGCATCGAGGCTGTGCCCACTGAGCACAACCATCAGCTCTACCAGGTGCTTCTGGAACTGGCGGAAGAGGATCCTTTGATCTATGTCCTCAAGGACGACTTGCATCAGACCATCTACCTGCGCATCTTTGGCGAGGTCCAGAAAGAGGTCATTGAGTCCTTGCTGCTAGAACAGCATGGCCTGGCTGTACGCTTTAGCGAGACAACCATCGTCTGTATCGAAAAGCCGGTAGGGATAGGACAGGCGGTGGAGATTATGGGCGAGGATGATAATCCTTTTGTGGCGACGATCGGTTTTCACGTCGAGCCAGGGCCAGTGGGAAGCGGGGTGAGCTATAAAAGCACGCTCGGCGCGCTGCCACTGTCCTATTATCGCGCGATCGAGGAGACGCTCTACACCACGCTGGCACAGGGCCTGTATGGCTGGGAGGTGACGGATATCGCCATCACCCTCACCCACATGAATTTCGATCGGCAGTCCGGCTCAACAGCGGGCGAATTCAGAAACCTGACGCCGCTGGTCCTGATGGCTGCTCTTTCCCAGGCTGACAGCGCCGTCTATGAGCCAATCAATCAGTTTGAGCTCAGCATTCCGGTGGCTGTCCTCAGCACCGCCATGTTTAAGCTCTCGGCGCTGGGAGCCGTCTATGAGCAACCGATCCTGCAAGGCGACACCTTCCTTTTAACAGGCACAATACCAGTAGAAACAACAGAGGAATTCAGGCGTGAACTGCCAGCCTTTAGCGAGGGCGAAAGCGTTTTCCTGGCACAGGCAGCCGGCTATCGTCAAAAAGAGGGCGAGTATCCCACGCGCAAACGCATGGACTATAATCCATTGCACCGTGAGGAATACCTGCTGCATGTCCACCATGTACGTTAAGAGTCTCTAGAAAGAGTTGAATATTTTATGCAGAAGAACAAAAGGCATGCCGATGAGTTAGATATCGACATTCCGCTGGTCCGTCGCTTGCTGGCGGAACAGTTTCCACAGTGGGCCGACCTGCCGCTCAAGCTGGTTCTCCCCTCCGGAACTGACCATGCGATCTATCGATTAGGGGACGAGTTGTCCATCCGGCTGCCGCGCATCGAATGGGCAAGCGGACAGGGGGAAAAGGAGTGGCTATGGTTGCCGCGCATTGCGCCCCATCTACCTCTGGACATTCCTGTCCCACTGGCTCAAGGAAAACCAGGCGAGGGCTATCCCTGGTCCTGGTCAATTTATCGCTGGCTGCCAGGAGAGAACGCCATGCATGCGCATATCACTGATGATGTGCAGGCGGCACATCATCTGGCGCGCTTCATCACCGCCTTGCAGCGCATCGATCCAGCTGGCTGGCCCGAGCAGGAAGCACCACGCTCCTCGCGCGGTGTTCCACTCGCCAAGCGCGATAAGTCTACCCGCGAAGCCATCGCTGCTCTGGATGGTATGTTAGACACCGACGCGGTGATGGCGGTATGGGAAGCGGCGCTCCAGGTACCAGCATGGCAAGCGCCGCCCGTCTGGATCCATAGCGACCTCTCGCCGCTAAACCTGCTGGTCCAGAACGGCCGCCTCAGCGCCGTCATCGACTTCGGCGGCCTGGGTATTGATGATCCTGCCTGCGAAATGATTGTCGCCTGGAGCTTTTTCACGCCCAACACACGCGAGATCTTCCGCGCGGCACTACAGGTCGACAACGCCACCTGGGCCCGTGGACGCGGCTGGGCGCTCTCCATCGCCCTGATCGTCATTCCTTACTACCAGCACACCAATCCTGTCCTCACCAGCATCAGCCGCCACGTCATCGACGAAATCCTCGCCGAACACCGGCGCACCTGATAGATGATCCGGCGTAAAACCTTATAAACGCGAACGAAATGGCATAAAGGAGCACAAAAGGTAGGTTCGCCCCTTGCGGTCGATTGGCCCCGCCCACGATTCGTTTCCCCGTAGCGCTATGGTTACCAATAGCGCTCTCGTGTTAAGGTGAACGGTGACAAGAGGTGAGCCAATCGACCGCATGATCTTTGACAAAATTAGCGGGTAGACGGTGGCGTGCACATCACGGTGACAATTTGTTACGAGAATAATCTGTTCTGCATCCGACCGTTGCCTGATCCCAATCAGCCAAAACGGCCGAGGGGACGACCTCGCAAAATCATTTTGAGCTCATCCACCGTGTAGTGTGGCTGTACCGCATTTTGCTGTATCTATACGCACCTTTACTCCGAAAGGACTTCGACAAGTTCGCGCAAGAAGAGTTCCGCGTCGGTGACGAGGCCTGCCGCCTGGAAGCTGCCTCTATCTGAAAGCTTTGTGACCACGGCTGGATTAATGTCGACCACGATGGTGCGTACACCGGCTGGTAGCATGTTGC
>DATAYF010000727.1:0-4600 GCA_036272735.1 Ktedonobacteraceae bacterium
TGAGCGAGCAGCCACGACACTCATCAAGGTGTTTATCATGATAACGCAACGAAGTATTTTCGTTCTCTTCAGTAAGCGTGAGAAGGATATGAACAGCCATAACAATTGCCCATACCCTTCTCATACCTTCTTCTGGCTACGCTCAAGCGGTCTCAGTCGAGGCCACATCTTGTAAACCAAGTTCGTCTACTGATTGTTGACGCATCAGGTATTTCTGGATTTTGCCGGAGATGGTCATGGGGTATCCATCGACAAACTTAATGTAACGCGGGATCTTGTAGTGGGCGATTTTCCCATGACAGAAGTCGCGTATCTCTTCCTCGGTCGCCTGCACATCTGGCTTGAGTTTCACCCAGGCCATAATTTCTTCGCCATATTTGGCATCGGGCACGCCGATGACCTGGACATCGCTGACCTTGGGATGCCCATATAAGAACTCTTCGATTTCGCGTGGATAGACGTTTTCGCCACCGCGAATGACCATATCTTTGATACGCCCCACGATGTTGATGTAGCGCTCCTCATCCATCGTTGCCAGGTCGCCTGTGTGCATCCAATGTGCGTTATCGATAGCTTGAGCTGTCGCATCCTCGTTATTCCAGTATCCCAGCATGACGCTGTAGCCGCGTGTACACAGCTCTCCCGTGGTACCAATCGGCACCACCTGGCCGGTTGCAGGCTCTACGATTTTAATTTCCAGATGCGGATGCACCACGCCTACCGAGCCGACACGTTTCTCGAAGGAGGATTCGATTCTTGTTTGAGCTGAGACGGGAGACGTTTCCGTCATGCCATAGGAGATTTCTACCTCGGCCATATGCATTTCTTGAATGACGCGCTTCATGATCTCCAGAGGACAGGGCGAACCCGCCATGACGCCGGTACGCAAGCTGCTGACATCGAACTGGCGAAACTGGGGATGTTCCAGTTCCGCAATGAACATAGTCGGCACCCCGTAAAGGGCTGTACAATGCTCCTCTTGCACCGCCTGTAAGACTGCGAGCGGCTCGAAACTATCGGCAGGATACACCATCGTCGCACCATGGGTCACACAACCAAGGTTCGCCATCACCATGCCGAAGCAATGATAGAGCGGAACGGGAATACAGAGGATATCGTTATGCGTAAAGTTTTGCAAACCAGCCACAAAGTAGCCGTTATTCAAAATATTATGGTGGCTTAATGTTGCTCCCTTGGGAAAACCGGTCGTGCCACTGGTGTATTGAATGTTGATGGCATCGTCGAACTCTTGTTCGCGCTGCCGCGTCGCAAGCTGCTCATCGTCAACACGATGGCCCAGTGCCAGGAGATCCTGCCAGCTAAGCATGCCCGGAGTAGCGTCCCCAAGCCGGATGATGGTCTTGAGTTCAGGCAGACGTGCCGATTGCAGCGCGCCCGGTTCACATTGCCGCAATTCGGGCAGTAGTTCGTACAGCATGGCAGTGTAATCAGACGTTTTAAGCTGATCAGCGGTGATCAAAGCGCTACAACCAGACTGCTTCAGAGCATATTCTAGCTCGCTCAGGCGATAGGCAGGGTTGATATTCACGAGGATAACACCAAGCTTGCTGGTAGCAAACTGGGTAATGCACCACTCGGCGCGATTGGGTGCCCAGATACCGACGCGTTGCCCCTTACGCAAGCCCAGTTCGAGCAACCCCTTTGCACACTGATTGACCTGCGCCTGAAGTTGGCGATAGGTCAGACGAATATTTTGGTGACGTGAAATAAGCGCAGGATTATCGGGATACTTCTCAACAGTTTGATCAAACATGTCACCAATGGTTAAGCCAAGCAGTGGAGTATCGCTTGTACCGCTCGTGTAACTCCAAAGGTGACGAGACGAAGCGTCAGTAGCAAGTCTATCCGACATGGATAATCCCCTTCCGGCACACCATCATGGTTGCCAACAGAACTGCATTAACACAAAGCTATCGGCACATACAAACCTATTGAGCGAAGGGTAACAAATATCCACAAAAAAATCAAGAGTGCAGTCTGTATTGATCTGCACATACCTACTCCTTAGCGCGTGATATGACTGTAAGTAAAATAACGGGCAAAAGATTTTTTTGCGTCCTCTATAATGAAAATGTTACTGAACAAAGCAATGGATGCAATTCATACTTTTCTTGTAAGCAGCGGCTAGAGGGAATACCCCCAGCCTTCAGCCATAAAAAGCGAAGAGTCAAAAGGAGGACAGCGAGAAACATGCTCCGTCCACGAACATCTGAACAAATTCGTATTGACGCCATCAAGATGGGCGTAAAAAAGGCCAGGGAGGGCTGTCTACCATGCATGAACCAATATTTTGCACTGGCCCGTGAACACGGAGCCTCGCAAGCAGAGATTGAATGTGCGCTAGCAAGCGTCTCAACGGAACAGCATGGGATACCGCGCCGCAAGCTCTTGAAAATCGCAGCGGCGGGCGGATTGGCCGCGGCAACGGCAGGATTAGGGATTGCTAGTCTGGAATATGCCAGCAACAGCCACGCGCAATCAGTCCAGACCTGGTGGGGAACTGATAGCAGTTCGCAAACGGGCTATGAGCTACCACAAAATTTCTATATCGGGCGTATGGGCTGGGGCAAGCAGCCGCAAGGTGATGCCTTGTACTTCAACGTGAACGCCGCGAATGCCGCCGGGCGAGAGCGCACTTTCGGCTATTGGGGACTGGTTGGACCAGGCAACGGCTACAGAGGAAGCACCTCCCCATTTGATTGGGGAAAAAGGCAGGCCGATTGCGCCTGGAACGGCTGGAATCATGGTCCACACGCGACCAGTGTCGGGAGTCCCACGATATTTGTGGACATTGAGTCAGGGTTCGGCGGTTGGACGAACGGGAATTACACAGCGAACCAGCAAGTAGTGAACGGGTTCCTGCAAGAACTTTTTAATATTACACCCCGTAATACATGGCCTGGCATGTACATCAGTCCAAACTATTGGAAAAACCTGCTAGGGACTCAATTTAAGCCGACTACACCTTTTGTCCTCTGGATTACCGGTTGTTATACCTGTGGCACTGGTGTGTGTGGTCCTGCAGACAATTCGTGCAGCACGCAAACCAGCGTGCAGGGCAAATGGAAATCGCACGTGGGAAATGTCGCTTTGGGTGGACAAAAACCGGTGCTCTGGCAATATTGGATCAGTAATTGCGGCTGCGGCGACTACAATGTCTGCACACAAAACAGCACGTCCCTTATACCAATCCCAAGCGACACGCTCTATGCGAACATTTAACCAATCAGGTAGGAGGAGAAATGAGGAGAAATGAGGAGAAATCATGAAGAATACATTGAAAACACAAAGTTGGCACCTTCAGACACAGGGGGTCCTGCCTCCGTCGCGTAAAGCGAGCTGCATGGCCTATGATGCGAAACGTCGTTCGGTGATGCTCTTTGGCGGGGGTGGTCGCAACGATACGTGGGGATGGAATGGCGCGAACTGGCGCGAGATGTCGATGGCAAGCACGCCACCAGCGCGCACCAGTGGCTGCATGACCTACGATGCACAACGCGAACAGGTGATGCTCTTTGGCGGCGTCAGTGATAGCGGCTATCTCTTAAATGATACCTGGATCTGGGAGGGGACGCAGTGGAGACGCCAATACACGCCAGAGGCACTCTTACCACGTTGCGGAGCATGCATGACCTACGATAGCACCTGTCGACAAGTGGTGCTCTTTGGTGGGCAAACGTATGGTGGCCGTAGTATAGGAACGCTCTTGAACGATACCTGGATCTGGGATGGAAGTGCCTGGCAGGCGCGTCCACAAACGAACGCGCCATGCATCCGGCAGGGGGCATGTATGACTCACCACGAAGATATGCGACACACGGTGCTTTTTGGTGGTACCTGTGGCTACGCGGCCTACAGCGATACCTGGACCTGGGATGGCTACAACTGGTGCGAACAAAGACCTCGCGTGCAACCGTCAGCACGCACCTGGGCGAACCTGGTATATCACCAGGAAGCGCAACAAAGCGTGCTTGTGGGTGGTGGAGGCTACGATGCAGCAAGTGGCTTACCGGCTGAGTTGGGTGATACCTGGCTGTGGAATGGGCATAATTGGGAGGAGCACTGTTCAAAAGATTCACCGGCAGGTTGCTATCATAGCGCAACGTATGATGCGAGTCGACAGGCGGTCGTTGTGTATGCGACGGGAGGGTCCAAACCGAACGGTGGTAGTAAGACGAAATCCAGCTTTGTGTCGACCGAAGCAGCCATGACGAATCAGGAAACTCAGTTCTGGACGTTTAGAAGTTAAACGGTTCAGAGTCCAGTAAGAACTGTTTAACCTGACAGCTAGCTACAGAGAAGGTAGTATCTAGATAGAGCATCACATGTCGTTCGTGGAAATAGCCACAACGACATGTGATGCTATCCACGACTTTCTCCAGCATGTGCCCTTCTCGGTCAGAAGTTCGGTACTTCTGACCGAATGTGTCGTCCTCCAACAACAAACCAGGTGAGCATTCAGGGTACAAGCACTATCTGCCATGAGTATGACGCTGCTCCAACTCGCGATACGCCTCTCGAACAGCAGCGAGGGGATAGACGCGGGCAATTGGGATTTCCAGTTCTCCCTGGTCGATAC
>DATAYF010000728.1:0-4189 GCA_036272735.1 Ktedonobacteraceae bacterium
CCTCTTTTCTGCGAAGTCCTCTCGGGATAGGCAGAGGGTGGCGCGTGACGCTCTTTGAGACGCTGTATCTCTTCCATGTGCTGCAAGCGAAAGTAGACACGTGTCAAAACCTTTTTACCTGCTTCATCAGTGGCACTGGCCTGCCCCTGTTGCATGGAGAGCTCAGGGAACAGTCCTTCAAGCAATCGCAGGTCCCGGGGACTGGCCTGACCCGTACGCAGGATAGCCTCCAATTGCTCGTCTACCTGTTCCGGCACATAGAAATCGTTGGAATGCGTAAAATCCTCGTGCTTCGTCATCGCTTCAGCCCTCCCGCCCGGTTCCATAGATGCTGCGCAGGTGATTGAGGGTACGCGAGAGCAGCGACCGGATGGCTTTCTCGCTCTTGCCCATCTGTGGACCAATCTGCCCACAGCGCAGATTTTGTACAAAGCGCAGGTTCAATACCTGCTGCTGGACGGGCGAGAGACGCTGGATCGCTAGGTGCAGGCGCACTTGCTCTTCCTGGCGCACAATAAGTTGCTCTGGCGTCACCTCGTCACCCGCCAACATATTCACCATTGTGTTCTCCAGAGAGGTTGTGAGACACCGCCCCTGCTGTCGATAGGCATCTATGAGCTTGTTTCTGGCTACACGCCAGAGCCATAGGCGCTGCATCAATTCTGGCAGCACCAGTAGACGCTTCTCGGTCAGGGCGGCGGCAAAAATTTCTAGTAACAGGTCCTCCGCATCCTCTATCGATGCGCAGTGACGACGCAGATGTAGCAACAGAGCCGGAGCATATCTTTGATAGAGTTCAGAAATACTGGCCTGCTGCCCTCCCGCGTCTTCTTCGTATTGGTCCTGGTCAATTAGTCGCGACATCTTGACTCCTATGCAACCCGTACTCTCCGTAGAGTTCACTTTTTATATCGCTCTTCTGGTGAAAATGCCCCGCCTTCTGGCTAAATAGTCAAATTGGTTTATGTAAAAGCTTTTAGCTTGACTTCTCGCGCCTGCATCACATCACTAACTAGAATAACTTGTGCATACCATTAGAACGGGATGCGGTAGCATTAAGTCGTGTGTGGTCCGACGCGAGGGTGTAAAATACTTGACAGACTCGAAGGGCTAGTATCCCCGTTCTATCTATTGCTCGGTCCGATCAAAAATTGCCAATAATGTCACCATTTCGTCATTTCTGTGTTTATAGGAATACTAGTGCATATACCTGTTTCATTGCGAGCACTACCAAGCCTTTTTGTTGAGCGTGGGCTCAAGGAGTGTAAATGTCTTGATGGAAAGCAACCTTATAGGAAAAAGCGCTTTACCCTCGTTCTTGCAAGGGACGGACAGCGAAGAGCATGACGATTGCGAAGCAAGGTGGATCGAGGCCGCGCAGGCCGACCCTGCTGCGTTTGAGCCGCTATACCTGCGTTATCATGTGCGCGTCTATCGCTATCTGCGCACGCGCATCAATAATGATGAAGACGCCGCCGATTTGACTCATCAGGTGTTTTACCACGTGCTCAAGGCCCTCCCGCGCTATAAGCAGTAGAAAGTGCCTTTTATCGTCTGGCTGTATCGTATTGCATACCACGTCGCTATTAATGTATCTACACGCACCCCCCAACTTGCGTCATGGGATGCTCTGCCGGAAACAATGCATCCTCATACTGAACCTGGTGTGGAAGAGCAGGTTTTGCACGCGGAAGCCCTCGCGGACCTGCGTGTTCAGCTACAAAAATTGACCCCTTTTAAGCGTGAGTTACTAGCATTGCGCTTCGGTGCCGGGCTCACTATTCCAGAAATCTCCGCTGTTGTCGGCAAAAGTCAGAATGCGATTAAAAAACAACTGAGTCGCACCATCCAAACCTTCAAGGAGTATTATTCTCATGAACACTAGAGAACGCTATTCCGATCTTTTTGATGAGCATATTGATCCACAACTTGAGCAGTGTCTTGAGAACCTTGAGGCTACTTACACATCGGCCACTCCTCCAGATAAGCTTAATTGGCAGCAATTCCAGATGCAATCGGCCAAACCCACTCCTCGTGCCAAAGAGTCATGGCGTAGCATCGTTGCTCCCCGCTATGTTGGTATTGGTAGACGTCGTGTCTCGCTGCCACTAGGACTGGCTCTCAGCATACTGGTCGTGCTCGTATGTGGAGGTTTCGTTTATGCCGCCGGTGGTTTGCCGCAGGCTTTGCAGGCGCTTTTTAGCGCTGACCCTGGTACGAAAACCTTGCTTACGCAGCAGCAGATAACCGAGATTAACCAGACGTTTGTGGCTGATGGCTACAAGGTGACGCTGGAAAGTGGCTATGCCGATGGCAGTAATGTCATCCTTGGCCTTTCCGAAGATCTCCCGCACATGCCAACCGCTTCCTATAAAATAAAGTCCAACAAATCTATTGATGAAAACTTTAAAACGTACGAGTACGTTTCAATAAGTGATCTACCGCATCTCACAACGTCTCAAGGTGTTGACTTGCCCGTCTTAAACGCGCGCAGCCTGTTGAGTAAAAAGGGCAACTCGGAGGGACTGGTGTATACCTTTAACGCGGCAAGCATACAGGGAAACCCTACCCAGATCACGTTGCACCTGGAGCTTTTTGCCAAATGTAATGGTATAATAGACCACCAGTGCGCTCGCACCGTAAAATTTAACTTTATGCTGCCGTTCCACGCTGGGCGTGTTCTGTTTCCGCATCAAGTTGTGCGCCTGAACGGGAAAACCTTGACGCTGGAAAAGGTTGTGATTGCGCCAACTGAAACACGTTTCTACATACGTGGTTTCAGTTTAGAGGATGCTAATCTTCCCCCCTGGCTAAAGAAGACATCACCACCAAAGACGTATACGTCTAAATACTTTGATATCAAGGTTTCAAATGGG
This sequence comes from Ktedonobacteraceae bacterium, assembly GCA_036272735.1. GTDB lineage: Bacteria > Chloroflexota > Ktedonobacteria > Ktedonobacterales > Ktedonobacteraceae > DATAYF01. Next base: position 2,877 of record DATAYF010000728.1, read on the forward strand.
AAGAAGACCTACAATGTTTGTACTGTCTCGTACAATACGTGTAGCTATCATGATTCGCTTTCCTATGGAGCGATGGATCGGCTATACAAGGCTAATCAGCTGTTTGTGTTCAAGGACAAAGTAGGCAATTTTACGGTGGAAACTCCTTTATTTGGAGGTGAGATTAATGAACCGATCTACATGGGAGACGATCAATCGGTGATTGGCCTTTCTATGCCACAATCATTCTCTCATGAGCATGGCGATTGGACGATAACTGTCAAGCAGCAGGTCGCCCAATTACACCTGTCCCATGGGCGTGATGGTACTGTCTATAGTCCCGCTCCCAATAGCGCGTATGTCCTTGATAAATCGGCCACATCCTGGACCTTCAAAGTGCATCTGCCATAGGGTTACACAAAAAAGCATCTCAAGCTGCATGTACAGTCGCTTGAGGTGCTTTTTTATGCTGGGCTATAGCAGGTTTACCTACAAAGCTACTTTTCCTTATCCTCGGCCTCTTCTCCGTGACTGACAATGTCGCCTTGCTTGAAGAGTATGCCCTGCAAAGCGACTTTCCACTTCGGCTTTTGGCGTAGCAAAAATTCGAGGTCCATGCCGAAATGCTTGAATTCTTCACCCTGCGCGTTCTCCATGATGGCTCGCGCCTGGGCGTTCTGCTCTACCGATATGCGCTGCTCGTACCAGTTGATAGCTTCTGCCTCCTCGGTCAGCGAGACAATCATGCGGACAAAGGTGCGCGTCTCCTGGGTGAGTTCATTCGCGGGTTCGTGATACTGATCAAATCCCATAGCGGGTTTTCCTCCTCCTCATTTTTGCTCTTCATTGTCTACCTATGCATTGTAACATCGCAGACTGTGCCCGGCAATTTACAGATGGCTTTGGGCTGCTGCCTCAGGAATATCATAACTTTATTGTTTCCGCCACAGCAGTACCGCCATAATGCTACTGGCGATGCCACCCCCGACGAGGGCGAGGACATTGCGATGGGTATCGGCCCATACCTGCCAGCTTCTACTCTTTGCCTGGTCGTCAAAGGCTCCATGCGCTCCATGATCATGCTCTTCATCGACGGGTTCCCACAGGTTGTTGGGGCGATGTGGATCTGCACGCTCGTTGGTCTGTTGCGATTTATAACCGGTTTTACCGAGATACCAATCGCCAAGGCCAGAAGCGAGCTTGTTGCCTTGAATGACAATTACCGTTGATAGACCGATGAAAAGCTGGTGGCGATAGTGATCGACAACCCAGGCGACCGTATCAGCAATCAGTTCCGGCTGGTAGATGGGCGGTACCGGTTGCGCGTTGTTGGG
>DATAYF010000729.1:0-24188 GCA_036272735.1 Ktedonobacteraceae bacterium
AGGATTGTTAATGGTTTGCGCAAACCATTAACAATCCTTTATGTATCTGTGAAACGTGGTTATTATTTATTGCTCGAACATCGTGAACAGGTTGTTGAGCGCTTCGGCTAATGTTGGATGGGCAAAGTCACCTTCCTGCAATGCGGTGTAAGGCAGTTTTCCCATCATCGCCACTTGTATAATTGCCATAATCTCGCCGCCTTCCAGGCCTAGAATGGCGCAGCCCAGGATTTGCTGCGTATCGGCATCGACGATGGCCTTCATGAAGCCGCGCGTCTCGTCGGTTTCCAGGGCGCGTGCCACGTAACTCATGGGCATTTTTGCCACGCGGATGTTGCGTCCCTGCTTTCTGGCCTCGCTTTCGCTCATGCCGACGCGTCCAAGCTGGGGATCGATGAAGACGGTATAGGGAACAACGCGGCCCTGAATGCTGGCGTTGCCATGATCAAGCAGATTGGTGCGTAAGATGCGAAAATCATCGTAGGAGATGTGGGTGAAGGCCGGACCACCCTTCACATCACCCAGCGCGTAGATGCCTGGTACGTTCGTTTCCAGTTGCCCATTGACCTGGATGTAGCCACGTTTGTCGAGGTGTATGCCAGCGGCTTCAGGGGCGAGCCGATCGGTGTTGGGTGTGCGCCCTGCTGCTGCTAGCAGATGCGAGCCGGTAAGCTGCTGTTCACCTTGAGGCGTACGCACAGTCAATCGAATGCGCCCATCGCTGCTTTGCTCCACCTGTTGTGGGGTGGTTTCGGTCAGGACCGTGACCCCGTCCTCGCGCAAAATTTTCGCCACCTCGTCGCATATATCTTCATCTTCGCGTGTAAGCAGGCGTGGACCGCGCTGAATGATCGTGACCTGGCTACCAAAGCGACGAAACATCTGTCCGAACTCTAAGCCGACGTAACCACCACCGATGATTAACAGGTGCTCAGGAACCGTGTCCAGTTCCATTACTGTGGTTGAGTTGAGCACGGATACGCTCTCGATGCCCTTGATAACGGGCTGCTCTGGCCGATCGCCAGTGTTGATAAAAATAGTTTGAGCCGTGATCTGTTGCGTCTCGCCGTTATTGAGATGAACTTCGAGCGTTTTTGGTGCGGTAAAATGGGCCTCGCCCATTAACAGATCCAGCCCTTGCGTCGCTTTAATACGGCTCTCGCTGCCGCTGCGAAAGCTCTCAACGATGTCGCGTTTGCGTTTGCGCACGACCTGCATATCGACCGAAATGGGGCCGGTGTGTACGCCATAGTCAGCGCTGCGCTGTGCCAGGTACGCGACGCGTGCGCTAGCGACCATCGTTTTTGTGGGGGTGCAGCCCTCGTTGATACAGGTACCGCCGATGTGTTCGCGCTCAACCAGCGCCGTTTTCCGGCCTGCCTGTGCTAATGCGGTCGCGAGCGGTCCACCTCCCTGACCAGAACCGATAACAATTGCATCATAATTTGTCACTTGTGGCATCCCAAGGTTCTCCTTCTGTTCCTGTGTGAAAGTAAAAAAACCCTTTACGAGCAAAAAATAGGCACATCTTACTAGTAACGTCTAAAGGACATACGTCGAATAGGGTGCTAATGGTGACACTATATCACGTGGACCGTTGCAGAAAGCCGGGGCTTCCTGCAACGCCTTGATTGACAAAGCGTCATATTTTCTCTACAATAGATAATAACGTCTGTTACTCACGCAAAGAAGCAACGTAAGGATGCCAGAAACATCATTCACTACTCAGGAGTACATATGCAGACAATACGAAACATCATGGCTCTGCTTGTACCCAGTGTTGCGCGCTCAGACGGTAACAGTGGAGCAAGCGCTTTACGTCGTTTGAATTCGCGTCCCCTCTTTTGCTCTTCCACGCATGCTCCAGGGCAAAATCCTCACTGCTAACGCATCCACCCATTTACCACCGCCAAACCCATTGATGTAACTTTTTTCATTGTCCACATGCTTAACACGCTGGAAATTTTTTCTACGCGTGTCTTTAGAGCATTTCTCTCTCGCATCTCTTTGTAGAAAGTGTAGTTCATATACATTTGCATATGAACTTCTATACATTCCATCAAGGATAATATCGATGGATAAGCATTACGCAACCTCAAAAAGGCAAGCGCTAGAGTCCTGTACAGGTGAAAGCAGCAAAAAAGGCAATACAGATCGTGCAGTGTTTCGCTATATGACGCAAAAAGTCCATGTCATGATGTACGCATTTGATACGCTTGTCAGCATGTCACAACCTTCGGTGTCCTATCTGGAAGAGCGCCGTGGTCGCACCCATCGTATAGCCATTTACAACGCTCTGGCATTGATGCAGAGTCAGGACCTTTCGTTTGTTGGTTTCGTCAGCAAAAAACGCAAGCTGATCGATCCACTGATGGAAAACGAGCTTTGGAAAGTTGATAAACTGCTGCTGACGGAACTCCCCAATATTCCGGGCCTGCTTGGCTACTGTTCGCTGGAACTACGTTCTGGCTGCTGGTACAACCTGGTATTACTTAGCCATCTCGATGCAAAAGCACACTTTAAGGAGTTGGGAACACATAGCTACGCGGCGTACCAGCTAGCACCAGCCTACTACGAATGGATACGGCTGCACAGCGGGACGTTGCCTGGTGGGCTGGCTGGCAATACGTTTGTGTTACACAGTACAAAGTATTACACCTTTGTGGGCGTTGGGCAAGGAATAAGCATGCAAGAAAGGATCTATTGATCCAAGCAAATGAAAGGGAACGAGTAACGATGCACGAGGATATACAGGACGTGGTCATTATTGGCGGAGGTATTATGGGACTCAGCACCGCCTATGCTGCCTCTCACTTCACGTCCAGGGTCACGATTTTAGAGAAGTCAACGATAGGTATAGAAAATAAACAGGCGGCTTCCTTCAGCTATACACGCTCGATCAGGAATGATTACCTTGACCCCTTCTATGCCAGGCTGGCCTACGAAGCGCGCCGCTTATGGCTGTTGCTTCAGAAGCGGGCAGCCGAACCCTTCTTGATCGAGTGTGGTTGCTTGAATATTGCCAGCGCAAATGTGACGCCCGACCTTGCCAATACGTATGCCGTACAAAGTTATCAAACGCTGGTGGACCTACATTTGCGGACGGAGGCGCTATCGCAGGCGGAACTTCAGCAGCGTTTCCCACAATTTGCCGCCGACCTGGGGCGCATGGACTGTGAGGCGGGCTTTCTCTATGTGCCTGAGATCACGCGTACGCTGCTTACCGCCTTGCGTGAAAAGCAGGTGAGCGTCGAGGAACACGTCGATATCACGCGTGTGCAGCAACGCGATGGGCTGGTGTATATCACGACCAGTGGCGGCGAATTTGTAGCGAAGAAGCTGGTTATTGTGGCGGGCTTGGGCACGAACGAGGTGTTGAAACGGCTTGAGGGCTGCAAGATTCAGTTTTCACTGCTACCGGATCGTCCCAGCCAGTGTAAATATTTCATCCCAACGCCAGATAAAAAGGCGCAGTTTACAGCAGATGTGCTGCCAGTATTCGCGTATCTCGACGTCGGCATTTACGGCCACCCCCTCTACGAGGGTAAGACGCCGGGCGTGAAGATTGGTTTTTACAATCCACCCGATGCAGAGGTCGTTTCTACCAATATTCGCGATGTGCACAGCTTTGTCGATGAGTGTATGCCTGCTCTGCGGGATGCACAGGCCGTTGACGTGCAGGATGTGGACCAGTGTTTTTATGACCTGGTGGCGGATGATAATTTCATTCTCGGCAATGTGCCCGAATTTGCTGATGTGTATGTGGGCGTGGGTTGGCGTGGCACCGGTTACAAGTATGCACCGTGGGTTGGTCAGACGCTCATGCAATTAGCGTTGCAGGGCGGGACCGTCTACGATATTGCGCGTTTTGCACCTCAGCGCTTTATATCGTCACAAGTATAGCGTGCAGATAATGCAAGGAGGAATGAATAGTATGCGTACAATAACGCGGCGGGGAATTCTTGAACGACTGGCGGAGGGTATTGTGGTGGGAGGAGAAGGCTATGTTTTTGAGCTTGAACGCCGAGGGTATATCAAAGCGGGTCCATATGTGCCGGAGGTGGTGCTGGACTTCCCCGAAGCGCTCAAGCAACTGCACCGTGAATACTTGCGGGCTGGCTGTGAAGTGATGGTGGCCTTAACCTACTATGCGCACCGCGAGAAACTGAAGGATGTAGGGCGGGAGAACGATCTTGAACGCATGAATCGCCAGGCGGTGCGACTTGCCAATGAGGTGGCGCGTGAAGGCGATGCGTTGGTGGCGGGCAATATTTGCAATACCTGGTCGTATGATCTGCAAAACATCCAGGCGAGCAGTAGAATTGTGCGAGCGATGTACGAAGAGCAACTGACATGGGCGGTGGAAGAAGGCATCGATTTTGTGATTTCCGAGACCAACGATTATCTGGGGGAAGCGCTGATTGGGCTTGAGGTGATCAAGCAACTCGGTCTCCCGGCGATGGTCACGTTAGCCACGGTGCAGCCTGAGCGAACGCGGGATGGGTACGATTACGTCGAGGCGTGTAAGGTCCTTGCCGATCATGGCGCAGATATTGTGGGGTTGAACTGCGACCGTGGTCCGGCAACGATGTTGCCTCTGATCGAGAAAGTACGGGCAGCGGTTCCTTGCTGTGTGGCGGCGCAGCCAGTGCCCTATAAGACCAACGAGCAGTTTCCGACGTTCGAGTCATTGCCGTTAGACAAGGGGGAACGTGCTTTTCCGTTGGCGCTTGAGCCATTTTTGTGCAATCGTTTTGAAATGGCGAACTTCGCGCAGCGTGCCCAGGCGCTTGGCGTCAACTATATCGGTGTCTGCTGTGGTGGTGCTCCGCATTATGTGCGTGCCATAGCAGAGGCCCTGGGTAAAACAGTGCCTGCCAGCAAGTATTCGCCAGCTATGGAAGTACATCCCATGCTGGGAGCGCACGTAGAGAGCAAGGATGCAGTCTTTCTTGGCGATTGGAAAAGCTAGGATGGATGAGCAAGGCGAGGGTTAGAGAGAAATATCTCAATGTGTTGTCAGGTTAGCAATATCCCTGGTGCTACCTTCGTCTAGCCGCCAGAGCAAGTAGCGTGCCAGAAAACTCTGGTGAGTGGGAATGTCCAGGTGCTCTGCCCAATCAGGCAATTCAAGTGGCGTCATGCCGACGTAGAGATGTTGCCGGTACTGGTAGACACCTGCCACTCCCGCTTCTGTCAGGAAGCGGGCCAGGGCGCTCATGCCGCTCTTTCTATAGGAGCGGAACAGCCGGTCGGGATTGGTTGCCAGCCATTCTTGAAAACGCTGTGGCGTCTTGAGTAGTGTATGCGCGTTGGTTTGTGCTTCCTGCGGGTCGAATAAATTTCTCATTGCTCGTCTCTCTCCTCCCAGGTAAGTCGTGCCTGTTCTTCTATTGTACCGCCTTTCTTTTTGGCTGGTCAACCTGGGTTGATTTGGGTACTGATGTGAGGGTCGATTTCTTCTTTAGGTTATCATTCTAGAGGCGTAAGCTAATCAAATTGCATTGAGTATAGATGTTATGTTATGCTGGATATGACGGATAACCGCAATTTATAAGTTCTTATGAGAAGCCAAAGGGCTCTGTATGGCAATTCGTGCCGTTATTTTTGATATAGGCGGCGTGCTCATCGATGTTGACTGGGACACATATAGGAAATGTGAACAGGCGGGCGTCGCAGCTAGTGATATTTTCAGGTCCTATGAGCAGCTTAATATCGAGCTTGCTCAATTTGTGGGCAGCCTACATCCACGATATAAGGTTGCAACAATTTGCAATGGTGGATCATGCGAGGCTCTCAATCGTAAATTCAGGCTGAGTGAGTTGGTAGATCTCATGCTCTTCGATGGTGAAGAAGGGATTTCCAAGCCAGATGCGCGCATCTATCAGCGTGCGTTAACCCGGCTAGGTGTGCAGCCACACGAGGCTATATTTGTTGATGATAAGCAGTGTAACGTTGAAGCTGCCCAATGCCCTGGGGATGTGTGCTGTTTGCTTCAAAAACACAGAGCAGGCTATTGCTGAGATACAAGCTTTGCTTGTTGGTTGATGCTGGATACTGTTCCCTGCTGTTATACCTTCGCAGAAAGGATGCCGAATGCGTATCGCACTGCTTGCAGATATTCATGGGAATCTCGTAGCGCTAGAGACCGTGTTGCATGAGGTAGCGATGGAGTCTGTTGATCGTATCATCTGCCTGGGAGATGTAGCAGCTCTTGGACCGCAACCGCACGAGGCCATTGATCGCGTGCGCCAACTGCAATGTCCGGTGATCCTTGGAAATACGGATGCCTGGCTGTTGTCGCCGTCAGGAGCGAAAACATCGGACTCTGAAACGCTTCGCACTATCACTTCATGGTGTGCGGAGCAACTGATACCAGAAGATCGAAGCTATCTCCAAACGTTCTCACCTCTGCTTGAATTTCCTCTAGACGAAGGAAGAACTGTATTATGGTATCATGGTTCCCCTCGTTCATTCGATGATGTCATTGCTGCGACCACTCCTGATGTTGTCGTGGAGCAGATGCTCGCTGGCTTTGCTGCGACAGTGATGGTTGGGGGACATACACATATTCAGATGATCCGTCGCTATAAAGATGCTTATCTCGTCAATGTTGGCAGCGTTGGATTGCCTGGAGTCAATGCTGGCAGTCCAGCGTTACCTGACAATCATCACGTCCACTGGGCAGAGTATGCTCTACTCAGCATCGAAGCCGGTCGCCTGAGTATCGATTTACGTCGAACCCCACTTGACATGACGACTGTCCTGAACACTGGAACATGCTCTGGGATGCCTCATATTGAGTGGTGGATGCAAAAATGGGAGCACAATTGAGCATATTAGATTAGCACATTCATAGCACATTGTAGTAGATTCAGGATGCGTCTTCTATACCCCGCATATGCTCTTTAAAATCTGTCTAAGCTGTTCCTGCATAGATGTTTGCTCCCTGGTTCTGTCGTACCGCCTTTCTTTTGGCTGGTCAACATGGATTGATTGGTGTAACTATCTATAAGAGGCGGATATATGCTTTAATAAACCAACACGTATCTGCGCTTACTGCATCCCTCGCTTTCTTGAACATGCTGCCAACGCGTTATCACTTGGCATTCAGCCGTTGATTCATTTACAATGAAAATGCATATTGCAGAATAAGGGGAGCGCTTTTATTTTTATGGATCTTTTAGCCTGGTTATTTGGAAAAAAGCAACAATCTGCTGTTACTTCAACAGCGGATTCTAGGTTACGTACCACTGTTCACTACGAAATGATTGAGGGGCGTCGCCATGTTGCCGATGCTCCGTATTTACTGCCCAAAGATGATGAAGAGATTGACCGGCTCGATTTTCAGCACTATATTTTGCGTGCCATCCTCAAGGGAAATCACCTGGTTCCAGTTCAGCAAGCGGCGTCTATCCTGGATGTGGGTTGTGGTACTGGACGTTGGATGATCGAGATGGCCCAGGCTTCTCCACAAGCTGATGTTGTTGGCTTTGATTTAACCTTACCGGTGTCTAATGCTATCAGGTCCCAATTTCCTCTGAATTGCCGTTTTCTAGAGGGCAACGTTTTAGATGGTCTGCCTTTTGCCGCGAAAAAATTTGATTTCGTGCATCAACGCTTGCTCGTCTTTGCCTTACCAGCGCATCAATGGTTGTCTGAAGCGCGCGAGTTATTGCGCGTCACGCGTGTTGGTGGTTGGATAGAATTGGTCGAGATCGATATTGCCTTTGAAAACATGGGGCCAGCAAGTGCCAGGTTGGCCGAATGGTCAACCGAGGTCAGTAAGAGGCGTGGTATTGATACCGCGATGTCGCACCGGGCAGGCGAAATTTTGGAAACTGCTGGCCTGGTCCACGTGAAAGCGGAACGTCTCTCTAATCCGATTGGTGACTGGGGTGGACGCGTTGGCAAGGTGGCTGCTATCGGCGTTCAAGCGGTAAACAAAGCGATGCGTCAACAGGTCATTGCACAGTTGAATGTTTCACCAGATGAGTATGACCGTGCGCTTGCTCAGTCTCTGGCGGAATATGATCAGTACCACAGCTATTCCTATGCGTATATCGCCTATGGTCAATGTCGTGAGTAATTGGTGCGTCTCTGCTCGGTTTTTTCTTTATCGCCATAAATCAACAATCATCCGAATAAGGACATGCTATTACCGTTTTTCATGGTAGGCTAAAAAGAACGATGATAAAGAGGAGAAATGCTCATGGCTGAAGAGCAATATTCGCTTGCCAAATTTTATAAAGGCTGGGATGGATACCAGCAACACCTTGTCACGGCCATCGCGCCGCTTTCGTCTGCCGAGCTTGCCTTGCGGGCCGCGCCACACCAGCGTTCCATTGGTGAAATTGCCACGCACCTCATCGCGGCTCGTGCCAGGTGGTTCCACACGTTTCTGGGCGAAGGGGAGGAAAACATGGAGGTGATTCAAGGTTGGGATCAAGAGGGTGAGCCTGTACGCAGTGCTGCCGAGTTAGTCGAGGGACTTGAGGCAACCTGGCAGGTGATCCAGAACGCTCTTACGCGTTGGGCCCCGGCTGACCTGGAACAGAGCCTCCGAAAAGATCATAAAGGAAGACTGGACACGCATTCTCGCCAGTGGGTCATCTGGCACGTCATCGAGCACGACCTGCATCACGGTGGTGAAATCTCTTTCTCGCTCGGTATGCATGGTTTGGCGGCGCCTGATCTCTAATGTAAAGGTTATTCTCATGTAGAAGCAGTTGAAAACACTTTCAGACATTTTCAACTGCAAAAAAAGGAATATTATTGGCTTATTGCAAGTTAACAATTAGACGAGTGCTTCTACTTGAGTGCGTACACTCTGCCCGTAGGGGGTTTCAGTAAAGAGTGTGCGCAGAGCAGCAAGTTGGGTGTCAATCTGCAATGTCAAGGTAGCAATGCGATCCAGTAGTGCAAGGTCGTCACTAGTCAAAGTTGCTTCTGGCTTTGTTATCAATTCTCCCCAGTCATCATTTCCCAACATTTCGCACTTATTCAGGTAAGCAAAATCTTGTAGCAAGGCGTAGCGTATAGGCGGCATGCCGATATCAGTATCGCTATCACCAAAGGTATGTGGAGCTAGCTCGCCAGCGCGACAACGCAGCCACGCTTCTCCCGCCAGCTTAAAAGGATCAGTAGGCGCGATATCCAGTGAATTAAAAGTAACGGGTAATGCTTGTCGCTGAACATCATCTATCATGGCATCAGTGAGAACCCAGCGCTGCTCTTTGCTGTTCCAATATTCTGTGATCCGGTGATCATAAAATCGCTGCCCCGAGAAATAGCCACCAAAACCGACGCGTGCTCGTGCAGGTATCCCTTGCTGACGAAGCATTGAGACGAGCAACACGGCAAAGTTGCGGCAGATTGCACCGATGCGCAACGCTGGCGGACGTGAAACGGTCAGCGGGGCAGTGTAACGTCGTTGCATACGTTGCAATAAATTCTCGACGCGGTGCAGGCCAAAGACCGTATTATCAATCTCTCCTTGCTTAACGTTGTACGAGTTTAAATTTCCTGGGTGAATGATAAGCCCCTGCACTACTTGAGCGAGGCCAGCAACATCGTGAGGTAGATCAGCATAGAGATCTGCACATACTCCAGGGTCAGTGAAGAGGCTATGTTGACGGTAATAAGCAAGTATCTGTGTTGCAACCATAGCAGACTCCTTTTCAAACGTCGTTTCCCAATATGGATACTGGGAGCTTATGATACAGTTGTATACTTGCCATCTTCTGTCAGGATTGCTTCTATATTGCCTTGAGGTTCATTTATTAAGCAAAATACAAGCAGGTGGCAGCGTTCTTTGGGCGCTGCCATCTGCTTGTATTCATGACGCATGAAGCCGTTATTAGACCGTTGCCACCTCCTGCATTGGGATTGCTTCGACTGGCGTTGCGGCCTGGAGCCGTTTGCGGTCGCGTGGCCCCTCGATCATGGTGTAGAGCGTGGGCACCAGGATCAGTGTCAGAATGGTGGACGTGGTCAGGCCACCGATGACCACAATGGCGAGCGGCTGCGAGATGAAGCCGCCGGAGCCGCCAACACCTAACGCCATCGGCACCAGTGCCAGGATGGTTGCAATCGCCGTCATCAAGATCGGGCGCAAGCGATGGCGTCCGCCCTCAATAACCGCTTCACGTACTGTCAACCCTTTCTCGCGGTACTGCTTGATCAGGTCCACGAGCACGATAGCGTTGGTCACAACGATACCGACAAGCATCAAGAAGCCAATCAGCGCAGGCGCACCCAGAGGGATGCGGGTGAGCAGCAAGAGAATGATCGAGCCGGTAGCCGCGAACGGGATCGAGATCAGCAGCACAATTGGTTGTAGGATGCTGCGGAAGGTTGCCACCATAATACAGTAGACCAGGATGATGGCAATGAGCACCGCCAGGCCCAGGTTAGAGAAGGTGCTGTTCAGATCGGAGGTGACGCCACCAAGTGAGGCTGAAGCGCCGTTGGGCAAGCTGAGCTTGTTGACGGTTTGCTGCACCTTCGAACTGACGGCGCCAACGTTGGTATCGGTCACTGTTGCGGTGATCGATGCTGTGCGGTTGGTGTTGATATGCGTGATCTGCACGGGTCCATTGACCTGGCTCACCGTTGCGAGGTCGCCAACTTTGACGGTGCCCGTGGTGGTGGGAATGAGCAGGTTTTGGATGTCTTTGACGGTGGTAGCTGGAGTACCGACGTAGAGATCGACATCCTGCTGTGTGCCATTGAGTGTAATGTGCGAGACCGTCGTGCCCGAGTAGACCAGGCGCACGTTCTGAGCGACCTGAGCCGCAGTCATGCCATTCTTCAAGGCCTTTTCAGAGTCCACATTGATCTGGATCTGTGGCACCTGATTGGCCAGGTTACTGGTAATATCGGTAAGGCCGGAAATCTTGCCCAAGGCGTTTTCGACCTGCTGAGAAGCCTGGCTGAGCGTGTTGCTGTTCGCTGATTTGACATCAACTTCAATATTCGAGCTGGATGGTCCACCTTGGCTGCCGGAAACGGTGAGCGTTCCCAGGTTTTTGAAGTTGGCGAGTTTGTCACGCAACGTTTTTTCAAAGGCGGTATTGTCGGTACCATCTTTGGTGGTGATGGAGAATGAAGCCGCGTTCGTGCCACCACCAGATAGCGCAGCGAACCCGCCACCAGAGCCGACGCTGACCTGGTATGTTTTGACTCCCGCCAGGTTTTGAATGACCTGCTCGATTTTTTGCGCGGAACTATTGGTCGTATCTAGGCTAGAAGCGGGAGGAGTTGTCAGATTGACATTGAACGTATTCTGACCAGAGCTTCCAAACAAATTGGTTTGCAAGCCGCGTGATAGACCCAGGGTGATGACGAGGACCGCGATGGCGACGACGATGGTTAACCCACGAGACCACCAGCGACCGATGATACCGCCAATCATCGCAATGTAACCGCGCTCTAACCATGAGCCACCGCGCTTGCTGCTCTGTTGCGCTTTGGCAATCTGCCGAGCATTGGGCAACTTCAGGAACCAGTAAGCCAGCACTGGAATGATCGTCAGGGCTACCAGCAGCGAAGCCAGCAGCGCGATGGTCACGGCCACAGCAAACGAGCTGAAGAGTTCACCCACAATGCCGCCGACAAAGGCTACGGGCAGGAAGACAGAAACGGTTGTTAAGGTTGACGCGGTGATTGCTCCAGCCACTTCGCGTACCGCTGCGGGAATGGCTGTGCGTTTATCCTGGCCTTCTTGTAAGTGGCGATAGATATTTTCCAGGACCACGATAGAGTCATCAACAACACGACCGACCGCGATTGTTAAGCCGCCGAGGGTCAGGATGTTGAGGGTATAGTTTCCGATATAGAGGCCGATTAAGGCAATGATGATCGAGAGCGGAATCGAGATTGCTGTGACCAGCGTAGAACGGAGCGAGAAGAGGAAGAGCAGGATCACGATGATGGCGAAGATGGCCCCAATCAGTCCTTCACGAATAAGATCGTTGACTGACCGCTGGATTGATGGAGCCTGGTCGCTGATCACCGTAATTTTGGCGTTGCCGCCAAGGTCGTGTTCGTAGCTGGTCAGATTTTTGTTGATGGCCTGGGAGATAGTCACGGTATTACCGCTGGAGGTTTTGACGACCGAGATACCCAGGCTAGGTTGGCCGTTGGTGCGTGTAAGTGATGTTGACGGGGAAAGGTCCTCTTTGACGGTGGCAACATCACTGAGTTTGACGAACTTTGGTGTAGGAGGCTTGACGCTTGCTGCACCCGGCAAACCAGCCGCGCTCGCGCTCGCACCAGTCGCTCCGAATCCGCCAGCACCTATACCTGCGCCCCCAGCCCCAGCGCCCGCGCCAGCCCCAGCGCCAGCCCCAGCGCCTGCACTAGCACCAGGAAAACCACCGGCTGCTCCGGCCGCGCCACCAGCCCCGGCGGCCCCAGCGGCGCTTGGCAGACTGGTCTGTGTGCCGACGATGACATTTTTGAGGTCATTGATTGAATTGAAGGTATTGCCAACCTTGATGGGCAATGTTTTTCCGTTCGCGTCAACGTTGCCAGCGGGCACGGTAATATTGTTAGCTTGTAGCGCCCCTTCAACCTGGCTAGCGCTTAGGCCAAGTTTCTTGAGCTTGTTCAGGTCCAGCGTGAGGCTCACGATTTGTGTGCGCACGCCAGTGACTGAGACTTTGCCGACGCCGCTAATCTTCTGGATTTCTGGTACGAGCGTCGTGTTCAAGTTGTCGGCCAACGTTTGCTGGTTCTGATTCGAACTGACCGACAAAGAGATAATTGGCAGATCGGTCAGACTGAAGGATTGTACTTGCGGAGTGACGTTGGTGGGAAGGGTTGACTGTATCTGGTTGATGTGTTGGGATATATCCTGCTGCGCTTTATTCAGGTCGGTACCATAATCAAATGCGACCGTGATAATAGAGCTGCCCGCGTTGGAATATGAGGTGATTTTCTGTACGCCACTCACGCCTTGAATGCTCTGTTCCAACGGTGTGGTGACGTCGTGCTCGACGATAGAGGGTGAGGCTCCCTGATAAATGGCACTCACCGATATAGTTGGAAATTCGAGGGATGGAAACAGCTCCTCTTTGAGTTGTGGAATAGTAAAGCCACCTAATAGCAAGATGGCTATTGTTATCAGAGCAATTAAGCTCTTGTTGGCGAGGCTTAGCCTCGATAAGAAGGACATAAGAGATAGCTCTCCTTGTAGGAAACAGTAATTGATCAGTTTTATACAGGCCGAAACTATTTACGAAAGAAAGTAGCATAGGGTTACTTATGAACAAGGTGAGTCTCCCCGCTGAGTCCCGCCTCACAAGGCATGTTTCTGATAAATACGTCTGTGTATATCGTCTCTACCGTTGCATTTTCTAGCTGAGCCGCTTCAGACGGCCAACGAATCAAACAGAGTTTCAGGGTGAGTGCTGGAAAGAAATTCATTACTAGCATCTATTTTATCAGATGATAAGGAAGTACATGGGAGATAGGGAAGATGGCTTACCCAGAATGGCTAGTTTTCATGAAAAAAGAGAACGGCCGATACAACGATCGGCCGTTCTTTCTCTAATGATTTGCCATGGTGACAATTGTGACAATTAGCGCGTGTAGCTGACGACCCCTTCAAGGATCTCGTCGATGCGCTGCAGCACATCGTCGCTCAGTGTAATGTCAGCCGCTTTGAGGTTCTCTTCAACTTGCTCGGGGCGCGAAGCACCGATAATCGCCGAGCTAACGTTCTTTTGGCGCAGTATCCAGGCCAGGGCAAGCTGACTAAGTTTGTAGCCGCCTTCATTTGCTACTGATTGAAGATTCTGGACTGCTGTGAGCGCCTTATCATTCAAGAGGTTACTCATGGCAGAACCAACCTGTTCGTTGCCAGCCCGCGTATCCCGTCCTGGCTGCTGTCCGGGCTTGTATTTACCCGTCAAGATGCCCTGTGCCAGCGGCGAGAATACGATCTGACCGATACCTTCACGCTCAGACAGTGGAATAATGTCGCGCTCGATATAGCGTGTGAGCATGTTGTAAATGGGCTGGTTGGAGACAATTTTATCGAGATTCATCTCGCGCGCGGTATAGACCGCGTCGGCAATCTGTGTCGCGCTCCACTCGGATACACCGACGTAGAGCACTTTGCCTTGCGTAACCAGATCGTCGAGTGCACGCAGAACCTCATCGATAGGGGTCTCAGGATCGTAGCGGTGGCACTGATAGAGGTCGATATAATCGACGCCAAGCCGCTTCAGGCTGGCGTTGCACTGCTCCATAATGTGCTTGCGCGAGAGGCCGCGATCATTTGGGCCATCGCCCATCGGCCAGTAGAGCTTCGTTGCCAGCACATACGAGTCACGAGTGTATTCTTTGAGGGCTGCCCCCACAACTTTTTCTGCCCCACCACGATTGTAGGCGTTGGCAGTATCGAAGAAATTAATGCCCAACTCATAGGCTTTGTGGATACAATTAATGGCTGTCTGCTGTTCAACGGAGTGGCCGTAGGTAAGCCAGCTTCCAAGCGAAATAGGGCTTACTTTGACGCCAGCACGTCCCAAGTGACGATATTCCATGTTAAAAACTTTCTAGCATCGCTTCCGCGATCTGCAAATAACAACATATTCGTTATATGCTGTGTGCCTAACCTGCCCATACAAGTCCAGCACTCGACTTTCAATGACGCTTCAAGACGCCATTGAGCACGGCTTTAAATATACAATTTTCACGATTTAATCGTCAAATGGTTATTGGATGGTATACTGAAGTGCTGTGGAGTGAAACAATATCTGGGGCGAAACGAGGAAATTTTGTGAAAAACAAACAAACGAACCCGGCGCGTGGCATCGTCAAAGTGCCCGACCTGCCGAAGCATGAGCTTGCAAAGGGCCTGCCCGACCCTTTTCTACAACCAGAGGCGCGCTACGAACAGCGGCAACTCGCGAACGATGATTTTTCAGCACAGCATGCACGCTACCTCTCTTTTGAGCAGGTTACTTGCCAGTACGTCAATTTTAACCAGACGCGTATGCAGCGTGTCCGCGTTCTGGATTGTCGCTTCCTTACTTGTGACCTCGCCAATGCCGAGTGGCAGGAAGCCAGCGTGACGCGCGTGGAATTCATGGGTTGTCATCTGATTGGGTATCAGAGCAGCGAAGCCGAGTATCGAGATATTTTCTTCAAAGAGTGCCAGGCGAAACTGGCGCAGTTCGCTTTTAGCAAATTTCGCTCAGTGCGCTTTGAAGAGTGCGACCTGAGCGAAGTCAATTTTATGGAGGCCGACCTTACCGGAACGACGTTTGCCAGGTGTGATTTGAGCGGAGCCGACTTCACCAGGGCGAAACTCGGCGGTGTTGATCTACGTGGTTCCAAAATTGATGGCTTGCGAGTCGATCCTCGCAACCTCAAAGGGGCAACCATCGATCTGACACAGGCGGTGGCCCTCGTTCGAGGTTTGGGTGTTAAGGTTGAGTAGAAATATGGCATGGCATAAGGAGAAGACAAGGTGACCAGAAATGTAGCAATCCTGCTATTTGACGATGTGGAGGTGCTCGACTTCTGCGGGCCATTTGAAGTATTCGGGGTGGCAGGACTACGTGACAGTGGCGAGCGCCCGTTTCGTGTGTACACAGTCGCGGAGCAAGCTGGACCCGTTACAGCACGCAACGGCTTGAGCGTCAATCCAACCTGGACCCTTGCAAATTGCCCCGCGTCCGACATTTTGCTGATACCGGGTGGACAGGGGACGCGGCGAGAAATAGATAATCCGGTGTTGATTGATTGGGTAAAAGCCCAGGCCGGGCGCGTTGATCTGCTGCTATCGGTCTGCACTGGTGCGCTGCTGTTGGCGAAGGCGAGCTTGCTTGAGGGTTTGTCAGCGACGACCCATCGCGAAGCAGTGGAGGAACTACGAGCCTTAGCCCCCAATACGCGGCTTTGTCCCTCCGAACGCTACGTCGATAACGGCAAAATCATCCTCTCGGCGGGTATATCTGCCGGCATCGACATGTCGCTCTACGTGGTGGCGAAGTTGCTTGGCAATGAGCAAGCAGCCGAAACCGCGTACCATATGCAGTACGACTATTGGACCGGTGTGGTGTAGCAAATCAGGAAGTTAATGCCTATGCATTAGCATCGCCCCACAAGTTTTTTGCTACAATATATATGACGAGCCTAGACGGACCCGTACACTCTATCTTCTGGGAATGCTATTTATGCACGATGCTTGCACCACCAGCGACCGGCTTCAGCGTTCGCTGCCTGCTCAGATGAATGCCACTATTGGGCGCGCACAGCACATCGCCGAGGCAGGAGCATTATTGTGCCGCGACGATGTGCGCCTGCTTACGCTGATCGGCCCTGGTGGTGTGGGTAAGACGCGCCTCGCTTTGGAAATCGCGCAAGCGTTCCAGGCCATGTTTCGTGATGGCGTCGTGTTTGTCTCGCTGGCTCCTTTGCGCGACTACTCCCTGGTCCTGTTAGCCATTGCCCAGGCGCTCAACGTCTCTAGCGCGACCCAACAATCGCTATCCGACCTGCTCAGTTCGTATTTGCGTACGAAACGTATCTTACTGGTGCTGGACAATTTCGAGCACGTGTTGGAGGCTGGCGCTCAGGTTGCCGACCTGCTCGCAGCGGCTCCTGATCTCACCTTGTTGGTGACGAGTCGCGAGGTGCTACATCTTTACGGTGAGCACGAATTCGAGGTTCCTCCACTCGATCTTCCTCATCCGCAGCAACCTTTGTCAGATCTCACCGTAGCGCCTCCCGCCTCGTTGGCACTCTTCGTCGAGCGTGCCCAATTGGTGCAACCAGGCTTTGTTCTGACGCCAGAAAATTCACCTATCGTAGCAGAAATTTGTGTACAGCTTGATGGCCTGCCTCTGGCTATCGAGCTGGCAGCCGCCCGTTGTAAACTCTTGTCTCCGCGTGTGCTGCTCGAACGTTTGCAGAAACGGCTGAGTATTTTGACGGGAGGCGCTCGCAATCTGCCCGCTCGTCAGCAGACATTGCGCAATACGCTGGATTGGAGTTATCATCTACTGACAACCGAGGAGCAGCGTTTTTTCTGCCGGCTCGGCGTCTTTACCGGTAGCTGGACGTTAGAGGCTGCCTCGAGTGTAGCACTAGATGATGGTGAGGAAGACGACGGCGCGGCGTTTGATCTGCTTTCTTCGTTGGTCGATAAAAGCCTGGTGCGTCTGCTCTCCGACGCTGATGGTGAGGTGCGCTTTCAACAGCTGGAAACCATTCGTGAATACGCGCTTGATTGGCTTACGAAGAACGACGAGTCGAGTGCCACGCAGCGCCGCTACGCGTTATTTTATACCGAGCTTGCCGAAGAAGCGGAGCCCCATCTGACCAGCAGCGATCAATATGCATGGCTGACCCGTCTGGATCACGAGGCTGCTAATTTGTGGCAAGTGATGCACTGGACCATTGCGCATCGCGAGGCACGGATCGGATTGCGCCTGGCGAGCGCGCTGGTGGGTTATTTACAATTGCGTAGCTCCTTTGGCGAGGTGCGCTGTTGGCTTGAACAGATATTGGAGCTAGAGCAAACGAGTGAGCTTGATCTGCTACGTGCGAAAGTGGCTTATGGTGCGGGCACGTTGGCGCTCAAACAAAACCATCTTGCACAGGCGCAACACCATCTGAAACAGAGCCGTGACATTGCGCTTGATCTGGATAACAAACGCGTCCTGGCGCTCTCGCTGGGGGCGCTTTCGCTTTTGGCGCTCGAACAGAGTGATTACGAGCAGGCGTATCTGCTGGCACGGGACGGACTCGGTACGTTTGAACATAGCGACGATATATGGGCGCGTGGCATTGTGCACAGTATGTGTGGTATTTCGGCTAGCCGGAAGTGCGATTTTATGTATGCGCTCGTGCACTATAAACTGAGCCTTGGGCTGTTGCGTCAATGTGGTGATCTGCACAGTGAGGCCGATGTGCTGGTCAACGTGGCGAATATGATGCGGCTGCGGGGCAAGCTCATTACCGCGCATTCCCTCTATCAGAAAGCGTATGTGCTATACCAGCAGATCGATGATCGCTGGGGGCAGGTTGTTTGTTTGCATGGTATTGGCGATGTGCTCCGTCTGCAAGGGATGTTCGTGGAGGCACAGAAAAGCTTTACGGTCTGCCTGCAATTAGCGACCACCCTCGGCTCAGATGGAGCGCGTGCTACTGCTCTGTGGGGTTTGGGCCAGTGTGCCTTGTATCAAGAGGATTCTGCGCAGGCTGCACATTCCTTTAAAGCCTGTTTGCACCTCTCTAAAGAGCTTGATTATCTCATTGGTGTGGCACTCTCGCTGCAGGGCCTGGCCGATCTCGCGCTAACACATGGTACTATCGAGGAGGCGCAGGGCTATTACGAGCAGAGCCTGCAATTGGCGCGCAAGCTGGGTGATAAGGTGCTGATGGTAAGCAATCTCTGTGGATTGGGAAGGGTTGCACTGTCCCGCAACGTCTACCAGCATGCCAACACCTGTTTCCGACAGGCCATGCAACTCGCACGTGAAATTGGCGACATGCTGGGGTTGGCGACCGCTCTGGGCTGCTTTGCGCGTCTTTGTGGGCAGATCAGTCTGCTCGAACGTTCGGCTCAGTTTTTGGGTAGCGCTGATGCGCTGCGGCAATCACTTCAGGCTGCCCGCGCCGTGATCTACCACGCCGAGTATGAGCGCGATGAAGCTATGTTGAAAGATGGTCTTGGCGAAGAAGCCTTTCACGAAAACTGGATGGTGGGGCAGACCATGACCATGAATCATACCATTGGTATGATTGCGCAGATCCATGTCCCCGATGCACGGCAGCACGAAGCGGAGAAGCCAGGAGTGTCGCACTATCCCGCTGGTCTGACAACGCGTGAGGTCGATGTGCTGCGCCTTGTCGCCGAAGGACTGACCGATATCAGCATCGCCAAGCGGCTTGTGCTCAGTCCACGCACCGTCAATACCCATCTCCGCTCAATCTATGCTAAGATCGGCGTCTCTTCGCGCAGTGCCGCGACCCGCTACGCCGTCGAACTCAAACTCGTGTGATCCCCATACGTGGCTCTTAGGAGATACCCCACCCTCCACTTGCTACACTACACTTCATGGCCTAGATCGTCTCCTAGTGCGCCTTTACAGCTTTTTCGGAAAAACTACACTTAGCTACACTTCTTCGTATAGCCAATATTTTACGATGAACCGTCTACTTCTGGTTTATGGGTATATTTTCTGGTTGCTTGCTAACATTTCGATGAACTTATGTATGCGCGCAGAACGGGTTTCAGGCTTTTTCGCTGTTTGGATTCTGAACAAGATGGCATAGCGGTTGACGCTATTTAATGTAGCGAAAAACTCCAGCGCCTTCGGGTTTTTGTCCAGTTCCTTTTGAAAATCATCAGGTATGGTTGCCTTGCTTTGTGATTCGTAGGCTGCTTCCCAACGGCCATCAGCTTTCGCCAGCTCCACTTGCCGTATCCCCGCTGGCTGCATTCTGTCTGAAGCCAGGAGCGCTATAACTTTGTCGCAGTTCACTTTTGACCAGATGCTCTTTGGGCCGCGTGGCGTGAATTTTTGCAACCAGTATTGCTCATCAAAAGCGGCTTTTTGCCCATCGATCCAGCCGTAACAGAGGGCACATTCTAAGGCTTCCGCATACGAGACAGAAGCGATGTCAGTTCCTTTTTTTGCTAGCTTGAGCCAGATGCCTTTTGTTTCAGCATGATGCTCTTTGAGCCACACATCCCAGCTTTGTTGCGTTTCAAATGCTATAATCGGCAATGTATCCGTCTTCTTCATGCACTTATTATATCAGATTTCCAGGTAAAGCTGATCGCTTCTACGTTATATTACCTACCCCTCAGCCCCTACGGATTATATCATCGAGTCCCACATATTACGTAATACAAGTCATGTGCACTCCCCTGGTTTTCTATAAAGTACGATCAGAACACGAGGTGCAGGGAAGCCAGAGATGGCCTCTAGCTTCCCTGCACGTAGAGATGGAACTAGTCTCCATCTCACACACAATAAGGAGCATGAGTGATGGTCACAACAACTGAAAGCCAGGGACACGATAGCGCGGCGACGCAGGAACGTGCCAAAGGTACGATTGTGCAAATTTTGGGGGCGGTGGTTGATGTCGAGTTTCCCCCTGAGCATCTGCCGAATATTTATGATGAACTGCGCCTTTTGCAGCCGGACCTTGAGCATGCGCTGGTCTTTGAGGTCGAACAATTACTGGGCAACAGTTGGGTGCGTTGCGTTGCCATGGACGCTACCGACGGCTTGCAGCGTGGCACGCAAGTAGTGAGTATGGGCAGACCAATCTCGGTGCCCGTTGGTGAGCAAACACTGGGTCGCGTTTTTAACGTGCTCGGTCACACTATCGATAACAAAGCGTCCATCGAGAATGCTGAAACCTGGCCTATTCATCGTCCCGTGCCTACGCTTGAGGAGCAGAGTTCGCAGTCGGAGATGCTGGAAACCGGCATTAAGGTTATCGATCTCATCAGCCCCTTTGTGAAAGGTGGCAAAATTGGTGTTTTCGGTGGAGCAGGTGTTGGTAAAACCACGATCATTCAGGAGCTGATCAACAATATCGCGTACAATTATGGTGGATATAGCGTCTTTGTCGGCGTCGGTGAGCGCACCCGCGAGGGCAACGATATGTACCACGAACTGATTGAGCGTGGCGTTATCGATAAGGTTGTGATGGCCTTCGGGCAGATGAACGAACCGCCCGGAGCGCGCCTGCGTGTGGCGCTGACGGGTCTGACGATGGCCGAGTACTTTCGCGACCGGGCCAGAAAAGATATCCTGTTGTTCATCGACAACATCTTCCGCTTCACCCAGGCGGGAGCAGAGGTTTCAGCGCTGTTGGGGCGCATGCCCTCGGCCGTTGGCTATCAACCGACCCTGGCGGAAGAGATGGGTGATTTGCAGGAGCGTATCACCTCGACTGGCGCGGGTTCGATTACCTCTATTCAGGCGGTATTTGTTCCGGCCGATGACTATACTGATCCGGCACCGTCAACGACTTTCGCACACCTCGATGCGACGATGGTACTGGAACGTACGTTGTTCGAGCAGGCACTCTTTCCTGCCATCGATCCCCTGTCCTCGACCAGCCGTATTCTTGATGCTAACATTGTTGGTGAGGAGCATTACAGCATTGCTCGTGGCGTACAGCAGTTGTTGCAGCGCTATCGTGACTTGCAGGATATCATCAATATCCTGGGCGTCGAGGAACTGTCAGACGACGATAAAACAGTGGTTGCGCGGGCGCGCAAAATGCAGCGTTTTTTGACGCAGCCGTTCAGTGTTACGCAGATCTTTACAGGCCTTGAAGGGCGTTATGTGCCGTTGAAAGAGACTCTGCGTGGTGCCAGGGAAATCTTGGAAGGGCGACATGACGACATCCGTGAAGACCATTTTTATATGGTGGGTGATATCGATGAGGTGGTCAGGCGCCACGAAGAGCTATTGAAGCGCCTGCGATAATAGTTACTATGCGATAATGCAGCGTCTGGTTGCTTGCAGATAATCAGGCATTGCATTGCCATGCATGCCACTATTCCGCTTTTTTCTTAATACTATTTTTATTTCAGCCAGTTGTATTCTCACAAACCATCGGGTATAGTTACTACACGTATTAACATTTGTGATAGTTTGTGGAGATCAATGCTATGCAAACGCTTACCCACGAGAATGCGCAAGCGATACGTCCTACTTCACATATATTGATTGAAGTGAACGTTCCGCGGGCAAACACTGGACCTGTAGAGCTGGTATTAAAAAAGTGCTGTAGCGATCTGGGCGATATTTTGCTTGCCAGGGATGACGCGCGCGATAAAAAAAGTATTCGTTATACAGTGTTGTTATCGAGCGCAGAGGAAGATCGTATACGTCGGCACGTCAATGTGTTGATAGCGGCGCTCAAAAATGGACTGATTTCGTTTTCCTTTTCGTACGTGCCACTGTTGGCTGAAATCGAAATTCCTCCGTATCAGGTTTTGACGCATGCTTTTCCCCTCAAGGAACGCGGCAGCGAATGCTACGTTTCGTTCCTGAAGCCACATGCCTTTTATGTTTCGCGTTCCCAGGATTATCTGCTGGATGACGATCAACTCGCCTGGATCTCGCAAAATCATGCCCAGTGCCACGTATTGTAGTGTGTTTTGTGTGCATAGCAGCCTAAAAGGTTGTTGGTTTCACATTCATTTATACACGGCAATTAATGCCCCCTGTACCTGCTGATGCCAATACGGCTTGCCATCGGACGCACGGAACGCGAAGAGGCCGGTGATCGGTGTACATCCGCCAAGGCAAAACCTGGGAATGAGTACCAGGGGAGGCGGATAGCTGACGCCGAAACTTGTTATGACAAATACCATGCCATCGACAACGATCGGCTGAGCAAATGTGATCCTGTCATAGGGATTAAAGGCAATGGCAGTATTTGGGAGCGGATTTTCCCGCTGCTGCCAGAGAAGTTGTCCATTATTTGCCCGGTAGGCAGAAAGCGTATTGGTATCAGTAATGTAGGTGATTCCATCCGCCTCGACAGGAGATCCACCACTCCAGGTATCGACCGGAACCTTCCAGAGCAACCGGCCATTATGTGCGTCCAGCGCATAGACAAAAGCGTCCGCTGACCCACTGGATTTTTGGGCTCTGACGTATACGCGCTCGCTGGATGCCGAACTTCCAACGATACTGAAATGTGGCAGGTTCGCTTGCCACAGTTGTGACCCATCTTGTACACGGAGCGCGACTATACTTTTTCCCTGCGTATAAAGCGTATTCCCCTGCACTGCAATCAGGTCCTGGTATTTTCCCCGCGCGCTTTTCCAAAGTACCTTGCCATCGGCGAGTTGTACGCAGACGAAGATATCAGACAAGCCCTTCTCCATGCTCTCCGCATAGCTATAGTCAATAATGAGTACCTTATTGTTCGTGGCGAAATTGGACACGATGGCATCATAACCAGAGACACCTGGTTTGATCATCCGCAGAATCTTTCCATCTTGCGCGTTGAGCACATACATATTGTCGTCAACTTGAAGAATGAGCTTTCCATCGACTACAAGTAGTTGGTCCCTGGTCGGAGAGAATAGTTGCTCATTAGACACTGGGGCAGGTTGTAAATTGCTCGGAGGTTGCGAACTTTTGATATGTGTAGACCAGAGGACAGTACCATTATCGAGACGTGATGCCTGAATACAAATGTCCTGTTTTTCGGGGAATGTTCCTTTTTCATAAATGATGCCGTTAGCTAGTGTGGTGAGCAAGCTGTTTGCACATTGCGACTGGACGGGATAGCGCCAGTGCACTTCCCCATCTTTCCCGCTCAGACTGGCGCGGAAGAAGGAAGACTCCTGCCCGCTCCATTGGTTCATGATCACCTGGGACTGTGCTGGAAGAGGCGCTGATTCTGGCGTGTAGGATGGCGTCCTCGTCATACGCCACGTCACGCCTATCCCCCCAATCAACGCGCAACTCAGCATGATAAGGGTTGTGCCAATATAGATCTGTTTATGCAAAGTAGCGTCCTGACTGCGTATCGCCCTCACGCCGAATGCTAACCCGATGAACAGACATATCAGGGCCGCAAGGAGAATCCACGCGTTGCTATTCATGGCAGTATGTTCCTCTCTAACCCAAAGAGTGTACAAGATCCTGGTGATATGGCGTGATGCTCTAGGCGCCCTTCCACCACGCTTGTTTTTATAATACCCTCATTTGCTTCTGAGAAGAAGTGTCGAATGACCTATAATGAAGCCAGGACCAGAAACGTAGGGGTAAACGTGAAGAGAAAGGAGCCAAAACCTATTGAAGGGACATAGAGATAGAGAAAACAACGTTGTGAGGATGTGTTTGGAGAGAGGTGAGGATAGGCGGCAATTCCGGCAGGTTTTGTCGCCTACACTACTTTTATCTAGACCACTGATACCGGACCGTGATTATCGCAGTGGTCGCCATGTGGGTGATGGAGCACGCCGTTATACAGGTAATCATAGTGATCGCCGTGCGGTACCTTCTCGTGCCCGCAATTCTGATGGCCACAATCGCACGTGATAGGCTGGCACTGCGCGGGATTGGTGGCACTTACGGCAATGGCATGCTCGTCATAATGCCCACCGTGCTCAGAATGCATATGTCCATCGTGTAGATAATCAACGTGTCCCTCATGTTGAATGGTTGTATGTCCAC
>DATAYF010000730.1:0-6714 GCA_036272735.1 Ktedonobacteraceae bacterium
TAGCTGCCAGTAAGGGTAAAGATATCCAGCGAAGTCCAGCATGCGCCACGACAAAAAATAGGCACGCCGTTGACGCGTATGCCAAAGTGCTCACCGTCCGCATCCAGCAGTTCGATACGGCGAAAAGCTAGACGACCACAGGCAAGCTCTATGCTTGTGTCTGGATAGTGCAGCATAATCTTCGCGAGATGGAGTGGCTGAGGACCATGCGTATGCGGCCACCAGAGCTGTACTGAGGGCACACACACATCACCGCTTAGCACAAATGCGTCACGCGTCTCCTGCTGCTGCACGTGCAACGGAAACGTATACTCGTCGATGATGAGCGCGGCCCGCGTTGGCATCTGTCCATCAATGCTGCGCGCCTGGAGCGAGACCGCTACATAGCCCTGCTCTGTCTGCACCCGCGTTTGGAGCGAGACATGTTCTAGCACCAGGATATCGCGCTCTTCCAGCGCGACAGCGCGCCACGGTCCAACCGGCTGTACCGGAGGCGACCATCCTGGCATCCTACCGAGCAAGGTGGTACGAAACCAGCGGAGCTGTTGGTGCTCAACAAGTTTGGTGCGCCAGCGCGGTCGTGGCCGTTTTTGTGTGAGCAAGGATTGCAACGAGCGGCAATGAATAACGAGGGTGTTATGCTCGCGTAGGGTTGCGGTGACATCCGCCTCGTAGGCACGAAACATATTATCGGTTGACAACATATGCTGGTCGTTGAGCCATATCTCGGTCACCGTGGCTAAGCCGTCGAACTTGAGCACAACCTGCTTGCCATGTGCTGGCACTGACGCCTCGAAGGCACAGCGGTACCACCAATCCTGCGTATCGACGTTGAAAGGTTGTGAAAGGTCCCACTGCTGGTGGCGTTGTAATGTGTCTATTACTGTACCCGGCACCGATGCGGCAAGCCACCGATGCTCCGCAGGCTCCAACTGCTCAGGGCTTTGGTAGCGTCCCGCACCCGTTGAAAGCAATTCCCAGCCATCTTGCAAAGGAGTGTACTTAGACGTCGTGACGTCACGCAGATGCGCCATAGTTACCTGGCTCCTCACCCTCTAACAACGTGAAACCATAAGTTCCATGACCTGTTCCCAATCTGCTTGCATGGCATTGAGCAGCGCAAGATAGTCAAATGGTTTCCTGGTTTTGACAAATCTGGCCGTCTTCAACAAAAGGATCTGCGTCGCGTCGGAGATGGACGTGAAATGGTCTGCCGCCGCGCTCATATCCCTGCCTTTATACTCCTTCAACCAGCGCAAAAAGAGCGCCGCATATTCGTAGCAGGCACCGTATTGGCGCATGGTGGCAAAAGCATACTGGTGAAAGGACGCCAGATCATGCTCTGCTGCGACGTACTGCTGAAATTGTTGGCTATAAGCAATGAACGGATTGGTTTTGGGACAACGCGACAGGTGAGCGGCGAATAATTGGGTCGCCAATTCGATCAGTTCGCCCTCGGTTCGCTTTGTCACTGTGTCCAATTTCGCGTATTCGGCGTATGGTGGCAAGGCTGTCACGTGGAAGACACCATCGAAATCGCCGGCATGCAGCGTATGATAGCCGCTATTATGAAAATAGCCCAGAACGCGCTCTGTGGGATCGACCATCTGAATACCGATGGTGGTTTTTTCGTGCGCCTGCTGATAGCTGGTGTCGCTCACATCCGGCAAATAGAAGGCATCGACCTCCAACAGTACCAGCCTGTTCCTGTTTGTCTGGGTCACGACATGGTCCAATAACGATTGCCAAATGTTCAATTCTTGGACGTCGATGCCATATAGCAGTAATAGATCATGTAAGGGAACCTTAAAAAACGTCCATTGATCGCCCTCGAAATCTACGGTCGGGGTAAAGGCGAAACTAGCGACGGGGTTGAGCGACAGGCTGTGTAGGACCTCGATCCATAGATCAACGTAGCAATTGGATTGACGCCAGGTGCCATCTCCGGTATGCAACCAATGCGCTTGATAGGGAGTCGCCTGTATGTTATTCATCGTTAGCATGCCTGCTCCCACAACTTTCTACGCACTTCAGCGGGCCATTCAGCAACAGCGAACCCATGAGCGCGAAACAATGCCAGGGCAATGCGCTCTAAGCCGAAACCGATGCACGCGGTATGGGCAATCTGTCCATCAGCCGTGCGAATAGTAAAGTTGTGTGCAAAGTGATCCTGGTGATAATTGATGGATACAACCGCAGTGGTTGGCTGCTCGCTGCTCACCGGAGCAAGTAGCTCAAATTTGAGCAGTTGCTCCTCCTGGCTTGCAGCAAGGAAACGGCCACCAGCACCGAAGAAGGGATCATGAGATGGAGCATGCACCGGCTGCAAGCCGAGAGCACGTAAGTATTCAAGCCCCCACGCGGTCCATTCCTCGCGCCGCTGCTGCACCGTGTCGGGATCGGCGACGCACACCAACTCGTGCTGGCGAAACGCTTGCATTCTAGCCGGATCAGCCGATGGCTCGTGACGGAAACAGTACGAAGAGACATCCACCAGTCGCCCACCCGCTGGCAAGGTCTCACCTGCCATAGCGGCGTAGATCGGATAGCAAGCGGCTGGCGTCAGCACCACCTGCGTTGAAGACATATGCTGCCCCCAATCCTGGTGGTTCTCGATATCGTGTAGCAACGCGCTGTGTTCGCGTTTTTTGCCGGTAAAGGCGTGCACGGAGCCGAGGAGTTGTGGAAATGATTCCATGTAGCCGCTTTGTTCGGTGGTTTCGCGACTGATGACCGGCGGGAAGCGCATAATTTCAGCGTTGCTCTCACGACCACGAGCAGTGATGGCATCTGCTAAGCGGGAAATCACATCTTCTAGCACACCACTTCTGCCATAAATACCCATGGTTGGCGAAGCAATCAACAGACCATGTTGCAATAACTGATCAAGAAAGGTGGTTTCTGTGAGCTGCGGCTGTTGTGACATAGTAATTCTTCCTGATATATATACCTATGCATGTTGTTATTTATAGACGAGGAGCAGGGCGGCATTAGTGAGATTCAAGCGGTCATTGCTGATCATCAGGCTGGCTGAGTAGGCATCGCGCAAATGGCGGGCCACGCTAAATGGCGAATCCTCCGAGTAACCAGCCATGCCGCATATTTGTAAAGCCTGCTGCACAATCTGCACGACCAGTTGCGATGAGAGCGTTTTCACATTATTCAAAGTAATCGTAAAACCAATATCAGACAACGCGTCTTCTCGCTGCCCGGCTGGCAGGAGCAACAGGTTGGTGTACTGCTGAATGGCCTGATCAATAGTGGACTGCATCAATTGGAGCAGACCGGTTGCTTCAACCAGGTGCGCGTCACCTGGAATCGAGGTTGCCCGCATCTGGCGTGCCTTGCCCTGTAAGAATTTACGCGCGCGTGCCAGCGCATTTGTAGCAATGCCGAGCCAGCACGACGACCAGAGCAGGTGCGAGAATGGCACCATGGTTTCGGTAGAAATATCGGCAAACGAGGTGGGAAGCACACATTCTGAGGGGAAGGACGAAGAAACGCTAAAGCTGGGGCTACACGTTCCACGCATGCCGAGGGGGTTCCATTTGCCGGTTGCAGTAAGTTGCGTATCTGCATCCCGCAGCATTACCAGTATCTGGTCACTAGCCGCTGCGTTAGAGGAACGACGCGCCGTAGCCAGGAAGCCATCGGCGAAGGCTCCATACGAGATCGCCGTAGATTTCTTTTCCAAGCGGCAACCATGCTCACCCTCATCTACGTAGGCGATGCTGGTACGAACGTCGCCACCAACGCCAACCTCCGACGTAATCGACGCGAGGAGCAGTTGCTGCTCGACCAACTCATGAAGATACTGTTGAAAATATGGTGTGGCTTGCCCATGATGAACGATGCATGCCACCTGGATTTGATGCATGACCCAGATCATCGCGCTAGAGGCACAATACTGCGCCAACGTTTGCGCGATAGCAGCCAGTTCGGACACAGTGCAGCCTAAGCCACCGTATTCACGCGGAACATACGCGGAGAGCAGACCCTCCTGGCGCAAAGCGGCAATCGCCTCGTGAGGAAAACGGGCGTCACGATCAACGCTGGCGGCCGCTGGCTGAAGCACCTCTTCACCTATACGGCGCACCCTCTGGAGCAGATCTGAATGGGAGATTATAGCATCAGCTTTTATATCCATTATTTTCATAACGCGACATCCTTATTCATTCAAGGCCATATCATTTTTAGCAAAAAACAGGCTATATATCTAGATACTCATATATTAGAGGGTCGTGGCTTATCTGATAACGCAATTAAGCATACGGCGAGAAATTATCATAACCCTGCAAAAAACTATAATACAACACACCTGGGCCGTCAACGCTTTGACCCTTATGGGTGGTTAAGATTTTGCCATACCTTGCTTCAACGCTTTGTATGTGCATCTCCGACTTTGTAGATAAGAGTTCGCTAGCTTCTTGCAGAACTAATTTCTCATCTTTATTTATGACCGTTCCTGTATTATAATAGCCTTATTAAAAGTATGGGAGGCCGATGGGGTGAAAGCATTACCATACCAGGTCGGTATCGATATTGTAAAGGTTTGTCACATTCAGGATTCAATCGAGCGCTTTGGCAATCGTTTCTTGAATCGCATCTTTACCAAAGGGGAGCTGGCATATTGCCAGAGCCTCTCAAGTGCTTCCGCCGTAGCGCAAAGCATGGCCGCACGTTTCGCGGCAAAAGAAGCGACCATCAAAGTACTACGGCCAGAGGTGTATATGCTTGATTGGCGAAACATCGAAATACACCGATCTGAGGGCGGCTGGTGTGATCTCGTCCTCTCTGGGGAAGCCACCGATCTCGCTCGCAGCCGAGGTATTGCGGCATTTTCGGTGAGTATGAGCCATGAAGAGGAGTATGCAACGGCTGTTGTTATTGCTGATACCGAATAACCTTTACTAGCAACTCTTATTATTTGCCGTTCAAAACATACGTCAAAAGCTGGTCATATTATCAATTAACGCGCGTATAGGCCATTATCAATTATTTACCAGGAAAGGGTACATCTCTATCATGATCGAAAGAATTCGCACTATTCTCAAAGAAAATGCACGACTACCCATTGATGTCGCAACTTTAAATGATGATAGCAATCTTTATGACGCAGGCATGTCTTCGCACGCTTCTGTCAATGTGATGCTCGCGCTGGAAGATGAGTTCGAAGTAGAATTCCCCAGCCGTTTACTGCGTCGTTCCGTCTTCTCAAGCATTACTAACATTGCCAGCGCACTCGATGAGCTGAGCGAAAATTCAGAAATGGCACATGGTTAACGCCCAATACTATTTTCTTCGTTATAGGGGCCCCTTTGTGCCACTCTTTTGTGAACGGTTGAAGGGGTCCGCGCCACTATTCTTTTTTATACATTGAGCTAGAGCTATACTCATATTTTCCTATTAGATACCCCGTAGCAGTGATACTCAAGCCGAAAATAATCGCGACCGCACGCAAGAATGCAGCAGGCCGATGCTTGAACAGCAAAATATAGAGGTTGCACAAAACACCAATTGGCAGTGTCCACAGTGTATAAGTGCTTTCGGATGAGAGCGCATCTTTCGTCCCGACCAGCCGTGAAATGGCCGCTTTAGAACGCCCCTCGGCATAGCAACGGGTGCAAAAGTAGCGCCAGGTAGCACGTTGCGGTGGCACATAGTGAGAGACTTGCGCTTGTGGTATGTACAAAAAGAAACGCTCGGACCAGTACTGACGCGCGCGAATACATAATTCCGTCTCTTCGCAACCGACCGGCAACGTTCCTACCCGACCAATGCCGTTGTGAAAACCGCCGACCGCCTGAAAAACCTCGCGGCGCAGACACATATTCGCGCCAACAGGATTGCGTATAGGCGCACTGACGCGCGGCATCCCCACATAGGTGCATCCCACCACCCACTGGAACTCCGATGGGAACCAGGTTGGCCTTGGCCCGGCCCAATCGGGCACCACAGCCCCGCCAACGCCTAGCACACGTGTATCCACCAGCGCGCTCTGTAACTGCGCTAGCCAATCAGGTTTCGCAATAGCATCATCATCTAAAAAGGCCAGAAACTCGCCTTTTGCCACCGCAATACCACTGTTACGCGCACCAGATAAGCCACGCGCCTCGCGATTTTCGATAACAGTGACCTCTGGGAAACGCGCCTGTACCTGCTGGAAAAGTTCCTGGTTATGGTCGATAACCACGATGATCTCGCGTGCCGCAAGCGTCTGGTTTTGTAGAGAGACGACCGCCGCAACAAGGTTAGGCCAACGCTTCTGCGCATACGCACAGATAATCACTGAAATACCATCGGCAGACATCACCATCCTTTTGTACACTCTCTTCCTGAATTAGATGGAGAACTTTCTGATAGCAAGCGCTCACGCATTTGCTAACTCGCTTGAAGAAACCTTTCTACCGCTGTTATTACGATCACACCATTCACGCAGAATCATTTTCAGCACCAGCCAACCATCCTTGATGGCATGTAAATTGCTTGCGCCGTGAATACGTGTCTGCTCTACGCTAGGAACCTCTACCAATTTCAGGCCAGCTTTATGCATCCGTAAACAAAGCTGCGTCTCAATATCGAATCCCACGCAGTCGAGGACGACCTGATCTAAGCAATCACGCCAGAATGCGTTGTAACCGTAGCATAAATCGCTAAAGTGCTCTTTAAACAGCAGGTTCACCAACGCACATAAAGCATAGTTGCCCATACGAC
>DATAYF010000731.1:0-9704 GCA_036272735.1 Ktedonobacteraceae bacterium
GCAGTTTCTTGAGAGCAGTTTTGAGGAATTTTTGGTTCTCAAATCCCTCCCCTGTACTCAGTGTAGCTAGTCGGTTCAGACCCACGTCCAGTCCCACGCTTTTCGGTTTCTTCTCAACTCCTTGATCATCTAATTCAACGACAACACGGGTCACGCATGCGCTAGAGATTTTCCCTTTGAATCTCAGATTTTCTGCCGTATTGACCCGACCGAGCTTGGGAATCCAGAGGCAATGATCTCCAAGCTCAAATTGGTCATTGGCGAGATAAAACGAGGCGCGGGATTTCTTCTTACTTTTAAACTTGGGGCGGCGAGCGTTGTCTTCAAAAAAGGATATCCAAGCTTTGCGAAGGCGCGAGAAAGGGCTGATCAGAGGCATTCTTCGTGACCTCCCATGTCCAGGGGAACTGCGCCCGTCTGATCTCATTGAACTGCTTTTTGAGCTTCAAGGCTGTTGGCTTCTCGCCTGCCTCGTACTGTCGATTCCATTCTGCTAAGGCCCAATTCCATGTAAATCGCGCTACTCCAGCAGCTTTAGCAAAGTAGTTTTTCTGTTCATCTGTAGGATGGAGGCGTATCTTGTGAGCCTTGATCATCTGATTAGACCTTTTGTCATCGGTCCAACGACAGCACGCATGCCATCATTAACGTCTTTATGGTATCCATTGCCTGTGTTTTTTGTCAAGAAGACGAAATGTATTCACTGTGAACACATTCACCATCATGCTCTTATATTTTTGAGAACTGTGGAAGACCTCTTTTGATGATGATGAACGTAGGTCTGGACACACTTCGACACACTTCATGCGGTTTTGTTCATATTATCATGCTTGACGCTGCGGTTTTTCTTTGCTATGCTCAGTGCAGAAGTGCACCCCCGTGCGTGCACCTGTTTTCTTATGTTTCATCGTTACACAAGGATCGCCATCAGCGGGTGGGACCCTCTTGTACACCCTCTTTTCATTCTAAAAAAGATGTGGTATAGTTGCTAACGGAAGGATGGCAGAGTGGTCTATTGCGATTGTCTTGAAAACAATTGAGCGCAAGCTCCGGGGGTTCGAATCCCTCTCCTTCCGTTTGTGAGCACTGATGGCGCGTCCTATCACGCCGTTTTTTATTACCTTACTATTCCGACACAACAACGATGCCGTTGTGTGGCTCGGTTGTTCGGTAGTGAAGTACCCTTATTATTCTAAACAACTATAACTGAGCGTTGGGTACCCTTGTGTATGTGTATGGAAGCAGGACGTGTTTATACACTGCGCCAGGGGCCGTTTTTGGACGGACGGTGAGTTATTGTGTCACTTATAGGTTTGTTAGAGCAGTTCAAGGTATCTAGTGTGTTGGGCCGCATCGAGACGCATGCCAAGACCGGGTTGCTCATTATTCAGCAGGGGGGGACGTGGGTAGAATTCTATTTTCGCGATGGGATGCTCATGTGTATCGGCCCCGTGCGTACGAATGCACACCTTGGTGAACGCTTACTCCAGGACGGGCTCATCACTCCGCAGGCTCTACGCGAGGCGATGCAGGCTCTGGCTTCGACTCCGCTCTCCGAAAATCGTATTGCTCTAACCCTCATGGATCTTGGTCTGGTGGGTCTGGAACAATTCCGATCCTGGGCGCAACTCAAGGTGCTCGACGTGCTTCAGGTAATAGTTACCTGGACAACGGGCGAGGTGTACTTTGAGGACGAGGTGACTCCTCCGCCAGATCGGTTGTTGATTGCGCTTTCTGTCATGTCTTTGCTGGCGCAAATTCCTACTGAGGTTGCCGCTTCGCCTGATCCCGCGAGCCCGACGGGTCTCATGACGCAGGAAGTAGCGAACATGGCGCCAGCGAATCTGCAGCCCGATGTGACGCAAATTCCCACCTTGATGAACGCTGCACAATTCCTGGCTGAGCAGGAAGAGGCCGTGGCGGCAGCAACGCCACAGCCACCCAGGCAAACATCCCAGCTCCTCTTTGCAGACGATCCAGCTTCGCCAACGTTTCCGGCCCAATCGTTGATCGATCCTCAAGCATTTACCGCACCATCCCAGGCGGATCAAGGGGACGCCATGCTCTCAGCCGCGTCGTTTATCGAGGATGATGCCATCCCTCCCCAACTAGCTTCGCAGCCTTTATTTACAAATACTACTCCTCTTGCTCCTCCTATGGATAAGTCTGGCTCGGAGCACGAGTTTTCGTCGTCGA
Organism: Ktedonobacteraceae bacterium; assembly: GCA_036272735.1. Classification (GTDB taxonomy): domain Bacteria; phylum Chloroflexota; class Ktedonobacteria; order Ktedonobacterales; family Ktedonobacteraceae; genus DATAYF01. Next base: position 2,197 of record DATAYF010000731.1, read on the forward strand.
TCTTTTCGGCTCCCGCTGATGCTGATGCTGATGCTGGCTCTTTCGCGTCCATATTCGCTTCGAATCAAGAAAACGGAGTCTCTTTTACGCCACCACAGCCGGTGATGACGCCGCCGCCTCCCAGGTTTGTCGATACGTCGTACATGCGCTCCGATATGCTGCTCACGCCTCTCAATCTGTCTTCGTTGCGCGACCGCCAGCCATTGGTGCTGTTGACGCCAGATCAGTGGCGGGTGCTGACGAGGGCCGACGGGCAAACGTCGCTGCAAACCGTCTGTCAGGAATTGTCTATGCGTCCCGATATGGTGTGCCAGGTCGTAGGTGAGCTGATCGCGGACCAGCTTATCCAACTGATGCTGCCCAATCCTGATGAGACGCACGAACTGTCGCCTACTTCGCGTGAGTTTGTCGCTTCCGGGTTGAGCAATGGTTATGTTGCTCCTGGTGCGGCCGCGACCTCAGCCCAACCTTGGACGGTGCCGGTGCCGCCCTCACAGCCTGATGCGCCCTCGCAGTTTTCATCATCGAGCGCTTTTGAGACACAGTCGCAGTGGGGCAATGGCGGTAATGGTGCGTCCTTTATTCCTGGACGTGGCTGGACCGCTTCTCCGCGGCCCGTGTCGCCGCTTTCGCCTGGCACGTCTTCTGGACCGTACGTGAAAGTTGGGAACAGCCGGCAACAGGTATAACATTTCTTTGTCTGGTGGTTTTTGTGGAAGGGTTTTGTGTTGGTATGGATGAAAGCAAAAATGGTGGCGTTTCGCTTGATCAGCAGGCACGTGAGGCTGGTGGCGATAGCGCAGAAGAACCATTATCGTTGCCCGGCTTTATTGTGGGTCGTAGTTCAGCCATGCTTGACGTTGCCGCGATGGTGCGTCAGGTGGCGTTGTATCCGACGACGACCGTGCTGCTACAAGGTGAAAGTGGCACTGGGAAAGATGTGGTTGCGCGTGCTATTCACGAGTTGAGTAGCCGTGCGCACTACCAATTTGTTGATATCAACTGTGCTGCCATCCCCGAGGCACTGCTGGAAACTGAGCTGTTTGGCGTTGAAGCCGGGGCATATACGGATGCCAGAGTGGCTCGTGAGGGTTATCTTTTACGCGCCGATGGTGGCACGCTGTTCCTCGATGAAATTGGCTCGATGCCGCTGGTGTTGCAGGCGAAACTGTTGCGCTTCCTGGAAACGCGTAGTTTCCGCCGCGTCGGTAGTACTAAAGAACTGCATGTTGACCTGCGCGTCGTTTCCGCCACGAATGTCGATCTCCAAACTGCCGTTGCCCACCGCCTGTTTCGTGATGACCTGTTTTATCGTTTAAAGGTGATTACGATTACGCTTCCGCCATTGCGCGACCGACTGGCTGATATCGAGCCGTTTGTGGAACATTTTTTGCGCCTGTACAGCATTGAGGGTGAGCAGCCTTTGCGAATAAGTCCCGAAGCGCTGGAATTGCTCAAGCACTATGCATGGCCCGGTAATGTGCGTGAATTGCGCAGCGTCATTCAGCGGGGCCAGATTTTGTGCGATCATAACCTTATTCAAGCGCGAGATTTACCGGAAAGCGTGCGCCTGGCCCAGCAAAGCGGGGCGCAACGTTTGCAAGAGCTGTACCAGCAGTTACACCTGCCAGCCGAGGGTATCGACCTGCACACGATGCTTGGTGATGTCGAACGCACGTTTATCTACGAGGCGCTTGAGCGATGCGAGTATAACCAGGTGCACGCCGCTGCTCTGCTGCACATTTCTCGCGATCAGTTGCGCTATCGTCTGGCACAGTTGAAGTGATCGTGAGAAATAATGTGCGCTCCCGCATATAGAAGGACGTCTACTGAGCCGGTGACTCAGTAGACGTCCTTCTATATGCGGGAGCGCACCCCTTTTGCTTACTCTTCGGACCAGTCCAGCATGATGGCTTTGGCGGTATCCCCCTGATGTAGTTCAATGCCATCTTTTGATTCGGGCACGATTACCAGCGCGTTGGCGTCCACCAGCGAGGTCATGATGTTCGATCCCTGGTTGCCTGTCGTGCGCGCCACGAATTGGTCGCCGTGCCGGGTGACATGTGCACGCACGTAGTGGCGGCGTGGGGTGCGGTCCGACAGGCTATCTTCCATTATGACTTCGACCTGCGGTTTGTTGAGTTGTGCATGGCCCAGCATTTTACGAATGATTGGTCGCCCGAATAGTTCGAAGGTGACGGCGGTAGAGACAGGATTGCCGGGCAGTCCGAGCAGCGGTACGCCGTTGATCTGTCCAAAGGCGACCGGCTTGCCTGGGCGCATGTTGATACGCCAGAAGTCGATCTGGCCCTGTTCCTGCATGATATTCTTGACGAGGTCGAACTCGCCCACTGATACGCCGCCGGTGGTCAGGATCAGATCGTGGTGCAGCGCGACGCTAAATTTTTCACGCAGACTTGCGGTGGTGTCGCGTGCTACGCCCAGGCGCTGCGGTTCGGCTCCGGCCTGGCGTACTGCCGCTTCAAGCAAGTAGCTATTACTGTTGCGAATTTTGCCTGGACTCAATGGCTCATCGACATCGACCAACTCGTCGCCGGTGCCCAGAATGGCGACGCGTGGTTTGCGCGTGACCGGCACGTTGGCAATGCCAAGCGTCGCCAGGATGCCGATCTCCCACGCCTTGATCTCGGTGCCACGGGCCAGGATTGTCTGACCGCGCCGCATATCTTCTGCGGCGGGACGAATATTATTGTGAGGCGCAACCTCTTGCAATATCTCAACCCAGTCACTGTCGGGTCCGGCACTGTGGGTGAGTTCTACCTGGATCACGGCATCGGCTCCTGGCGGCACAGGCGCGCCCGTCATGATGCGCATGGCCGTACCCGCTTCCAGCGCGTGGTCCGCCACATACCCGGCAGCGATTTCGCCGGTCACGCGCAGGCGTGGTGGGTTGCCGTTTTGCTGTTTGCTATCTTGACTGAGCAGTGCGAAACCGTCCATAGCCGAGTTGGCGAACGGCGGCATATCTTCTTGCGCGATAATATCTTCCGCCAGCACCAGGCCGTGCGCCTCCGCTATGGGGACGCGTGTGCTGAGCAGTGGGTGAATGTCGGCGAGGATACGTTGCAGCGCCTCTTCTACGCTAATCATAATCTTCCCCCTTTGGGTATGAGTGTGCCCTTATTCCGAACGCCAACGCCACTGGCGTGGCTAGCGCTGCGCGCTCAGGCGTTCGGAGCAGTAGTATATCACAAAAAAGAAGAAGTCTAACACGACCTAAATAAGCCAGCCGTGTTAGACTTCTTCATAAAATAGTACCTCGTACGGGATTCGAACCCGTGGTCTTCGCCTTGAAAGGGCGACGTCCTAGGCCACTAGACGAACGAGGCGAGTACCGTGGAGCTTGCATGCACCAACGTGACAAATTGTACTCTATTGTTGTTCCTGTGTCAAGCGAAAATGGGCAGCTTATAGTTCTTCCAGATAGTTGCCTTCAATGGTAGTGAATTCGATGCGGTTGTTGTTTGGGTCGCGGGTAAAGAAGCGCGGGCGATGGGGAATGGGATCGGCCTCGATAATAGGATAGCCCGCCTCGCTGACATGCTGGCGATAGGTTTCCAGATCATCCACTTCCAGGCAGATGTGGCGACCCTCTTCCGGGTGAGCGAGGTAGGTGTCGGGGATAAAATGTATCTCCATTTCGCCATCGCCGACGGCGAACCAGATAATACCTTTGGCTCGTAACGTTGGTGTGGCTGGTTTTTCTTGGAGTCCTAACAGTTTGCCATAAAAGGCGCGCACGTTGTCCTGCGTGCCAGCTTTGATGGGAAGTGAGGCGTGTTGCAGGCGTGGAAGATGCACGCCTTGACGTTGGTAAATAGATGTCATAATCTGGTATCCTTTGCTATGATTAGAGAGTTCTATATAACAGTGTACTACGTCCTTATGTCGAAAATCAACGCCACTGGCGTGGCTAGCGCGCGGTTCAAATTTTTGTGTGCATGGAGGGGCGAGTCGGAGCTTGCCTCGGACTCTACATCCAGGGAAGGCCGAGCTAGCCTCGGCCTTCCCTGGATGAGACGAGAGATCATCGTGCTTGAGCGATGCAAAAAGACAGGCATAGCTTGCCTATGCCTCTCCTACATGTAGAGAGGGAGCTTGCCTCCTTCTCGGCCAGCCGTGATGTCACGCTATTTTGCGTAAAAAGCATGGTGATATACACATCACGCGCCCCCTATGCTAAAATACGAGAGACGGTAATCGGAACTGTGTATTTTCTTGCATGCATAGACCGGGTGAAGTTAGGGCCCGTTTATGATGCTTATGGGTATTATGAGGAAGAAGAGGTAGGTTCATTTTATGGCGAAAACCAAGCAACCTTCGGCTGCACAGCGGCGTGAAGAAGAACGCCAGCAGCGATTGCGTGCCAACAGTCAAAACAATCGTAATCGCAACGCCAACAGGCGGCGCAAGAAAAACAATCCCTGGCCCTTGATCATTGGCATCGTCGTGATCGTTGCGATTGTGATCGGCGCTTTCTTCGTTATAGTAAATCAGAATAAAAGTGCGGTAACAAAGAGCCAGAATGGAGCATATCAGTCGATTGCTTCGATAGATCCCAAACTGCTGGCTCAGGTGGGACCAGGCAGCGCGAAGAACGCGATGCATGGCGTCAGTGGTGCCGGGAAGCTCACGGGTACTAGTGGCAAGCCAGAATTTCTGTATATGGGGGCTGAGTATTGCCCGTATTGCGCGGCTGAGCGTTGGGGCGTGATTATTGCCTTGAACCGCTTCGGGCAATTTACGCAAGCGCCACAACCCTTAACATCTGGCGAGGGCAACGTACCGACGTTCTCTTTCCATGGTGCCAAATATACCAGCCAGTATATCGATACTTCGCTGGTCGAAATCAATGATAATGCTCAGCCTCAGCCTGGAGCGTTAGATACACCTACGGCGCAGCAGCAGCAGTTACTCGCCAAGTACGATTCACCACCTTATGTTACACAGCAGCAAACAGGTGGTATTCCTTTTATCGATATCGCCAATCAACAGGTCTCGCAGGGGGCTTACTACGATCCTACGCTGTTAACCGGCCAATCGTATCAGCAGATTGCCAGCCAGATCAAGGATCCCAATAGCGATATCTCGCGTAATATCCTGGGAACAGCGAACGATCTCACGGCGGCCATCTGTGCCTCGACCAACAATCAGCCCAGCAACGTGTGTACCGCCAATCCGATCCCATCGATAGAAAGTGGCTTGCCGAAAGCGAGTGTGGTTCCGGGTGGTCCACAAATAGCTGCGGCGGCTGGTAGCAATGTAATGGATGTGCGTAAGCGTGCGTAGCTGATGTCGGTGAGGTGAGCGAAAATACCGTCGTTTATGAATGTTCCTGAAGAAGGTAGGTTCATTTTATGGCTAACATCAGGCAACATTCGGCTGCGCAGCGACGCGAACAAAAACGCCAGCAGCGATTACGTACCAATAGTCAAAACAATCGTAATCGCAACGCCAATAAACGGCGTAGGAAAAACAATCCCTGGCCTTTGATTATTGGCATCGTTGTGGTGGTCGTGGTGGCGATTGGTATTTTCGTTTACCTGTCAAATCGGCAGAATGCTAATGTGACAGTAGGCCAGAACACGGCCTACCAGTCGATTGCTTCGATAGACCCCAAACTGCTGGCTACAGTGGGACCAGGGAATGCCACTAACCTTATGAAACCCATTAAGAATGGTGGGAAGCTCACGGGAGCTACTGGCAGGCCAGAATTTCTGTATATGGGGGCTGAGTATTGCCCGTATTGTGCGGCTGAGCGTTGGGGTGTGATTATTGCCTTGAATCGTTTTGGGCATTTTGCAAAAGCTCCACCCCCCCTGATTTCTGGTGAGGATAGTCTACCAACATTCTCTTTCCATGGTGCCAAATATACCAGCCAGTATATCGATACTTCGCTGGTCGAAATCAATGATAATACCTGGCCTAACCCGCAACCGTTGGATAAACCCACGGCACAGGAGCAGCAGTTGTTTAACAAATATGACGCACCGCCCTATGTTACGCCGCAAAATGCTGATGGTATCCCTTTTATCGATATCGCTAATCAACAAGTCTCTAGTGGTGCTTACTATGATTTTACATTGCTAAAAGGTAAGAATTATCAGCAGATCGTTAGCCAGATCAAGGATCCCAATAATGATATCTCGCGTGGCATGCTGGGGACAGCGAATTATCTCACGGCGGCCATCTGCGCCTCGACCAATAATCAACCTGCCAATGTGTGTACTGCTAGTCCCATTCCAGCGATGCAGAGCAGTTTGCCAAAGGCGAGTGTGGCTCCGGATGGTCCGCAATTAGCTGCGGCGGTTGGTAGTGATGTGATGGATGTGCGTAAGCACGGGTAATTAACAGGACAGAACAGGAACAATGCATGAAATGCATTGTTCCTGTTCTGTCCTGTTAAAATTTTTCAGGGAAGGGAATACTTTATGTCAATGTCGACTGGCCTCATGCCTGATACGCGGGGCATCAACTTCTATATGTGTGATGCTGACCTTGCATTTGTGTTGCGGCGTGCCCTCTCTGGCGAGGATTATGAACGTGCGCAAGGGCTGCTTAGCGCGATGGGAGCGGTTGCGTCGGAGCGTATGGATGACCTGGCGGTGACTGCTAATCGCGAGAGGCCTGTATTGGTGCAGTTCGATAAGCGGGGGCAGCGCGTGGATGAGGTGGTGTTTCATCCCGCCTACCACGAGCTAGAGCGTATCTGCTATCAGGATTTCGCGATTGCTGCCTGCACACATCGCGAGGACGCGCTGGACTGGCCTGGGCGCGTGCCGCAATCGGTCAAGTTTGCACTGGGCTATCTTGGCATGCAGGCTGAGGCGGGCGTTTTTTGCCCGGTCTCAATGACGGATGCGCTGGCGCGAGTGCTTGAGCGCTATGGCAGCGAAGCCTTGCAGCGCCGCTTCTTGCCGGGGTTAACCGCGTTGACGTTGGATGAACTCAAGCAGGGGGCCATGTTTCTGACCGAGAAGCAGGGTGGGTCTGATGTTGGGCTGACGACGACAACTGCCAGGTGCGTTGATGTGCAATCAAGCGGTGAGAAGCAGGAACTTCAGCCAGAATGGGCGTTATGGGGTGATAAGTGGTTTTGCTCGAATGTGTCCGCCGACTATATTTTGACGCTGGCTCGTCCCGAGGGTGCGCCCGCCGGGACACGTGGCCTGGGGCTCTTTCTTGTTCCCCGCACGCTGGACGACGGTACGCGCAACGCCTATAGCATTCAGCGTTTAAAAGACAAACTGGGCACGCGTTCGATGGCGACTGGCGAAGTGTCTCTACATGGGGCGCGGGCGTATCTGATCGGCCAGGTGGAGCGCGGCTTCGTGCAGATGACAGAGGTTAACCGCTCACAATCACGCCTTCTCTTTCCTTACATACACACCTAAAGACGGAACGCTCATTCCCTCACAAATAAAAAAGGTTGCCGATTAAGCAACCTTAACTGTAAATCCCAACATTAAACTGGTCGCTTTTACCAT
>DATAYF010000732.1:0-24639 GCA_036272735.1 Ktedonobacteraceae bacterium
TGAGGCGAATTTGTGAGAAAAAGTGCTTTCAAGGAGAAGAGAAGCATGTTACTGGAGAACAAGGTTGCGGTGATCTACGGCGCGGGCGGCCCCATCGGTGGGGCTGTGGCCCGCGCCTTTGCTCGCGCCGGGTACTGTGGACCTTGTGGCCCACAGTACCCAGATGCTCGTGGATCATCGATGCGGCGTGACGTGCGATGTGGCACAATCGTACAACTGGGGGCTGAAACCCGGAAGAGCACCACCGCCAGTTTGAGCACTGGACGGGGAAGATTGCCATAGGCTCGGCGGCACGGTCGCGCAATGCTGCTGAACCCAGGACATAACGGATCTGAGTCTGCCACCAGGTACCTCCCCACCTCCATTCAGCAAGAAGAAGCGCACCGTCCCGCTGGCAACCAGGGATGCTGCTTTGCTGGCTGTCAGCGGATAGGTCGAAAACCCGCTCAGAGGTATCACCGGCTTGTTCGTGGCGAGAATAAGGCCATCAATATTGATGGCGTCGGTGACGACCAGCACGTGTGTGTGGCCCTGATGCTCCTCCAGGTACTGAACGAGCGCTGGATCGGCGGTGACCTGTGTACCAGTGCTCGCGAAGGCAGGGGGGCCACCCGCCTGCGCCGGACCGGCCAGAGGGATATCTGATTCGATCCCCTGGAGAATGGGGATAGCTGCCCACACCGTTGGGGCAAGCGCCAGGGCGACCAGCCCGACGGCCAGGGCCGGCAGGAGGAAGCGGGCGACTTGCTCCTTGCCAGGCAGACGTACGGGGAGGCGAGCGCTGATGAGCATGCCTGCGGCCAGCAGGCACGGAATGGTGAGCAGAGGGATCATCCACCGTCCCCACGTGGGATAGTTGGTGAGAATGACGATCTGCTCAACAGCGGTGAGGAGCAGGGAAACTGGCAGCAGCCAACCGCGCCAGCCCTCACGACGATAATCCTGCCACATCACGACCAGGCCGATCCCGCAGAAGGCGGCGATAGCTGGGGCCATCACCGTCAGGTAGTACTCGTGAAAGAACCCCGCAACGCTGAAGAAGATGCCCATGGTAAGCAGCCACATTCCCCAGAGGATCAGCGCATGCACTCTTCGATCTTCTCGTGGGCGAGGACGCCCCTGCCAGACGAGCGCGATCATGCCCAGGAGCGCCAGCGGCAACAGCCAGCCGGTCTGTCCTGCCAGTGGTTCCACCGTGAAGAGGCGCAAGGGGCCCTGATTCCCTGCGGTGGGCCCACTAGGTATCTGTACCGACCCTCCTGCGGGTTGTTTCCCTGGCGGATTTGTTGGTCCCCCTGTGCTTCCGATGGGGGCGGGTGCCCCCCCTGTCAGCAGGCGCTGAAGGCCATTGCCGCCCAGGGCCAGGCTGAGTTCCGAATCGTCCTGGGTATTGCCAATGTAGGGCCGCTGCGACGTTGGGGTCAGGTCCACCGCAGTCACCCAGGAGAGCGAGACGACCAGCAGCACGAGCAGGGCCAGGGCCAGGTGAATCACACGCTTCTTGATACTGATAGGCGCAGCCAGCAGGTAGAGCAAGCCGAAGGCAGGCACCACCAGGTACGCCTCCATCATCTTGATATTGAAGCCGAGGCCCACGATCACCGCCGTGAGCAGCAGCCAGCGCAGCCGCCCGGTCTCCGCTGCGCGCAGGACTGCCCAGGCTCCGACGAGCAGGCACAGCGCCAGCGTGCTATCGATGGTGACGTTGCGATTGGTCACCACGCTGATCGGACTGATCGCCAGGGCCAGCGCTGCAATCAAGCCAGCCACCACGCCGAAGTGGCGCCGCACCAGGGAATAGAGCAGGAGCACGGAGAGCACCCCACAGAGTGCCTGGGGCAGCAGCACGCTGACCGCATTAAAACCGAAGATTTTGGCACTCAAGACCTGCAACCAGAAGCCCACCGGAGGCTTATCTAGCGCGGTGAAGCTCCCGGGATCGTAGGCAGCAAAAAAGAAATTATGCCAATTGTCCATCATACTGCGCACAGCGGGTGGATAATACGTATCGAAGCCGTCCTGCCCCAGCTTGTAGAAGTCCATGAGGACAGCCAGGAGCAGGATCCCTCCTAGCGCGAGGCGCTGCCAGAGTACAGGAAAGCGCTGCGATTCTCGTGGTTCTCTCGGATGCTCAGGCTCAGCCTGAGGACGTGTTGTAGATGTCTCAGCCATCACTTTGTTCTCCTTTTACTTCTGTTGCCCGGCAGTCCTCACGGTGCGCGAGGAAGAGCATCACACCGGGCAACTGCACGGAACGGATGTCCGCACGCTGCCACTGAGCGGTACCGTTCCACTGGCTCCTCTAGCAGTCGGTTCTGCTGGAGACCACCTTATTTCTTTTTTCCTCTCTTTTTGCGCACAGGCGTGGACACACGGATTGGAGCAGGAATGGGAGCCTCTGTATTTCTGATCCTGCCATCTGCCATGTCCAGGCGTACATCGGCATCCCTGGCAATACTGCGATCGTGCGTCACCACAATCACGGTTTTGCCCTGGTCGGCCAGCGTTCGCAACAATGCAATAATGCGTCGACTATTCACCGAATCCAGATTGCCGGTCGGCTCATCGGCCAGGATCACCTTGGGATCATTGGCCAGCGCGCGGGCTATGGCTACGCGCTGCTGCTGTCCACCTGAGAGCCTGCTCGGCATGTAGTTGTGCCAGTTTTCGTTGATCTCCACCTGGAACAGTAGCGTGCGTGCTCGCTCGCGCATCTCTTCCTGGGAGCGCCTGCCAGCTCGTTGCATTGGTAACATGACATTCTCCAGGACCGTAAGACTCGGCAGCAGGTAGAACGATTGAAACACAAAGCCCACCTTCGATCTTCTGAAGCGATTCTCCTTGTGTCCTGAGAGGTGTCTCACATCGATGCCATCAACCTGCACTGCTCCGCTGGTGGCTTTATCCAGGCCACTGAGCAGATAGAGCAAGGTGGATTTTCCCGAACCACTGGGACCAGTGATGGTAATAAATTGCTGTTCGCGAAAGGTAAAGCTGGCCTCATCCACTGCCTTGATGATCCTCCGGCGGTGGCCCTTGAAGTGTTTGCTCACTCCTTGAGCAACCACCGTCACCGCTTGCTCTTCCCAGGATTTTTTCGTCGAGCCCTTTTTCGTGGTCTCAGCCGGGCCAACGTACTTCGGCATGGGTTGTAGTTTCCCATCCACCATCTCCAGGCGCACATCCGCAATCCTGGTAACGCTGCGATCATGCGTCACCACAATCACGGTCCTGCCCTGGTCAGCCAGCCGTTTGAGCAATTCGATGATTTTGTGGCTCGTGCGCAGATCCAGATTGCCGGTCGGCTCGTCAGCCAGGATCACCTTGGGGTCATTAGCTAGTGCCCGTGCGATGGCCACACGCTGTTGCTGCCCACCCGACAACTTCCCGGGTTTGTGGTGATGCCAGTCTTTGCTGATCCCAACCTCCAGCAGCAGCTCACTTGCCCGCTGGCGCATCTGCACTCGCGACGTCCTGCCTGCCAGTCGCATCGGCAACATGACGTTCTCAAGTGCAGTCAGCCTGGGGAGCAAGTAGTACGACTGAAAGACAAAGCCCAGCTTGCCACGCCTGAAGTGATGTTCCTGCCAGTCTGAGAGGCCGGCAACATCCACTCCATCGACATGCAGCGTTCCGCTTGTTGGCCGGTCCAGCCCGCTCAACAGATAGAGCAGGGTAGATTTTCCCGAGCCGCTTGGACCAACGATGGTAATAAACTGGTGTTCAGTGAAGGTAAAGTCTACCCCATCGACGGCTTTCACCAGCCCGCCTTTGTAGGTGAAGTGCTTGCGTAATCCCTCGGCCACAATCGTGACTGGCCTGCCTTCCTGCACCGGTACCGGCTCGGCCTGCTCTGGGATGACTTCCAGTTCATCGTCTTCTCTCTCGTCTACAGGGTTGAGATCTACATCCATCTTTTTTCCTCTCTTATCCTCTGCGCAGCACCTCAGCCGGCTTGATGCGCGCCACATACCAGGCTGGAATGACGCTCGTCAGCAGAGCCAGTCCCGCGCCCAGTCCCACGATCATCAGCAGGGTTCCGGCGTTCAGCGTCGCCGGGGACAGGTGCACAGTGAGATTCGTCGCCGGGGAAGAAAAGGCAAATCCGCCCGGCGTGGTGTTGGTAGTGGTGGGAACAGTGAACGCCTGTGAGATCGCCGGACCCAACGTCGCGAGCAGGATCACCGCCAGGAGGGCAGCGGCCAGGGAGAGAGCCAGGACTTCGCCCCAGAATTGGCGAATCACCTGCCAGTGCGACGCGCCAATGGCTTTGAGCGTGCCGATCTCTTGTGTTTGTTCGCGCACCATGAGCATGACGGTCAAGATAATCACCAGGGCAGCAGTCAGAACCGCGATCAGCAGTGCCAGTCTGATACTGTTTTGCACGCTAGTGAGTGCATTGAGGGTGGTGGTATAGTCCGTGGCATCGGGCACGACATCATAGGCTTTGCCCAGGGAGGCGCGCAGTCCTGCTGCTACCGCGTCGATCTGTTCATAGCTCTGCGCGTAAGCTGTCATTGAATCCACACCATTGGCCCCGAAAACACGCTGCATGGTCGCCAGGGGCACAATCAGCGAATCATCGGCAAAGGTCTGGCCGGTGGTATAGAGACCAATCAAGGTGAAGGTCTGCCCTTTCAGGGGAAAGGTCGAGCCAACGGTCAGATGATTGGCCCTGGCCAGCGCCTGGCTCATCATGGCGACAGACGCGTTGGCGTCGCTCGCCTGAAAGCTCCTGCCTGACGCCAGGATGGGCGTGGCTCCTCCCGCCAGGGTAAAATGGGCCGTGCCCGCTGCAATGCCGTTGGCCGTGGGCGGAGGAGCAACTGATTTCCCATTGGGAGCTTCAAGGGGAATGCCCTTGAGCGTGCCATCTGTAATCGCGCGGGTCAAGTGTCCCTCGACACTGCTCACACCCGGCACTCGCTGCGCGGTGGTCACGGCGCTGTTGGGAAGAAGCGTCCCTGCCTGCCCTGTCCCATGGCTGTCGTTCACCGCGTAAGTGATCGTGATGCCTGTCCCGATCTGTTGATGCGCGTTCGCGAGCTGCTGCTGGACGCTCTCATTCAGGCTAGCCAGCGCTGCCACGAACATCAAACTGGCGCCCAGCAGGCACACAATCACGAGGAAGCGCAGCGGATTGCCCAGCACATTCTTCATGCCATAGAATAGTGACTCCATACGTGTCTCTTTCCTTTAGAATACAAAGCTTCCCGGTCCCTTGCTCAGACCGTTCTCAAGACCTGGGCGGGCTTGATGGTGGAAACGGACCAGGTCGGGATCAGGCTTGTCAGCAGCGCCAGCCCCATGCCCACGCCGACAATGATCAGCAGGGTTTGGGGATTGAGAGTGGGCGCGGCCAGGTGGACATTGTTGAGCGGATTGGGCGCCGAAGTGAGTGCGCGCGCCGACAATATTTCGCTTTGACCGCCGACCCCAACCGAGTGAGGACCCGTCGAACTCGTGCTGGACTTGACCAGCGACGCCGGGTCAACATCGAAGCGCTGGGCAACGAAAGGCCCCAGGGTGACGAGCAGCAAGACCGCCAGCGCCGCCGCTGTGGCACTTAATATCACGATTTCCGTCCAGAATTGACGGAGGACTTGCAGGTGAGAAGAGCCAATGGCTTTGTTGATGGCAATCTCGGCAGTCCGTTCGCGCACCAGTTGGAGCACCGCGAAGATGGTCACGATGGCCGCGATCACCAGCGAGACGATGCGGGCGATCTCGATGCTCTGTTGCGCGGTCTGGAGCGCGCTGAAGACAGCGCTATAATGGTTCGTCTGGGTGGTGACATCGTACTTCGGGCCAAGCAGCGCGCGCAACCTGGCTGCCACGGCTTCGACCTGCTCGTAGCTGGTCGCGGTCACAGCAAGGGAGTCCACGCCATGCGTCTGGAAGAGCTTCTCCATCACGGCCACCGGCATGACCAGAGAGCCATTCCCAGGCCGGTTTGAGGCCGTGTACAGTCCGATAAGCGTGAAGGTGGTGCCTTTCAAGGTGAAGGTGGAACCAACGCTCAGATGGTTGATCTGGGCTGCATCCTGGCTCATCATGGCGACGTCGGCATTGGCATCGCCGGGGCGGAAACTACGCCCGGCCATCAGTGTGGGATTAGTTTCTCCCGCAATAGTAAACGTGGCGGAAGCAGGATCGATGCCATTGACCAGTAAGGGAGCGTTGATAGTCTGCCCATTGGGGCTGGTGATTGTTCCTCCCTGTAAGTCTCCATCCTGGTCCGGGCGCTGCAGGCTCACCTGCGTGCTGATCACTCCCAGGACGTGCCTGACCTGCATGACCACATTGTCTGGGATAGGAGTGGGAGAGAAGAAGGACGGCGGGGGCGTGCCATTGCCAGGCTTCGCCGGCTGCGAGCCACTGCCAGACTGATTGTCGGCATAGGAAGGGCCGGTGGAGCCAGACTGACTATCGGCGTAGGCAATGGTGATCGTGGTGCCGATAAGCTTATGGATCGCGGCCAGTTCTTGTTGGGAATTGGTACTCAAACTGGTCATGGCAGCCACAACCATCAAGCTCACGCCCAGCAGGGTGACGATCAGAATCGTCCGGCCCCGCCTGCGAAAGACACTCCTGATACTTTTCATCGTAGCTCCTTTGGAAGAGTTGGGCTTGTTAGGCCATACGGTTCGCGTGCAGACATCGTCTGCTCAGACCAATGCGCATGCAAAGAGATCACGGCTGCCGCCTCGCTGCTCTGGCTGAAGGTGCCCCACTCCACCCCAGAAAAGCAAGAATGGGAGTGGGGTACCTTCAGCGAACATGGCCTCTCAAGAAAGTGCAGGCGAGATCGTCCGCCAGATGCCCTTGACGGCGTCACGCCAGCCTTCCAGGTAGGCGCTCTCATCGACCTCGACGCGCGCTGCTTCGTCTGGCGGCCCCTCCGCGCTCCCTTCACGATCCTGGTCCTGCCAGGACTGGAGACGTTCAGCCGGGTGAAAGGAAGTGGGGAGGCCCGAGGAGAGTGGGATAGCCGGGAGTGGGATAGCCGAGCGCTGATGATGAGGAAAAACGCCTTGAGCGCCTGGTGGCATCGGCGGCACGCGCAACTGCTCAGGGAACGGCGAGAGTGGGTGATCTGGGAACTGTATGGGCACCTGCCCGCCGGGCAGAGGTGACGGTAATGCTGGTGGGGCAGGGCGCGTCGCGCCCCGCAGATGGAAGAATTCGGCAAGCTGCCGCCCGTCAAGGTCCGCCAGATAGGTCGCCACGCTGTGCAATTCGTCACGGGTAGCGAGGTCCACGGCCCATTGGATACCATCCTCGTAGCCATGCTGATACCAGCGCTCACGAGTCCCCTGGAGCCGCTGGAGGAGGCGAGCGATGCGAGGATCGGTGATGGGAGGTTGTCCTTCGAGCATAGTAACTTCCTTTTCTAAAGCCGTTGCACAGACTTTTGAGAGGTTGATCCGGTCACGAAGTTGTTCCAGGCGAGCATAGAGGACGTCTGGAATGGTAATATTCAAGCGAGCCATGAGCATTGTTCCTCGATCTATGCGCATACTACGTACCTCTATGTGTATTATGCGCGTTGCTCAAAAAAAAGTCAAGGAGAAGCGAAGACGTTCTCTTCTTGTGGTCTCGGAAGAACAGCGGGAGGGTCAAAGCGCTTGATCGTGCTGCCTCTTGTCTTCTACGCGGCCGGTGCAGGATGAGCACAACAAAGAGATCACGGATGCGTCTGGGCGTCGCCGATTGCGCTCAGGTGGTCGCGATGGCTTTGGAGGATGATCTGATTCTCCCACGCACACAGTTGCCTCGCGGATGAAGCTCCTAACACATGGGGAGCCCGATGCCACATCGACACAGGATGAGCTTTCAAAGGAAGAGGTACATGTGGCCAACCTTTGAGCACCCCGCTGTAGATCCACGGCTCGCAGGACTCGTTCCCGCAAATCTTGCGAGTAGGCTCTCATCAGAAATCTCCTCTTTTCCAATATTGTCAATCCCAGGATTCGGCGGGAGAAATAGGGAGCATTCTACGGGTCATTCTCAAGCAAGATGACGGTGTCGTCGATCGCTCGCCCGCCCAGAGACCTCTGCTAATTTCTCCCGCAGAGCCCTGGGATTGACAGATGTTCCTATCTTCAAGAAACGTTCCGCTCGCGCATATTCAGTGGCTTCCGATCCTTCGATTGTCGGGGGGAGAAGTTCCTGGCTGTGGCGGCGCGATCCTGCGTTCCACTGGCAAAGATCCAGAAGCGCATGATGAGATATGAGAGCACCGCGTTCGTGGCCACTGCCAGCAGTTTTGAGGCATTGCCCCACAAGGTAATATTGGCCATGAAGGGAGACAAAACCATCCCTGCGAGCCACAGGAGACCATTGCTCGAAAGTATTTCGAGCGCCACGCTGAGGAGAAAGCTGCCCACTTCTCGACGTGTTGGTCGCTGCTTGCGCCGAAACGTCCAGTACTTGTTCAAGAAAAAACTACTTACCGCGCCGCTGGCATACGCCACGGAGTTCTCGACCACCAGGAGCTGGGCGTGGTGCGTGGGAAAGCGCCAGAGTAGGGTATTGAGGATCGCCACATCGATGATCGTGTTGACTCCCCCCACCAGACAGTAGCGAACAACCTGCCAGCAGGTACTCATTTCAGAAATGGGCGGTACTTTCACGCATTTCCTCTCCCTTACCATTCGCGTCGGAAGGCCCCTGCATGCATGCAGGGGGATGGAAGCCGCGCCGCCGGCAGGCGGAGAAACCCCTTGACAGGAAGAGTCCTGTATGGTACCTTTGTTCTAACAAGGCTCCCTAAGTCCATACGGTGAAAAGACGCATGGCAGGAGAACCTCTCTCTTCTCTTCGTTGGTGTCGCCTGAAGGCGGGCGCACGTCGCAACGAAGAGTAATCAACCAGCCGGCTGGGGAGGCTTTCTGGCGCTCCTCACGGTCCTGTCCTCTCCCGTTCGAGTTGGTCGGCTTGCAATGCTCTCGGTCTCCGACAAGAGCCTCTCGCAAGATGAGAAAGCGTTGGAACGACGGGAGCACCCCTCGGCTTTTCGCCGCAGGGAGTCTCAGCCTTTCAATCACTACTAATGCATAAAGGATTATTAATGGTTTCGCGAAACCATTAATAATCCTTTATGCATTGTGAACAGCAAGCAACTTATAACAGCAGTAGCTGCCCCTTAGCGTATGGCTTCCCACTTCTTATTAGCTTTTTCTAAAAGCAGGCCCCCAATCAAGTAAGTCGCGGTAAACACCGCCACAATGCCATAAGCCCAGCCCAGGGTCTTCTTTGCCGCAGGCTGCATATTCTTCATCGCTTCATCCCCTTCGATACCTGACGCACACATGTCATTCTATAAAACAATACGAGGCAACAGGCCAAAGGTTTTCACAAACGGCGCTATTCTTGCACGTCGCGTTTCCAGATCAGCACAAGCGCCGCGACCGCGAAAATCACCGCGTAAACCAGCGCGACCCACAGCGTATGCGGCCCATCAACATTTACCAGCGGGACGATACCAATCGACTTCGCCTGCAGACTGGCGGGTAACACCTGCGCTGGCATGGTATTTAGATTGGGTCCCAGGAAGTAGGCGGTGATATCCATCCAGAATTTGCTTTTCGTGAAGCTGTAGAACAAGATCATAAACTGACTGCCGATATTATCCACAGCAAACCAGGCCACGCCCACGCTCATTCCAAAGGCCAACGACCGACCAAGTACACTCGCCGCTGTCGCCATCAAGATCGTCACTCCCATGCTAATGAGTACGGTCAGGACATAGAGCCACGTATTGGTCCAGAAAGCCGAGGTAATCGCATTGAATGCGTGGAGATTACCTGCTAAAAACGCGATCAGGCTGGTGATGAGAATAGCATGCACTGCCACCGCAATCACGAACAGGATCAACGCGATCACCACAATCGCCACGACCTTCGCGAGCAACAACTGGATGCGTCCAAGTCCACGCGCCAACAGGATACGAATAGTGCCATACTGAAACTCTTGGCCAATTACATACGCAGTCAATATTATCAGGAAAAAGCCGACGAAGACCCGGAATACAGACAGGTTCACCTGCGTCTCATTGTAGAGAAAATGCAACGGATTATTAAGCAAGCTCGCCTTCGAGTCTGCGGAATTGAGCGTAAACAGGTAGGGCAGTACCATCGTGCCCAGCAGCAGCACGCCCATGATCCAGGTCAGCCACATGCGCGAAATTTTAAGCAGTTCGCCACGCACCATACCGAAGAAGCTCGGATGACCAGCCCGCACCTGCGTAGCTGTCATGGAAGTAGAAGGGGTCGCTATCGTACTCATTGGACATCTCCTGCATGCGAATCGGTCAACTGTAAGAAGACCTGTTCAAGGTCTTGCGTGGTCTGTGACAGGCTATCGGGCACGAAACCGGCCTGCATCAAAAAAAGGTTCAGCGCGCGTCCAAGACCATTGGGAGCCAGCGTGACCAGATTACCATGCGTATCGAGCTGCGCCTCTTTACCCCATGGCTGCTGCTGCACGAGATGCAAAGCCTCCCTGGCCCGCTCGACATGCACCGTGTATTGTCCCTGTCCACGCAGCAAAGCCTCGACCGAGGTTTCAGTCACCAGCTTGCCCTGATTGATAATCGCCACGCGAGTACAGATCTGCTGCACCTCGGTCAGCATGTGACTGGAGATCAACACCGTCTTGCCTTCAGCCGAGAGGCGATGCATCAGGTCGCGCATCTCCACAATACCCGCCGGATCGAGACCATTGGCAGGCTCGTCGAGAATGAGCAGGTCGGGGTCTTGCAACAGCGCAATCGCCACACCCAGGCGCTGCTTCATACCGAGCGAGTAGGTGCGTACACGGTCCTTCGCACGGTTGCGCAGGCTCACAAGGTCGAGTACGGCATCGATACGCTGCTCCGAAACGCCACCAAGTACCGAGCCGACCGCACGCAGGTTATTGCGCCCCGACATATACAGGTAGAGCGCAGGCGTCTCGATCAACGCGCCAACACGCGGCAGGATACGCGCGCGTTGGGTCGCCATATCGTGACCAAGGATGTCGATGCCACCGGCGGTAGGAGTGATAAGACCAAAGAGCATACGAATAGTCGTCGTTTTGCCCGCACCATTGGGACCAAGGAAACCAAAGATTTCGCCGCGATGCACTTCAAGGTTGAGCGCATTCACCGCGAGACGCTGCCCATAGCGTTTAGAAAGATTATGAGTACCGAGCACGATCTCACCAGAGCGAACCGCTGAGGTATCCGAGCGCGACATTGTCAAAAGATCATCAGCCATAGAGAGAAGATTCCTTTCACGCTTTTATGATCAATACATACTACTGATCCAAACACCTGAGCGCGCAGCGCTAGCCACGACAGTGGCGTTGGTGTTCGGAATAAGAACATTGTTATGCTGCTAAGTATAAAGTGACGATGTCAAAACCATATCACATATATGTCGCAAAAATGTCTCAGCACAAGAAAAAAGTGGCTGAAAGTACCTATCGGGCACCTTCAGCCACTTTTTTTCTGCTCTAATTTATACCCTACTGCTCCAGGCTGGCGTTGACTTGAATAGCCACGTTGTTGCGCAAAGCGTTGGAGACAGGGCAGCCCTGCTCAGCCTGCTTCGCCACTAACGCGAAGCCAGCATTATCCAGACCAGGCACACGACCAACCGCGTTCAACGCAATCGTCGTAATCTTCGGCGCACCAGCGACCTCTTCTATCGTGCACGTCGCAGTGACCTGCAAACGTTCGGGCGGCGTGCCGTTTTGCTCTAACGTGTTGGAGAACGCCATCGCATAGCAGCCAGCATGCGCGGCCGCAATCAGCTCTTCAGGGCTGGTACGACCGTCTGAACGCTCCACACGCGAAGCCCAGGTTAATGGCAAATTACTCAGCGCACCACTGCGCCCATTCAGCACACCTTTACCCCTGGCTAACGTCCCCTCCCAGATAACTTCAGCCTGTCTCTCAGCTTTTAACGCCATGATTTTTCGTCTCCTTATTTGCTTCCTTCTACATATGAATGCGGTATCACTTTTGCACAATAGCCATACTGCATAAAAACAGAGGCAGAATATCCTTTATTCCGCCTCCCTGATGCCTACTTCACTATGTCTAGTACGCTGACGATGGTGAAATGGATGCGTTAAAAGGCGTTATACCAGCTAAGCCAGCACGCGGCGTTGCCTATCCCACAACTTCCAGTACTGTCCCTCCATCTGTACCAATTCATAGTGCGCGCCGTGCTCCACGATCTGCCCAGCTTGCAACATAAAAATCTCGTCAACCTTGTCCATATCCACCAGGTGATGCGTAATCATGATCGTGGTACGGTCCTGCATCAGCGTATGCAGGCTGCGCATCACCTCGCGCTCGGTCAATGCGTCGAGGTTGGCCGTGGCTTCGTCCAGGATGAGGATAGGTGCATTCTGCAAGATTGCCCGCGCGATAGCGATACGCTGCCGCTCACCACCGCTCAGCAGTAGCCCCTGCTCACCCACCGAGGTTGCGTAGCCGTGGGGCAAGCCCTGGATGAAAGTGTGGATCTGCGCCAGTTGGGCCGCGTGCTCAACCTCCTCATCGCTGGCCTCGGACCGGGCAATGCGAATATTCTCGCGAATACTGGTATTGAATAAGTGCGTATCCTGGCTGACGACGCTCATCAGCTTATGCACATCGTCCTGGCGATAGTCGCGCAACTCACGACCGGCGAGCAGAATATGCCCATCCTGATACTCCCAGAAGCGCAACAACAGGTTGGCAATCGTCGACTTGCCCGCGCCACTCGCACCAACCAGCGCGATACAACGGCCCTGTGGAACCTCAAACGTCAGGTCACGCAACACCAATGGCTCGTCGGGCTGGTAGCGGAACGACACGTGCTGCACTTGCAGATCATAGCACTCAGGGAGAAGCGCAGGATTCGCCTGGTCCTTCACCAACGGCTGTGCATCCACGATTTCAAAGAGACGGCGCGCCGCCTCAAGCGTTGCACCAAGCTGCTGGAAAGCGGCAGGCAGAGACGACACCGCCTCAAAGCTGGAAAGCGCCGCCAGCACCAGTAGCGCCAGGTAGACTCCATTCAACTGTCCACTGCGCACCAGCGGAATAGCCAGCACCAGCAGCAACCAGGCTGTGATATTCGTGAAGAAGCTGGTCAGCGCATTCTGCACGCCCCCCATGCGCGCCAGGCGCATCTGCAAGCGCGTAAGTTCCGCGTTCAGATCCTGAATGCGCGTTGACTGCACACGCTCGGCACCAAAGGCCACGCTATCAGCCATACCCTGAACACTATCCACCACCTGCGCGTTCATCTCCGCCTTGACGCGCACCAGGCGCTGACCGGTCGTGTTATTCAGCACCAACGCCAGCAGCGGCAAACCAGCGGCAGTGAGTAGGAACAACACCAGGAAGGTGAGCGCGAGCAAGGGCGCATACGCACCCAGCAGCCACCACATACCAAGCGCCACCAGCACTGCCACCACAGGCGGAGCCAGCACACGCAGGTACATATTCTGCAAGGTATCGATATCCGAAACGATGCGACTGAGCAAGTCACCGCTACGATATCCAGCCCCACCACCACGCACAACCTGCGTCAAACGTGCAGGAGCCAGCGGTTCCAGCGCCTCGTACAACCAGACGCGCAAACGCGAGAGCAGGCGAAACGTTGCGTTATGCGATACCAACCGCTCGAAGTAGCGAAAAATACCACGCGACAGGCCAAAGAAACGCACACCGATGATCGCGACGCTCAACACAGCTATCGAAGGGTGCAGAGCGGCGGCAGAAATGAGATATGCCGAGACCGCCAGCAAACCAACACCACATACCACCGTGGCGAAGCCCAACACAGCGGCGAAGGCCATGCGCCCCTTAATAGGATAAGCCAGCTTGAGCAAGCGCAAAAACGTATGCTTTCTCATTGCACAGACTCCTCTCGCTTATACGCTGAAACTAATTGCCCATAAAGCGGCGATGTATGTAGCAGTTCTTGATGCGTCCCCATACCAATCACGCGACCCGCGTCCAATACCACAATCTGATCGGCATCCATCACCGTGTTGAGACGATGGGCAATCACCAGCGACATGCGATCCGCCATCAACTTCTTCATTGCGGCCAGCACCAATTCTTCATTCTCATTATCCAGGTTCGACGTGGCCTCGTCGAGTATCAGTAGTGGCGCGTCCTTCAGGAAGGCGCGTGCCAGCGACAAGCGCTGAATCTGACCGCCACTCAATCGTGCGCCACGCTCGCCGATCACCGTATCGTAGCCCTGCGGAAGTGATTGGATAAATTCGTGCAGGTGCGCATTTTTGGCGGCCTCTACGACGGCTTCCAGGCTGGCATCGGGGCTACCCAGGCGAATATTTTCAGCCAGCGACGCGTTGAACAGGTACGGTCGTTGCGGCACCCACGCCACCAGCTTGCGCCAATCTTGAGGCTGGCATGCAAGCGCGGTGACACCATCAGCGAGCACCTGTCCCTGCTGCGGCTCAATAAAGCGCAGCAACAGGTGTGCCAGCGTACTCTTACCCGCGCCACTGGGCCCAACCAGCGCCACCTTCTGCCCACGTTCAATCTGCAACGACACATCGACCAGCGCCGGATGCTCCTGCTCCGGGTAGGTATAGTGCACATGCTCGATCTGCAAACGTTCGTGCAGCGCTGGCTGTGCGTCTGATGTGCTCGGCTGCACCGGTAGGGGCTGATCAAGAATGGCAAACATACGCTCGGCTACCGCCGTGCTGTTCATGCTGGCGTGAAATTGAGTACCCATCGCCCGCAACGGAGCATAAAATTCGGGGGCGAGCAAGAGCACCAGGAACGCCTGATAGAACGGGATACCACTGTACAGCAAGCGAATGCCAATCTCGACGGCCACCAGCGCGATGCTAATCGTCGCGCCGAACTCCATCACAAACGACGACAGGAACGCAACCCGCAGCACGCGCATCGTCACCTGGCGGAAGCGCTCACTCATACGTTCAATCGTCTTGCTCTGCAACTTGCTACGACCAAAAAGCTTGAGCGTCGTCAGACCTTGCATTACATCGAGAAAGTGCGCGCTGAGCAGGCTCATCTGCGACCACTGGCGCTTCGTCAATGTATCGGCGCGTTTGCCCACCAGGAACAACAGAAACGGTAGCAACGGAGCCGTAATCAACAGGATCAGCCCGGAGAGCGGATCGAGCCAGAGAACCAGTGCCAACACTACTAGGGGGATACAGGCGGTCGCGAGTATCTGCGGCAACAATTGATTAAAGTACGCGTCAAGCGCCTCCGCACCATCCACCAGTGTATTCGCCAGTTCGCCACTGCGCTCCCCTTGCGTATACGCGGGGCCCAGGGCATACAAATGATCGAGCAAGCGTTGACGCATTGTCGTCTTCGCTCGTGTGGACGCCAGGTTCGTCACCACGTCATTACCCCACGGCAGCACAGCACGCCCCACCACGACAAGCAATAATGCCAGCAGCGGAAACGCCACCTGAGCGAGTCCTTGCCGGAACAAAAAAACCTGGTTAATAATCTGTGCGATATACTGCGCCTGCGCCACAATAAAAAGGCCAGAAAGCAGCGCTATCACTAGCATCAAGGCAATATAGAGACGAATGTGAGGAATATATTGTAAAAGGCGTCGACCAATGTTATTCATAGATATTCAATCCGCGATAGCGAAAAAGCATGATGCAAGAGGCGTCACCTCTTGCATCCCTGATTTTAGTAATGTCCCAAATGGTGGCTACTCACGCGGCGGCGGAAGATCCAATAGTTCCACGCCTGATAAGCAATCACGAAGGGGATGATCGTCAGGGCTATCCAACTGATCACCGTCAGTGCATAGGGGTTGGACGCGGCATTGTAAATGTTCAGGCTCCATGCCGGGTTCAAACTCGAAATCATCACGTTCGGGAACAGACCCAGGCAGATCGTCAACGTTGCCGTCAGGATTGTCAGCGCTGACATAGCAAACGCCCAACCACTACGGCGCTGTACCACAAACCAGCCAACCAGCAGAAGCGCGATGGCGGCCAGTAAAGAGACCAGGCCAACAGCCGTGTGGTGATACAATCCGGTAGAAACAGCAGTGCTCACCACAAACACACCGGCAAGAATCACCGTGGGCACCCACAGCCGACGTGCCATCGTCAATGCGCGCTCCAACAGCTTGCCATCGGTCTTGAGCGACAGGAACACCGCACCATGCAGCAAGAACATCGCGGTAAAGACCAGGCCGGTCAAGATCGCGTCAGGATTGAACAGGTGCCAGAGCGTCCCCACGTAGTTCATATGCGCATCGATGGGCAAGCCCTCAAACCAGTTCGCAATCGTCACGCCCCACAGGAAACCGGGCAGCGCACTACTGATACAAATCGCCCAATCCCAGGAGCTACGCCAGCGTTGGCTATCACGCTTGCTGCGAAACTCGAAGCCCGCGCCGCGTACAATCAACGCCGCCAGCAGCAAGAACAGCGGGATATAGAAGCCGCTAAGCAGGGTGGCATACCAGTTGGGGAAGGCGGCAAACATCGCGCCAGCCGCCGTGATCAACCAGACCTCGTTGCCATCCCAGAATGGGCCGATAGCATTCATAATCGTGCGGCGCTCGCTATCGTTCTTGCCCAAAAACGGTATCAGCATGCCAACGCCAAAGTCAAAGCCTTCCAGCAGGAAGAAGCCCGCAAACAAGACGGCAATCACTATAAACCAGAGTACATTGAGACTCATCGCGTACCTCCTCCTTCCTAGTAGGCTTGTGCCAGAGAACCGTCCACTTCAGCCGGAACATCCTCAAGGCTATGCTCGTCATCATCAGGCTCGCCCAGGCCAAACTTCACCAGTAGGAAAGCATCCACCACGGCCAGGCCACCATACAACAGCACAAAGCCGATCAGCGTCGCCAACAGCATACCAACGGTTACGCCGGGCGAAACCCCAGCAGCCGTCTTGAGCAGACCGAAGACCAGCCAGGGCTGTCGTCCCATCTCCGTCATCAACCAGCCAGCGGTGTTACCAACGTAGGGTAGAATCGTCGCGGCAACCAGCATCCACAGGAACCAGCGCATCTTCTCGAACGGCTTCTTCCACATCAGGAAGAGACCAACCGCAGCGAACAGCGCCAGCAGCGAACCTACACCAACCATCAAACGGAAGCTCCAATAAATCGTCACCACGGACGGAATATAGTTACCAGGGCCGTATTGATGCTGGTATTGAGCCTGCAACTGATTGATACCATCTACCTTACCAGTGAAGCTATCGTATGCCAGGAAGCTCAGTAGATCGGGCACCTCGACCGCGTAAATGTCCTTGTGCTGCTGCTCATTCGCAACCTTGAACAGCGAGAACGGGGCCGGGTCAGCAGAGTTCCATAGCGCCTCGGCAGCCGCCATCTTCATAGGTTGCTCGCGCACCAGGTATTGACCCTGAATATGACCAGTACCAACGACCAGGATGCCGGAGATCAACGCCGCGATCATACCAATGCGGGCCGAGCGGCGGAAGAAATCGACATCGCCCTTACGCCTGAGCAGGTGATACGCGCTAAAGCCAACGACGAAGAAGGCACCCGTCACCAGTCCACCTACCGCCACATGCGGGAACTGCACCCACAGGCTAGGGTTGGTCAGTAGCGCCAGGAAGTTCGTCATCTCGGCGCGACCATTGTGGATAGCGTAGCCGGTCGGATCCTGCATGAACGCGTTGGCGACCATGATCCAGAAGGCCGAGAGGTACGAGGCCAGCACCACCAGCCAGATGGCTGCCAGGTGTAGTTTCTTATTCAATTGCTCCCAGCCAAAGACCCAGACGCCCAGGAAGGTCGATTCCATGAAGAAGGCCGCCAGGGTCTCAATCGCCAACGGCGCGCCAAAGACGGAACCGACGAAACGCGAATACGCCGACCAGTTCATGCCGAACTGAAATTCTTGTACGAGGCCAGTCACCACGCCCAGGGCGAAGTTGATCAAGAACAGCTTCCCCCAAAACTGGGCCATACGCTTGTAGACATCATTGCCCGTCTTCACATAAAGGCTTTCCATTACAGCAATCAGCACTGATAACCCCAACGTCAGCGGGACAAAAAAGAAATGATAGATGATCGTTGTCGCGAACTGTAAACGAGACAACAGCAATGCATCCATGAAAAAATGTCCTTACTACCTATCCGAAAACCTGAGCGCGCAGCGCTAGCCACGACAGTGGCGTTGGTTTTCGGAATAAGGATTTAGAGAGAGACGCCATGCGACAGAACCAGTGCTGCCGCAGACGGGTAATTTTGCTTCGATTTGTTCTACCAAAAATATAGCATTATGCGGGGATAGGGGCATCGTGATAATACTTGATCTATGCGGTGCGAAAGACCTGAATTTGCTTGCGATAATTTCCTAGGTTATAAGGCGAGGCACCTGAGGGTCATCAGGTGAATACCTGAAGTATGCCGCCAGCTATCATTTTCTCTGTGTTTTATTATCTATAACAACACGGATAACTCTCCAAATATTGCGCCATCAAGCGCTGTGATTTCTTTGTGATGTTTCCTCAGAAAGCCATGCTACAAGGGTTGCCATGCCCCTTTGATATTACTTTCTCTCCCTCTACTTGACAAACTTATGACCATATCGTAACATTATGACTAGAGAGTCAAGACAAAAACTAGTCGGTCAAATAATGCATTCAGGTTAAAGCCAGAATTATCGACTATTACATGTTCAAACAACGAGGTTTAGTCATGCAGACACAAGCCAATACATCCTTAAAAGAGAAACAACGCCAGGAGCGGGAGAAACTCATTCTTCAGGCGGCCGAAGAGGTTTTTCTAGAAAAGGGCTATTATGAAGCTTCTATGGAAGAAATCGCGACCCGTGTTGGCATCGCAAAGGGCACAGTGTATCTCCACTTTCCAGGCAAAGAAGAACTCGTAGCAGCCATTCTCAGCCGAAACCTGGAAAGCTTTATTCAGGGCATTGATGCTGTACTTGCGCCCCAACCAACAGCCAAAGCGAAGCTTGAAGCACTTTTAGAGTATATGTACTCAGGTCTGTTTAACACACAGACACAACTCATCTCCTCGATTTATAATGGTGTCGATATCAAGCGCTTATTCGCGGAGAAAAGTGGTTGTATGCGTGAGCATTGGCAAAGTCTCACGCACCATGTCTCACAACTGCTCGACGAAGGTAAAGCGGCGGGTGAATTCGATAACAGTATCCCCACAAGCGCGATGGTCGTCGCCTTCTTACGCCTGTTCTCGCCACGTAACTACGAGCCACTCTTAATGCAAAATATGTTACCAAGAAAAGAGCTGATCCAGTGGCTTGATAAGCTCTACTTCAAAGGCATCGCAGCGTCGCCTTCGCCACAGGCATAAATTTTCAAACAAACCAAAGGGGGCTGGATGCGCTCAGTGAGCGCATCCAGCCCCCTTTGGTTTGTCACAACCAGATTGTTATTAATAAATGATCACGTGCGTATAGACTGAAACAAAGCCATACAACCATTGTGAATTGGCCGTGGACATATTTATGCAACCATGCGAACCCTGTCCGGCAAACGGATCTCCATCCGGGTCCTGGTGAGGAAAGTTCGTGCCAGGGCCAAATTGTGTACGCCAGTCGGCCGTATGGAAAAAGTAGCCATTGCTATGATACTGCATGGCATAAGCAATAGGCGTCGGCGGATACCACTCGGGCGAATTTTTGGGAGCATTCGACTTAAAGACCGTAGGATGCTGCTTCCCCTCGATCCACCAGGTACCCGGAGGCGTTGGCAGATTCGGCTGGCCGGTCGTTACCTGGAAAGAATTGACCAGTTTGCCGTTCACATACGCGCGCAACGCTTGCTCGTTCAGTGAAACCACTATCACCGGTCCACTCATAAACCCATTGTGTTTTAGCAACGTCATGTCCGCCTGGTGCGGTTGGCTGTACGGCGTACTATCGCTACTATCAGTCTTCATCGCCTGGAAATCGGTCAGCCACATATGCAAATTTTCAATCGTCTGCTGATAATCAGCGACGGTCTTATCGGCCGCGAGATCTCCTTGAAGCCAGAGTGGTCCACCAATGCCATTGACGTTGTCATACTCGTAGGCCAGGCCGTAGGTCTTCCCATTGTAATCGTCGTGGTATTGGTGCTGTTGACCCCAGGCAGCCGCCTCTTGCTGCAATGTTTGCTGCAGATTCTGGGTTTCCTGCTTGACGGCGGGCAACTGGATAGCATTGGCATGGGTATTAAGCGTCTGTAACGCGTGATTATAGGTATCCGTGGTTGTCGCATTCTTCAGCGCTTGCTGGTCGCTTGTATATTGTCTTTGATACGTCCCAGCATTCCCTTTATACTGCTTCATCAGATCGATCCACTGCTGAAACACCTGCAACTGCGTTTGGCCTTGATTCTGCATAGCCACACTTACCGTAGGTGTGGGAAAAGGTGTGGGGGATGGTGTCACGGTTTTGGCAGCCGTGCTGGTGCCACCGGAGGAGCAGGCACTCACAAACAACATGACAAGCAGCAAGGCGCTAAATAATGGCACCGACAACCGCGATGCGGCAAATGATCTTTGCAACCCTTTACTTCTTTTTATCATATGACGACCTCAATTACATCAAAACATAGGAATTTCTATATATTAAAATGAGTAGATAAAAAAATATGTTCCCTGTCGAGAAACCTGGTGAAAAAGGACGAGTACATAGGCCTACATGCTATGTCTCCCATGGTCTTCACCTCATAAAAACACACTAATGCATCAATCTATTTTATAAACATCATTGTAGGTGTCTTCTTAAAGAACGCATTCGTCATTATAATGGTAACAGTCGAGTTGCGCAAGCGCTGTGAACTAGCTCACACCCTTACATCACTTGCGATTGCTCTTCGGGCTGGGGCACCGCAACCGCCAGTGGTAACGCGACCGAGAAGAGGCTTCCCTCCTGGGGCGTGCTTTCGACCTCGATACGTCCCCCGTGCCGCTCGACGATCTTGCGGGCGATGTACAAACCTAACCCAAGCCCAACGCTAGAGCCAGTCTGCACCTCGACAGTCGGCACACGGAAGAAACGATTAAAAAGATGGGGCAATTGATCCGAGGGAATGCCAACACCTTGATCGCGCACCGAGATGATCCCTTCGTGCTCGGTCTGCTGCAATGTGAGCGTGATTGGCGCATCTTTTGGCGAATACTTGCGTGCATTCGAGAGCAGGTTGATAACCACCTGGCTGATCCGATTGACGTCCACCACTACCTCGACCGGCGTTGTCGGTAAGTCGAGTGCCAGCGAAAAGTTCGCCCCCATCACGTACTCGTCGTGAATATGATGGCACAACGCCACCAGGTCGCATGGTGACTTGTGCAGCGCAAACATACCGGTCTCCATCAGCGAGGTGCCGAGCAGATCGTTGACCAACACCTCCATGCGGCGAATCGAGCGCTCCATATTAAGAAAATTCGACTGCAAAGGCGAGTTCGCACGTTCATGCTGACGACGCATCAGTTGCGTCATGGCCTTCAGGCTGGAAAGTGGCGTCTTTAGCTCGTGGGACGCCATGCTTAAAAACTCATCTTTGGCGGCATTCGCCTCCACCAGTTCATGAGTTCGCTGCTGCACCAGGTCCTCAAGCGATTTGGCATGCAGCTCTAGCGCGTGTTGCTGCTCTTGAATCTGGCGGCGCATCTGGCGCGTCTGGATCGCACGACGCAGGGCTGCCACAAAATAATCTCGATCAATCGGCTTCTGAATAAAGTCGTACGCGCCACCACGCAGTGCTTGCACCGCCAGATCATGCTCACCGTGCCCGGTCACTAGTAGCGTGGGAGTTTCGGGACAAAGTTGCTGAATGTTCGCAAGCAACGCCAGCCCATCCATACCTGGCATCTTGATATCGCTGACAATGGCATCGTAATCATGCTCTGACATACGCTGCAACGCTTTGGAAGCCGAATCGACGGTCTCCACACGGACATCTCGCAGGCGCAGAGACAACGCGTGAGGCAACGCCTGCAACAACGCTGGATCATCATCAACAATTAAAACATATGGTATACTCATGCAAAATATGCCCTTTACTCTGGATGTTCTAGCGGCAACTGGATCACAAAGCTCGCTCCCTCACCGGGAAAATTCTCGACATGAATGTCACCCTGATGTTCTTTGATGATGCCATACGTAATCGACAGGCCAAGTCCCGTTCCTGAACCCACATCTTTCGTGGTGAAAAATGGATCGAAGATCCGCTGCTCCAAACCAGCAGGTATGCCCTGACCAGTATCGCTAAACCGCATTTCAACCGCGTCAGCCAGCAGCGTACACTCGATACCGATATGCTTGCGTTGTACGTCTGCCAACGCGTCGCGAGCATTAGTCAAAAGATTAATGAAGACCTGCTCGAGCTGAATAGCATTGCCCACCACCATCACTTCCTCACCAGGAAAATCAAGCGTCAGTTCAATCTGACGTAAACGCAACTGCTCGTGCATAAGCGAAATCGCTCGCTGCACAATTTGCAACAACTCAACCGGCTCATGACTCACGGAAGCGGCTCGTCCAAACATGCGCAAATGGGAAATAATCTCGGTTGCTTTGCGCACCTGCTGCATGGCGCTACGCAGTTCTTGCAGAATAATCTCAGGCTCCGCGTCCGTCATCCCCAGCTCAATCAAATCAATGGCATTGCCCACAAACAAGCCAATGTTGTTCAATGGATTATTCAATTCATGCGCAACACCGGTGGTTAGTTCACCCAACGTCGCCAGCTTACCCGCCTGCACCAACTGCTCCTGCTTCTCACGCAACTCCAGCTCGCGCCGTTGCACCTCTTCCGTGGTCTCTTTTAAGTCGCTCATAATGTGGATCATGGCTTTGCGGCTATTTTCCAGGCGCTGGTTCGATTGGTGCGAGTCTTGCAGAATGTGCAACAAAGCGCGACGCGAATTATCCAGGCGCTCAGTCTGCTTGGAGACACGACTGCGATCATTTTCATAGTCGGCCAGAATATGAATCATGGCTTTGCGCTGATCATTCAGCTTGCGATTGACTTGATTGAGATCACTCAAGATATGAATGAGGGCACGACGACGCTCCTCACCCTTGCGCACACTCTGTTCCAGCACGCATTGCCGTTGTAACAGCTCTGCGTACGTCTGTTTAAGCTGCTCCAAATCCACTTCGTCGGACTGCGAAACTTCTGCATATCGTGATTCTATGAGGTCCATTTGCGCTATGTCCATCGGGATCCCCCTGGCTATCTTGCGTTACTTTGATGACAACTCGCGCTTGAGATTTTCAATCTCCTTTTCCAGCGCAATCATTTTAAGCTCACGACCAACAACCACCTCTTCGAATTTTTCCAGGTCGAGAATTTTCTCCTGCAACTCGGCCTTCGACTCCTGCAAATCGCTCAGTACTTTCTCATACGAACGCATATCGCGCAAAATACCAATCGCACCGATTACGCTACTCTCGGTATCGCGCAACGCCGAGGCATTGAGCGTGGTAGGAATGACCTCACCGGAGGCACTACGAGGGTTGAGCCGCGCATTCCGCGTCACGCCACGCGCGATAACGTCACCCAGGGCTGCCGTGAACTCACGCGTCTCCTCTGGTGTGATAAAGCGCGATAATGACTGCTCCAACACCTCATCAGGACGGAAGCCCAGCAGTTCATACACCGCGTCGTTCGCCAGTGAAATCTTGCCCTCCAGGTCGGAAACGAAGATCGGATCGGGGGCGTTCTTGATCAAGCTATCCGCGTACGCTCTGGCCTTGTCCAGCTCACGCATATCGCGCAAAATACCAATCGCGCCGGTCACACGCCCATCGGGGTCGCGCAACGCCGAAACGTTTAAGATCGTTGGAATAACCTCTTCGGAGGCACTGCGGGGATTGAGTCGCGTATTGCGAATAATGCCGCGTTCGATAACTTCGCGCAACGCCGCCGTAAACTCACGCGTCTCTTCCGCCGAGATGAAACGCGACAACGACTGCTCCAACACCTCGTCTGTGCGAAATCCCAACAGTTCATACACCGCATCGTTCGCCAGGGTAATTTTGCCTTCCAGGTCGGAGACGAAGACCGGGTCCGGCGCGTTCTTAATCAGGCTGTCGGCATAGGCGCGCGCTTTGTTCAGTTCACGCATATCGCGCAAAATACCAATGGCACCGATCACTTTACCGTCCGCGTCGCGCAATGCCGAAGCGTTCAAGCTCGTCGGAATAATCTCGCCCGATGCGCTGCGTGGGTTCAACCACACGTTCCGCGTAGCACCTCGTTCGATGACCTCGCGCAGCGCCACCGTAAACTCACGCGTCTCCTTTGGCGTGATGAAGCGCGACAATGACTGCTCCAATACTTCATCCGTACGGAAGCCCAGCAGTTCATACACCGCGTCGTTCGCCAGCAGAATCTTGCCTTCCAGATCGGAGACGAAGACCGGGTCCGGCGCGTTCTTAATGATCATATCGGCGTCAAGCGAAACGTGCGCCCTGGCACCGTTCATCGATATCTCAGACTCAGAAGGAACAAATGGATGCTGCAAGAGACACCTCCAAATTACCAGCACAGTCCTGTATGGCCCGCACTGCGCCCGTTACACAAAGCTGCAAGTACCCACAGTATAGCAGAGACGCTTGCATCAAAACAAGTAAATAGGATGAAGCAAG
>DATAYF010000733.1:0-13987 GCA_036272735.1 Ktedonobacteraceae bacterium
ATCACTGCGGTGAGATTGTTCAGAAAACCTTGAGTGTTCGTACGCATGTGTGTCCTCATTGCGGGTATATTGCCGATAGAGACGTCAATGCCGCTAAGAATATCTTGCGTGAAGGGCTAGGGCATAGCCTTCAGGAGTCAACGTACACCGATGGGTGCCGCGTTTCCTGAGAAGCCCCCGGATTTATCCGTGGGGAGTTGTCACTTGATCACGGCGCGTATAGCACACCTAAAATCGAACTCTTTTACGGACTGTCGCGAGCATATTGGGGCCAGGGGTTGATCACCGAGGCCAGTGAAACGTTGGTACAGTATGGCTTCCACACGCTCAAGCTTCATCGCATCACTGGCTGCACAGCACGCCTGAATTTTCGCTCACAGGGTGTTATGAAGCGTG
Organism: Ktedonobacteraceae bacterium; assembly: GCA_036272735.1. Lineage (GTDB taxonomy): Bacteria > Chloroflexota > Ktedonobacteria > Ktedonobacterales > Ktedonobacteraceae > DATAYF01. Next base: position 397 of record DATAYF010000733.1, read on the forward strand.
TTGGTATGAGTGTTGGTGATCATCCATCAGAGCCGGAATCGCTACTGGGAGTATTGAATAATCCTGCTTTAGTTGGAATAATGCTTTAGTAGGGGAATAGTTATCTTTAGCAAATGCATCTCAGGTTTGAAAATGACTCTACGATCTATGTCGAAACAAGCTCATGTTCAAAGATCGGCTTTCTAAAGACGTTCTGCAAGACGCTTGAAAATGTAGATGCGATTGCCCTGGGCTCCCTCACGCCCGTGTCAACCACATATTGTTTTGCTGTTTCCTCGTATACGTAGTGTGCATATAGCCTGAACGATAGAGAGGAGTACTGGTTTCGTGTTAGACCTTGTCTCTATGATTGCTGCTGACCAGCGCCGTTGGGATGATATCCCCTTGCTACCAACAATTTTCGCCACGTCTGAGCCTGCCAAAATCGCTCATTTTATCGATGATTTCTGTCGCACTCACCTGAGCAGTGCCCCGATCAAAACCGAGTTTTTTGCTCCCAGTGTGGGCGCGGTTTTTGGTCTGTGCCTATCTGATGGTCGCCGTGTCGTCGTGAAAGCGCACTCATCTTCTCATGAGGCTGAGTTCCTCCGTGCCGTTTCGCAGGTCCAGCGCTATCTTGTTGATCAAGGCTATCCGTGTCCGCGTCCTATCCTTGGTCCGCTCCCACTGTGTCTTGGCCTGGCGACTGTTGAGGAGCTTGTTGACGAAGGGGCGTATGGTGAGCCACACGATCCTGCTATCTGTCGCTCACTTGCCGACCTGTTGGTGCAACTTGTCAACCTCCTGCGCAATCCCTCTGCTATTCCTGGCATACAAGCTGCTGTTTTTGATCAGCATCCCTTGCCACCAGGTGTTTTGTGGTCTGTTCCTCACAATGCGATCTTCGATTTTGCGGCTACCGCGACCGGGGCCGAATGGATCGACGACCTGGCGAGGCCAGCCAGTGAAACCCTGGCAAGTGGTGCTGGCGAACTGGTACTCGGACATACCGATTGGAGTGTGAAACACGTGCGTTACGTTGCTGGCAAGGCTCGTGTGATCTATGATTGGGACAGCCTGGCGCGTATGAAAGAGCCTGCTATGGTTGGTAGTGCGGCAATGAACTTTACCTATAATGAATGGGGTGCACCTGCGCGTCCAACATGTGATGAAGCCCGCGCGTTCGTCTCCGCATACGAAACTGCCCGTGGCGCATCCTTCACGCCTGAAGAGTATAGGACGCTGCAAGCCTCGGTCACGTATCGCCTGGCTTATGGTTCGCGCTGTGAGCATAGCCTCAATCCAACCCAAACCGTGTATCCAGCCGATAGCTGCCGTGCGCTGCTCGCTTGCTACGGCGAAAACTTCTTATAGCTGAAAGAGCTATCTTCAAACCATTATCAACTATACCCGCCTGCTTTATCAAATAGCGCGATCTTGTACTAATGCACCTTTGACGTTCACGAAGTGGCATTATAAGATCCGGTATAAGAAGTATAAGAAAATAAAGAATTTGTCTTATGTCTACCGTCTACCCACCATCTCTATACCTCCAACTGGCGTAATTACTCATACCAGCCATTGGTTACATATTTGCTCGCTCACATTTCTCCATCCAATCACAAATTTCCTCTCAATGATGCGAATATGACGAGGAGCCTTTTGCAAGGATGTTCGCTTATACTTTTAAGAAAATTTCGGGTGAAACGCCGTTTCACTGGATGGAGAACGTAGCGTTGTAGATCGCAATAGTTTCCCCAACTCTTCATGAGCGGGGTGGGAAAGGGGTGCGCGTCAATGTGCCGACGTACTAACGTGAAGTTGTGCTTTATTATTTGCGCCGAGAGGTCACGTGCTCGTGAATAATACACCCCTGGCACTTGCCCTACCCAGGTTGCGCTTGCCACAAAAAGAGCGTGCGACCAGGCCCACCGCGAAACCCGCCACCTGGGCGCGTCATTCCGTCGAACTTTCGCCCGTTCAGCGCAGGTCTATTCCGGACATTCCGACGCGTCCAGCCCCTACTGCACCTCAACGCCTGGCTCCCCGACCCTTGACCATCGGTGTCGGCTGGCATCGTGGACTGACACGCAGTCACGATCCCAATGAGGATAGCCTTGTTTTCTTGCAAGGGATGTGCACCTATCACGATCAGTTGATGCCCTTTAGCCTTTTTGTGATTGCCGACGGTATGGGTGGGCATGATTGCGGCCAGGAGGCGAGTCGACTGGCTATGCACACAATGATGTATACTGTGCTGCAAAATATCGTGATGGGCAACGAACTGACTGACGAATACTTGCTCGATATGCTCACCGGTGGCGTGCAGTGGGCTAATCTGGCGGTCTGTAAGGCCGCGCAAGAGCAGCAAAACGATATGGGCACCACGCTGACCGCTGCGCTGGTGATCGGTGTGCATGCCTACGTCGTGAACGTCGGTGATAGCCGCGTATACAGGTATCGCGCCAACGCTCGTCAACATCTCAAGCAGATTACGCGTGATCATTCGCTGGTGGCCCATCTGGTGGAGACTGGTGAGATTGCCCCCAATGCCATCTATACGCACCCAGACCGCAACCAGGTGTATCGTTGCCTGGGCAATGACGAAGAGCTGGAAATCGATGGCTTTATGGAAACCCTGCAAGCCGGAGATCGTCTGCTGCTCTGCTCCGATGGACTGTGGGAGATGGTCCATAATCCCGAAATCGAGCGCTTGCTCAGCTACGAGGTAGAGCCGGGCCACGCATGTGATCTGCTCGTGAAGGAGTCGCTACGCGCCGGGGGGTGCGATAACGTGAGCGTGATCGTTGCTCGTGTGCCGGAGTAGGTCACTATTGCTTTTTGTCAGTTCGGCCTGATTGGGTTTATTTTTATTTCTAGCTGGCAGCGTCATCCTGGCGCTTACTCTGTTCGCTCACGAAGATGCGCTCGGCCACCTCGTTGCCCAGTGGCTGCGTTGTAGCGCCCACGCGCAACGTGAGGATGTTGCCATACGGCGCTTTTGCCTCAAGTGTCGCCTGGGTGCCCGGTACAATGCCCAGGGACGCAAGGTATTTGAGCAGATCAGCGTCCTCGTCCGGCACACGGACAATGCGTGCGCACATGCCAACGGCGAGAGTTGTCAATGGCACGTCGTCGCTTGTATCGATGCTACCGTCCTGGCGTGGAATGGGATCGCCATGAGGATCACGCGTTGGATTGCCCAGCCTGGCATCGATGCGCTCTTCCAGGTCTTCGGAAATGATGGGGGCGAGCCGTTCGGCTTCGTTGCGCACCAGTTCCCAGGGCATATCCAGAGTCGTGGTCAGGAACAGTTCGAGCAGGCGTTGATGGCGTATCAGTTCCAGCGCGATGGCATCCCCTCGCGGCGTCAGTTCGATGCGCTGATAAGGAGCGTGTTTGATATACGCGTGCTCTTCGCCTTCGCTCAGATGTTTGATCATCGACGACACCGAGGCTGGCTTCACCCTCAACTGTTCCGCGAGCTGGCGCGTCGTGACCTGCCCCGTTTCCTGTCGCAAGAGATAGACGGTTTTGAGATATTCCTGTTCTGCTGCTGATAAATTTTCGATCATGCGCGCTTCACCCCCTCTTAGCACATGCTAATTTAGCCTCACCTAATGTTACTATACACTATATGTTTTTGTCAAATTTAGAAAGGGAATACTTTTATGTTAGGGAATGTTGACAATAGTGTAAAGCGTAGCATATACTTACTACGTATCTGAAGAGGAAAGTGTTAGCACAATCAGGAGAGAAAGGATCACCTCCTATGGATCAACAACAGACACGTGATGAGCACGTTGAACATACAAAAGGCCAGCAATCATCGTCGGTCGTAACCAATGTTGTCGAGTCTGTAAAAGGGGCGGCTTCCGGTGACGAGGCTTCGCGCCGTTTCCTGCTGCGTGTTGTGCAGCCTGGCCTGGCTGGACTGATGGATGGCTCTGTCTCTACGCTGGCTCCGATATTTGCCTCCGCGTTTTTCACGCACATTCCATTTGCCGCCTTCCTGGTTGGCATGGCTGCCGCGACCGGTGCCGGTATCAGCATGGCGTTCTCCGAGGCGCTGTCGGATGATGGCGAGCTAACCGGACGAGGCAGTCCGGTGACGCGTGGCTTGATTACTGGTGGCATGACCTTTATCGGTGGCTCTTTGCATACACTGCCGTTTCTTGTTTCCGACCTCCATCTCGCTCTGCTCATCGCCTACGTTGTCGTCGCGGTCGAACTGGTGGTCATCGCCGCCATTCGCCATCGTTTCTTTGGCACCTCGTGGTGGCTCTCTACGTTACAAGTCGTGGGCGGTGGTGCGCTGGTCTTTGCGGCTGCCTGGCTCTTCGGCAACGCGTAATGAAGATGGTCTAAAAGGTTGGATTGATTGACGAGGCTGTACGAAGACGATTCCCGCAAGGGAACGATTCCCGCAAGGAGGATCGTTCCCTTGCGGGAATCGTCTTTTCGCTCTCTCATGTTGCGTGTGTGGTGGAAGCGTGATACTACGCGGCGGCTTCCTCGTCGTCATCATAGTGACTCAATGATTTTTACCCCAAAAAATCCTGGAGCATCCTGCTACGGCTCGGATGATCCAACTTTCGCAAAGCCCGAAACTCAACCTGCCGTACTGCTTCGTGGCTTAATCCTAATTTGCGGCCTGTTTCCGATAAGCTGTGCTCGGCACCTCCGTTCAAGCCATAACGAAGCTGCAAAACGTATTTCTCTCTCTCGGTCAGACAGTTCAATAAATCTTGTACGTACTCCTGTAATGTCTGGCTGATGACCACGCGCTCAGGCGAGTACGATGGGTCATCTTCCAGCAACTCACTTAGCGAGATATTGTCATCACCTCCTTTCCTTGGCATATCCAGGCTGATCGTTTCTTGGTGCGTCGATAACATCTCGATCACCTCGTGTACGCTCACCTCCATCTGGCTCGCCAGTTCTTCTATCGTGGGTTCACTCTCCATCCCCTGTTGTTGCAATCGTCGTCTGACTCGCCCCAGGCGCTTCATCTCCTCCACTTTATAGAGTGGCACACGAATCATGTGCGCCTGCTCGGCCAGCGCCCTCGTGATGTATTGCCTGATCCACCACGTGGCATATGTGCTGAAACGATAGCCTTTTTTGTAATCGAACTTCTCGACCGCGTGCATCAGTCCCAGGTTGCCCTCCTGTACCAGGTCCATCAGGTCCATGCCAAAGCCACGATACTTCCTTGCCAGGTGCAGGACCAGGCGCAAATTGGCTTCGATCAGTTGTTGCTTGGCTGCCTGGGCGTCTTTTTGCTCCTCGCTCTCCGGCTCGACCTTTAGTGATGGCAGCGGTGGCAGTGCCGGACGGCGACCACGTGGCTTCTGCACAGTTTTAGCTTTTTCGATGCGCTCACCCAGGTGCGTCACCTCTTCGCTGGAAAGTAAGCCGACCTGGCCTATTTCGTAACGATATACCTTTGTCGTATCGCTCAAATTCAAGGCTTCTGGATTTGCCAGAATGCGTTCCCCTACGCTTACAGTCATTGTCGTGTTTGTCATCTGCACATTCCCTCCGGCAGCAATAGCAAGTGGCTCCAAATAGTGTGTGGTTTGATCGCTTCGCAGTGAGTATATGCTGCCTGGCTTTCTGCTAACTCCCACACCTCTTCCGCTCACAACATGGCGTTGGATACGTCATTCCTGAATGGGGCGCTTTATTTAAGAGAGCACGAAAGAAGTAAAAATGACTTTTCACTCGTGGGAAGGAGGGATTGCTGTTTCGGGGGAATGTATATGATGCGCAAATTCTCGCTATCTTATACCCAATCTTATAACTCTTCAGCTTCGTATAAGATAGAGATTGTAGTGAGACTTTTGTACCAACCGACCACTAAAGTAGAGGCCTCAGTGAGACTTTTGTACCAACCGACCACTATAAAAAGAAAATTTTGAAACAAGGACGTTATAAAATTGCTCTTACTAATGCTAGAGTAATTTCGCGCTAGATCCTTTTGAAAGGGATACACAAGTATGTCTCACGGAAACCCCATACCGATGTCCCCTGTAGCACATCCCACCAATGACTATGCTGCGTTAAAACGTCAGATCAAAGAAGCAGGGCTTCTAGAGAAGCAGCCACTCCATTATGTAGGGAAGATGCTATTCCTTTTCGCTATGCTGGCACTGAGCGTGGCCGTTTTGCTTTTCGTGAAGCCTTTTTGGCTCCAACTTCTCAATGCCGTCTTCTTCGCCTTTGTGACGACGCAAATCGGGCTTATCGGTCATGATGCCGGACATAGACAGGTGTTTCGTACTACCTGGAAAAACGATGTTATGGGCCTCATTACTGGCAACTTGCTCGTGGGCATCAGTAATGAGTGGTGGCTGGGTAGGCATAATCAACACCACAGCCATCCTAATCAGCTTGATCTTGATCCCGACATCTACATTCCGATTATTGCCTTCTCGCCAGAAGATCTTCTCTCGCGGGGACCAATCCTTCTGCGCTTCATGAAATACCAGGCATACTTCTTCTTTCCCGTGCTCACGCTGGCTTTGCTTTCGATGCAGATAGACACCGTGCAATTTCTACTTCAGCCAAAGGTCAAAAATGCTGCAATAGAACGAGTTCTGCTGAGCTTGCACTATGTGTGCTACTTTGCATTGCTGTTTTCGCATCTCTCGATTTGGCAAGCGATCCTCTTCATTCTCGTCCATAAAATTTTTGCTGGCGTGTATATGGGATCAGTCTTCGCTCCAAATCATAAGGGTATGCCTGTGTTGCCTAAGAACAGCAAGCTAGAATTCTGGCACCGCCAGGTGATGACTGCCCGGAACGTCTATGCTCATCCCGTGACCGATTTCTGGTGCGGTGGTCTTAACTATCAAATCGAACATCACCTATTCCCGGCTATGCCACGGCACCATTTGAAAAAAGCTCAGGTTATCATCAAAGCGTTCTGTCTGGAACATTCCATCCCCTACTACGAGACAAACTTCTTGCATTCGTACTGGGAAACCCTCCATTCACTGCACCAGGTGACCGCACCACTACGAGCAGCGGGGAAACTCGCCTGATAAACCTATAACGTAAATACAGCAAAAGCTCGTAGAGACCGATTTATCGTGTCCGCCGAACCCTCCCGACCAGCCACCAGCGCAGCCGCACCGGTGCAAGGTGCTGGGCTGGTTGATCGGGGGCACGGCGGACACGATAAATCGGTCTCTACGTCCATTGCTGCTTCTGTCCGTATTGCTAAAATCCGTCTCAGCAAAGCGTAGATGATTCATACCCCTGGATGTGGGTCGTTTAAGCTCTGGGCAGGTCGTACACCTTCTCGAATTTCTCCGTGAGGTAGCGTACGAAGTATTGCGGATCGGGCCGCTCGCCGGTGACGCGCTGGATCAACTCCTCCGGCTGGTAGACCGCACCGTACTGGTGCAGGCGCTCGTGCAGCCAGTTCAGCACGAAACTACTGTCGCCAGCAGCTAGCCGCGCATCGAAATCGCTGAAATCTTTACGCAGCGTGTGGTAAATTTGGGCCGCATAGAGGTTGCCTAGCGTGTAGGTTGGGAAGTAGCCAAAGCCAAAGGTCCAGTGCGTATCTTGCAAGACGCCCTCGACCGCTGTGGGTGGCGTGATGTTCAGATACTCCTCGTATTTCTTGTTCCACAGCCCCGGCAGGCTCTCGATGGAGAGGTTGCCGTTGATTAGCTCTTTCTCCAACTCGAAGCGGATCACGATATGCAGGTTGTAGGTAACTTCGTCCGCTTCAACACGGATCAGGCTTGGCTCTACTTGATTGAGTGCGCGCGCGTAGCTCTCCACCGTCACAGTACTGAAGTGTTCGGGGAAGGCCGTTTGCAACAGCTTGTAGTGATTCTGCCAGAACGCTTGCGAACGGCCAATCGCGTTCTCCCATAGCCGCGACTGCGACTCGTGGACGCCCAGCGAGGCCCCACTTGCCAGCGGCGTGCGCACCAGCGCGCGCGCGATACCCTGCTCGTAGAGACCATGCCCACCTTCGTGCATGGCTGCCATGACCGACATCGGCAGATAATCTGCGCCATAACGCGCGGTCAGGCGCACATCGTCGGGGGCACCGAACGAGGTGGTGAAGGGATGCTCCGAACGTGCCAATTGACCACGATTGAAGTCGTAGCCCATCGTCCGTAGAACCTGCTCACACAACTGCTCCTGCTTCTCTGGTGCGAAATTCCCGAACAGGCTAGATCTATCGACGGTGTGCCCGCTCTGCTGAATGCGGCGCAGCATCGTTGTACTGACCTCTTTGACCGGCGTGAATAATTGCTCGACCTTGCGAGAGGTCAGGTCCGGCTCGTACTCGTCGAGCAAGGCATCGTAGCGCGTCTCTGTATAGCCATAGCGGTCCGCGACCTCGCGCTGCAATGTGATGGTTTGTTGTAGCCAGGGTGCGAAAATGGCGAAGTCATCTTTCGCCCGTGCCTCTAGCCAGGCTTCGAAGCCAGCCGAACGCACGCGCGTCAACTCTTCGACCAGCGTGCGCGGCAACTTGACGGCATGCTGGTAGGCGCGCAACACTTGTCGCACCAGCCCACGGTCGGCATCACTGAAGCGCGGCTGTTGCACCTCTTGTTCCAACTCGCCCAGCACTTTGCCCAATGCCGGGTCGGTCTGCCGGTCGTGCAGAATACCCTGTAGCGTAGTGGCCTGGTGCGTACGCACTTCGCCGGCACCACGTGGCATGGCGGTTTGCTGGTCCCAATCGGCCAGCGCCATCAAGGCCCCCAGGTCCTCGATTGTATGTACCTGCTCAAGCAGAGTACGTATGCGTGCATCGTCAGTGCTAAAAGCGATTGTTTCTGGTGTATTTGTGTCAGTCGCCATCGCTGATTATTCTCACTTTCTATCTCAAAATACTGCCCACATCATACCACGTTTACCCCCCCCGAAAGGATGAGAAAGATGCTCGTAGACATATAAACGTTTATATGTCTACCTCACGTGCATACGCAGCAGCGTGAACGAGTGCGCGGGGAAGGTGTAGCTGAAGCTCGCGCCGCCCACGTCGAGCCGTTGCTCCTGCACGCTGACGTTGTTCTCCTCGAATGAATTAATGGCATCGACCGTGCTGGCATTGACCGTATAAACATTGATGCCCTGGATGATGCTCGCGTCGGCGAATTGCAGGCTGGTGGCGTGCGCCTGCTCCTGGTCGCGATTGATGACGGCTACGGCCAGCGTTTTTGTGGCGGCATCGTAGGCCGCGCTGGCGTCGAGTAGCTTGAAAGGACCGAGATCCGTGACGTCATGCGTCCACCTGGGCGAGTTCTTCGCGGCTGGAAAATTGTGGGTTTCGCTGGAGACGTGCACGTCCAGCGCGTCGCCGTACATATAGTTGGCGTAGAGGCGTAGCGGATGGTAAATGGTCTGCAAGAACATGCCCTGCTCGCTGGTGTAGATGGGTGCGATGACGTTGACCATTTGTGCCAGGTTCGCCAGGCGCACGCTGTTGCATTGGCGCAGAAAAATGTTGAGGTAAGTCGCGACCGCCAACGCGTCGGAAAGCGTGTAGCGCTCTTCCAGACCGTCCCCCTGCTCCTGGCCGGTGCGGAACCAGACGTTCCATTCGTCGTAGGCCACGTAGATAGGTTGCTCAATCTGTTGTTGGTAGCGAACCTGCTCGATGGTAGCCTGGCAGATGCGCAGGGCACGCTCGGCCTGGTGTGGTGCGAAGACGTTGCGGTAATAATCGTTGTCGCCGGTGTAGATGTGGATGCTATGGAAATCGACGAAACGCGCGAGCTGTTCGATGACTACACGATCCCAGTCAGCGACGCCGCTTTCGCCACAACTCACCAGCTTGATGCTCGGATCGGTCAGCTTCATCACCTTGGCGAACGCAGCGGCCTTTTTCGCGTAGTCCTCGGCATTGAGTGCACCGACTTGCCAGGCACCGTACATTTCGTTGCCCAGCCCCCAATAGGTGACGTGATACGGCTCAGGATGCCCGTTCTGACGCCGCAGGTTGGCCCAATACGTGTTGCCTGTGCCGTTGCAATACTCTACCCACGCTTGCGCCTCGTCCATCGTGCCGCTGCCCGCGTTCACACAAATATATGGTTCGATATGCATCAATTCACAATAGCGCAGAAACTCGTCGGTGCCGAAGCGGTTCGACTCTTCCGCATGCCAGGCAAGTTCCATGCGGCGCGGGCGCTGTTCCACGGGTCCGATGCCGTCGGTCCAATGATAGCCGCTGACAAAATTGCCGCCGGGCCAGCGCAAAATGGGTGGCTTGAGTGCGCGCATGGCCTCCATCACGTCTTTTCGATAGCCATGCTCGTCGCTTAACGCGGAACCTTCGTCGTAAATACCGCCATAAATGCAGCGTCCCAGGTGCTCGATAAAGCCGCTATACACGCGCGAATCTATCGTACCAATCACGCGTTCCAGGTCGACCTTAATCTTGTTTTCCATCATGAAAATTCCTCTCCAGTGTAGTAGTATAATTGCACGTGACCACGGTAAACTGGGGCCTACAGATGTCGCGACACCTGTAGGCCCCAGTTTACCGTGGTCACGTGCATCCCTATTCTATTAGCTAGCGTGGACCAGCCTGCCTTACCTCGTCAGAGGGCAAGGTAAACTGCTTGAAATTCTCCTTGAAGCGAGCCGCCAGCTCCTGCGCCTGCTTGTCGTAGGCTGCTTTATCGGCCCACGTGTTGCGCGGCTGCAAGAGTGTATTAGGCACGTCGGGACAAAACGTCGGTGTTTGCAGACCGAACACCGGATCGGTCGTCATCTCTGCCTTGTCGATCTCGCCGCTGATCGCCGCCTGCACCATCGAACGGGTGTAGTTGATGCCGATGCGTTCGCCCACACCGTAGGGGCCACCCGTCCAGCCGGTATTGATGAGGTAACAGCGCACATTGTGCTTCTCGATGCGTTCGCGCAACAGGTTGGCGTACTCCCCTGGACGCAACGGCAAGAAAGCCGCGCCAAAGCACGAGCTAAACGTCGCCTGTGGCGTCGTCACCCCCGCCTCTGTGCCCGCCAGCTTGCTCGTGTAGCCCGACAGGAAGTAGTACATCGCTTGCTCGGTCGTTAGCTTGGAGATCGGTGGCAGGACACCGAACGAATCGGCTGAGAGGAAAATCACCGCCTGCGGCTGTCCTCCCATGCCTTCGAGCACGACGTTATCGACATAATCGATAGGGTAGGCCACGCGTGTATTCTCGGTCAGCGACGCGTCCTCGTAATCTGGAACGCGTGTCTTTTCGTCGAGCACGACGTTCTCGTACACCGCGCCGAAGCGGGCGGCGTTCCAAATCTGCGGCTCGTACTTCTGCGATAGGTTGATGCACTTGGCGTAGCAGCCGCCCTCGAAGTTGAACACGCCGTTATCGCCCCAGCCGTGCTCGTCATCACCGATCAAATGGCGGGTGGGATCGGCTGACAGGCTGGTTTTGCCTGTGCCGGAAAGGCCAAAGAAAAGCGCCACGTCGCCCGTTGCCCCCATATTCGCCGAGCAGTGCATAGGCAGGACGCCTTGCGCTGGCAAGATAAAGTTCAACACCGTGAAGATCGACTTTTTCATTTCACCGGCGTATTCTGTTCCGGCGATCAGCACCAGGCGCTCCTCAAAATCGATCACAATCGCAGTTTCGGAACGGGTGCCGTGAATTTTGGGGTTCATGCGGAAATTGGGCACGCACAGGATCGTGAAACCGGCGCGATCCGAGGTCTGGTCGTTTTCCGTGGCGCGCAAGAACAACTGGCGGGCAAAAAGATTATGCCAGGCCTTTTCAGTGATTACCTGGATCGGCATGCGATAGCGCGGATCGGCCCCTGCCGCCGCATCGAGAATATACACATCGCGCCCCTGCAAGTAATCGGCCACGCTACGCCGCACGTCCTCAAACAGTTCGGGCGATAGTGGGTGGTTGTTCTCGCCCCACCAGATTTTCGCGCTCGATTCTGCGTTGGAAACGATAAATTTATCTTTCGGAGAGCGACCGGTGTGCACACCAGTAGTCGCTGCGAACGCTCCATTCGCTGCCAATTTGCCTTCGCCACGCGCCAGTGCGTGTTCTGCCAGGACGGCGGGAGGAAGGTTCCAGTTGATGGTACCCAGATGTATCAGCCCATAATCTTCCAATGCCTTCCGGCTCATCATCATAGTCATTCCATAATCTCCTGTGGGGTCATATGCTCTGCCAGGGTCGCGTCTCGCCCAACACCTTCAGTGGTGCGCAAACATACGCGCTACCGATGGCGTATTGTTTGCTTGTTTGATCGGCCGCGCCCGACCCCTAACAACCGTTAGTCTATCAGACTTACGCTATTCATGCAACTTAAAATAAAGGAAATCCCATATAGAAACGTATACCATTCGTATTTTAACACATGGCGAACGGACAACCACAAGTAAAGAAGGTTGGTCGATTTGTGCGTCTATATAGGTGATCGGCAACGCGGCGAATTTATGATGGGCCAGGGTCACGCGATTTGCTCGCATATATAGATGTTCTTCTACTGAGCCCGCGACTCAGTGCACGTATGCATGTGTATGTATTGATGGTTCCCGGAAACATTGCCGTTCGTCTATGAAATAGATACCAATCCTTCTAAGGAGTCCGCGCCTCATTAGAGCGTGTTTTGCAATGCGTTGCGAGAGTCCTGGGTGGCAAGAAGAGCAAGAATGGAGAAGTTTTCCTGATCGACTTCTGGTAGACTGTCTGTACTTGCTCTTTGCACGCACTCTCTAGGCGACAGCGGAAGCGGAGAAGCAGAGCAATTTGGTCACCAAACCAAAGGAGAACACTATGAACTATCCACCAATCGTCCCACGAGACGAGTGGCTCGCTGCGCGAGCGGAGCTGCTCACGAAGGAAAAGGAAGCCACCCGTGCGCGAGACCGGCTCAATGCTGAGCGTCGCAGGCTGCCCATGGTCAAGATCGACAAGGCGTATCTCTTCGAGGGTTCGAACGGCAAGGTGAGTCTGTTTGACCTCTTCGACGGGCGCCGCCAGCTGATCATCTACCATTTCATGTTTGATCCGAGCTGGGATGAGGGCTGTCCTGGCTGCTCGTTCCTGATTGACAATATCGGCCATCTGGCCCATCTGCATGCACGCGACACCTCGCTGGCCCTCGTCTCCCGTGCACCATTGGCGAAGATTGAGCCATTCAAGACCCGTATGAACTGGACTATCCCGTGGTTCTCTTCGTATGGCAGCGATTTCAACTACGACTTCCATGCCACGACGGACGGCGGCGAGGAGGGTGGGGTGAGTGTCTTCCTGCGCGAGGGCGAGAACATCTTTCACACGTACTCGACGACCGCGCGCGGGGTCGATCTGCTCCACGGGACGTACAACTATCTCGACCTAACCCCGCTCGGACGGCAGGAGAGCTGGGAAGAGCCAGCCGGGAGGAGTACACCTTCGGACGACTGGCTCCGCTACCACGACAAGTATGGTGCCTAACTCGTCGGAGATACGGCACGCGGCGCAAGACGCAGCCTCCGCCCTGCTCACCGGGCGCTGGTTCGGCACGCTGGTGTGCTACCTGCGGCACGGCGACTGCGTGTTCGAGACCTACTGGACCACCACCCACGGCGTGGAGATGATGGCCCCAGCTACGGGCCGTTGGA
>DATAYF010000734.1:0-5976 GCA_036272735.1 Ktedonobacteraceae bacterium
CGTCGATCGCATGCGACCCCAGATTGGGGGGCTGATGCTTCATGTATGGACTACTCCTATGGGCTGCAAGAAACGGGCTTTGATTTCTCGCGAGGGGGGGTGCGCTCTTTGCAGATATACGATAAGACGCGAGAGCTTGCCAAGTCGGGCAAGGAATGGTTTGAGGATTTATGGCGGGTGAATGGCTGGCGTGAGGAAGATGGTCGGGTATGGCGGGTGGAGTTGCGCTACAAGCGGGAAGCACTTCATGAGTTAGCGCAAGAGGGAGAGGACGCATTTTGGGGGATAGAGGATGCCTATACGCTGCTGGATCGGCTGCCGTTGCTGTGGGCCTATGGGGTTGGTCATGTGGATGGGGGACCAGATGGCTTGCCTGATGGGTGGTTACGCTGTGTGGTGCCGGGTACCGATAAGACGCGTTCGCGTTGGCCGACGCATCCGGTCTGGAAGGTGGTGCAAGGGGCTTTTACCTTGCCTGATGCTCGTCCTGAGCAGTTTGAGAAAGTGGTACGCAAGCGTCATCGTGACCACAATATTGATCGCATGCTTGAGGCGATTGTGGGCTATGCTTCGTCGCTTGGGGCCTATCTTGGGGATGAATACCATGATGAGATGGCGGATTTGTCGATGGTATTGCACTGGATTGCCCAGGCGGGGCCGGAATACCTTGAGCGTATTGATCGGGACTTTGCAGCAGAAGTCGAGCGCAAACGGGTTCGTTTTGGCGTGCGCAAGGGCGAAGATGGGTCTATGACTAGCCATTAGGGAGGTGATAGATATGGTAAATGCCCTACGAAGTGGCTCTTGACCACTTTGGTTACTGGTGGCGAAGTCAAAAACGACGCTCACACTGAGCTTGAACTTGCCAGATAGCAAGCGCGAAAATCGACTTCGCCACCAGTGAGTCATGCGCCCAGACGCACCACCGCGCATGAAAAAATGGTATACTCGTCCCTGAGAGGGCAATGTCAGAGATCGGTTGGATACTCGTGCTGCGAGCCGGACCATCAGGGTGATCCTGGATGCCCCACAAGCACCACCGTCTGTCGCTCCCGACATCGGGAAGCACGTATGGGAGAATTTGACCCAGGCTGGGCATCCCGTTACCTTCTCTCAATTGAAGAGAGGAAGCTCATCCAATAACGCCGTGATGGTATTGGCTTCTCTTTTCATGGCTTTCATACTCTCTCTGCCTCTTTTCCCTGCAGGTTCCTTCTCTCACTCCCTTTTCATGGGAGTATCCAAAGTGGGCAAGAGGCGTAGAGTAATCCAATTTACACCGAATGTGATAGGTTAAGCGAAAATGCCGTAGTATTACTATAAATACTTATGAAGAGGTAGGTTCATTTTATGGCGAAAACCAGGCAACCTTCGGCTGCACAGCGGCGTGAAGAAGAACGTCAGCAGCGCTTACGTGCGAACAGTCAAAACAATCGTAATCGCAACACCAACAAACGGCGCAAGCAAAACAATCCTTGGCCCTTGATTATTGGGATCGTGGTGGTCGTTGCGGTAGCAATCGGTGTTTTCGTGTACCTATCAAATCGGCAGAATGCTAATGTAACAGTAGGCCAGGATACGGCTTACCAGTCGATTGCTTCGATAGATCCCAAATTGCTGGCTACAGTGGGACCAGGGAATGCCACTAATCGTATGAAAGCCATCAAGGGTGATGGGAAGCTCACGGGAGCAACTGGCAAGCCGGAATTTCTGTATATGGGTGGCGAATTTTGCCCGTACTGTGCGGCACAACGCTGGGGCGTGATTATTGCCTTGAACCGCTTTGGGCATTTCACGCAAGCCCCGCAACCTCTGAGCTCTGGTGAGGAGAGCATACCGACGTTTTCTTTCCACGGTGCTAAGTATACCAGCCAGTATATTGATGCTTCACTACTGGAAATCGATGATAATGCGCAGCCGCAGCCTGGACCGTTGGATAAACCCGCAGCTCAGGAGCAGCAATTGTTTAACAAGTATGCGCAGAATAGTATCCCTTTCATCGATATTGCCAATCAGCGGATCTCCGTTGGCCCTTACTATGATGCTACGTTGCTAAAGGGTCAATCGTATCAGCAGATCGTTAGCCAGATCAAGGACCCCAACAGCGATATCTCGCATGGCGTTCTGGGGACGGCGAATTACCTCACGGCAGCGATCTGTGCCTCGACGAATAATCAACCTGCCAGTGTGTGTACCGTTAATCCCATTCCAGCGATGCAAAGTAGTTTGCCGAAAGCGAGCGTGGCTCCTGGTGGTCCGCAATTAGCTGCGGCGGTTGGTAGCGATGTGATGGATGTGCGCAAGCGCACGTAAACGAGCAGACGTGTGTGGCCGAACGTGTAAATTACAAAATTCTATGGCTCATGTCCAGATTTGAAACGTCATGCGCCGCTGGCGCACCACTCCCGATGAAAAAAGGTAGAATCGAAGTGGCAACATTCCAGAGAGAAGACGACCACCAGTATACTGTGTGACAACGTGTTTTTGAAACTGTACTCAGGTGTCTGGACGAACCACTCCCTATTGCCTCACCGGCCAGAGCCGAACACGAGAGCACGAAGAATACACTGTACAAGAACAGACACTGCCGGGGATGTTGCCGCAGACAGATGGGATAGGAAGAGAAAGGAGCGGGAAACATGAGCCTGGAAATGATGTATGAACGGTGTGCAGGGATAGACGTGCACCAACGCTTTGTGGTGGTGTGTCTCATGCTGGTGGAGGGAGGAAGACGGCGCCAAGAGATGCGCACGTTCCGTAATGAAACAGCAGATCTCCTGGCATTGCGCGCCTGGTTATTGCAAGAACGATGCACCCATGTGGGCATGGAAAGCACGGGAGTGTACTGGATGCAGGTGTATCGACGCCTGGAGGGCTTCTTCGAGCTGGTTGTGGCCAATGCACAGCATATCAAAGCCGTGAGAGGCGCGAAAAACGGATGTGCAGGATGCCGAATGGATCGCCAGTTTGCTTCAACACGGACTCTTCAACCCCAGTTTCGTGCCTAGCCAGGAACAACAAGATTTGCGGGATCTGACCCGGCTACGGGTGAGCCTGGTCCGGGAACGCACTCGCCTGGTCAATCGGGTACATAAAGTCCTTGAAGAGGCTGGGATAAAGTTAGCGACAGTCCTCAGCGATATCATGGGCTTGTCTGGACGAGCCATTCTCCAAGCGCTTTGTGAAGGAGAATGCGATCCAGAGCGGCTGGCCAAGCGGGTGCATCCAGGTGTGCAGGCGAGTCAGGAGCAGATTGTGGCGGCTCTGACAGGAGAAATGCGGGAGCATCATCGCTTTTTATTACGAGAATTGTTGTCCCTCATCGCGGTTCAGGATCGTTCGATCGAACACCTGGAAGAGGAGATCGAGCGCCATCTTTACCCTTTTGAAGAACGGATCACGCGTTGTGAAAAGATCAATGGGGTGAGTCGACATGTCTTGTATGTGTTGATGGCAGAGGTGGGAACCGATCTCCAGCGCTTCCCGGATGCCGAGCATCTCAGTTCCTGGGCGGGTGTCTGTCCCGGCCAGAAGGAAAGCGCAGGGAAGCGGCTGAGTGGAAAGTGTAAGAAAGGCAATCGGTATGTACGGGAGGTGCTGGTGCAAGCGGCTCATGGGGTGCGGCGGTCTCGCACGTACTTAGGAGAGCGGTATCGCCGTCTCAAAAAGCGCCGAGGGAGCAAACGAGCAGCACTGGCCATTGGACACGATATTCTCGTCATTTACTGCCAGATGATGAAAACCGGGCAGGAATATCAGGAGAAAGGAGTGGAGTTTTTCCAGCAAAGGGATCGTAGCAAGGTTGAGCACCTGCTGGTTCGTCGTCTGGAGCACATGGGGTATCAACTCACGCGGCCATCGCAGCCAGTAGCCTGAATCATGAAGATCAATCATGAAGAGCAGGAACACTAACCACGACCGGAGAGTGGGCAAGGGGAGGGTTTCTGTCTTCTTTTTCCGGTATTTTCAGAATATACTGGTGGCGAAGTCGATGTTCGCGCTTGCTATCTGGCAAGTTCAAGCTTAGTGTGAGCGTCGTTTTTGACTTCGCCACCAGTAACCAAAGCGGCCATCAGCCACTTGTCGGGGCATTTACCAGGTGTAAAAAAAGAGTTCTCCTTTTAGAACAGTAGATCAAACCAGGTGGGGAGGAAAGGAATCTCCACGGTATAATACCAGGGATGTTTGGGGCTGAAGATGACAGGAAGATGCGCGCCGGAGCGGTAATCGGCCCAAAACTGCTCTCTTTTCTTCTTCGAAAGCCCAAAGACATAGAGATAGGTGCACACATACTTGTAGCTTTGTCCGGTCTCAGGGTGCTCCCAGCGCAGCGTCAGGTCAAATAGATCGCCGGCAGATCCCCGCGGATTGAAAAGGCTTATCCATTCCTGGTGGGCCACTGTTGCCTCGACTGCGATCCCATGATGCTGCAAATGCCGCCGCTTCAAACGGTAGCAGAAGCGAAGCAGCGCCGGGTTTGCCGCGAATGCGCAGAAGAGACCCAGAAAAACGCTGATAGCGCCAATGCTGCTCATCAACGCGGTCGCGGAAAAGGCTTGCAAGACGAGGTATACCAGCACCCCCCCCACACTCGTACCCACGAATAAGCCGATAGCGCAGACGCAGAGTGTCAGAAGACAACCGAAACTCTGCTTGAGAGAACGCTTCACGTTGCGAGCATGCTCGCTTTGCTTCGAGGCAAGAGTATCGCGTTGTTGCATGTCGTACTCAGTTGCGCGCTGCTTGGAGGAAGCGCGCTCCCTGCGATGCTTCCTGGAATCCTGGCTTTCTGACATATGCACTTCTTTCTGCTTGGGAAATCAGACAGGCGGCGCAAGCGCCCCTACGATTGTAAGAAACAAGGATATGATTGTCAATGATGGCGGTATGAACAGCGGAGTTCTCCCTGTGATGTTTGAGATTTTGGTATTCTACAAAGAAAACTCCTTCTGGTGAAATAGTGTCTCCCCGGGCCGGACGTCAAAACTGGTGACGGGTGTGGCTGAAGTGGCCTTTGGCGAACGCGAAGACATTGGCGGGCAAAACCTTGAACACGAATATCGAATCTGGGAGAACCTCGTGTTCATCGTAATGGTAAAAGCAGCTGTCGCGTACCAGGTATTTCCAGCGTCCATCCCACGTGGTGGCCCACACCGAAGCGAGGCGTTCGAGCGCGTCGTGGTCGGTGATCCGGACGGCGTCGCCCTCGACTACCACGTCCAGCCCCTCCTTCCAGTAGTTGCAGCCGGTCGTCAGAGTCACGTGTGAGTTTCCACGCAGATTGATGGTCTTCTGTTCGGTGTCGGCAGTGCTGAAGTGGAGAGCCCCGTCGTGCCACACGGCAACCACCGGTGTGACATGAGGGCGACCATCGGCTCGTACCGTTGAGAGCCAGAACAGCTCGGCGGTTTCAAGTACGCGACGCGTCTCCTCCCATGGCGTGACCACTCCGTCCGGTTCGCTATAGCGGGTGTCTAGTTTCGTAACGGGTTCGTTCATTCCAAAGAGGTCCTTGTTTCTGTTCTGTGGGACACGTCACTTCGGAGCAAACCGAGAGGTAGGTGTCCTGTTTCCTTCGACAAAATATCAAATACCTCTTCTTCGTAAAGGGATCAAAAGGGGAAACACAGAGATGTTCATTCATCACCAAAAGTGTGATACTGGTGGCGAAGTCAAAAACGACGCGCACACTGAGCTTGAACTTGCCAGATAGCAAGCGCGAACATCGACTTCACCACCAGTATCCAAAGTGGGCAAGAGCCGAAATATATGGCGAAAGGAACGACTTTATTTTGCCCGTAATACCCGATCATAAGGCCCAAGGTACATTGAGAGAACAACTTAAATTTAATTTAATCTCATCCATTTGAGTACAATAAAGAATCACTGAGAGAACGACTTTATTTACGCTCTACACTATTGTAGACGTAAAATAAAGTTTGACAATTAAAATAAAGTTTGACAATTTCACACCAA
>DATAYF010000735.1:0-5065 GCA_036272735.1 Ktedonobacteraceae bacterium
GTGTTTTACCCAGGCACGGCGTTCTTGTCTGGAACCTCGACCACTCAGTTGGGAAGGTGCTTGTAGGCGAACCGTCTCTCTCCGGCCAACCGGAGTGCCTTAAGCCTACCCCTCCCTCTTCTTTCTGAGCAGTCGGGAACCAGAAATTCTGTTGCAAGGAGCGGCGCTTCCTCCTCTGGCTGAAGCACAGAGGTATCCGCGCCAAATACTCATGAATGCAGCACGTAATACTTATGTATGTTAGTAATGCAACGAAGGATACGTTCTACACGCATTCATAAACGACCAGAAGGAGAGTGTTTTCATGGAGAATGGTAGTGGCAATACGCCCATTTCTTCGACCATCCGGCGGCTGCAAGAGGAAGACGCGGTTGGTCAATTACGTCGTGGAGAGGGGTTAATGGAGGCCCTGGGCAGTGAAAACGGCGACCTGAAATTGGACTGGGTGGAAGGGGTAGCCAGGCTGCTCGATGATGGAACGAAGCTCGAAGAGGTCGAGGCAGAGGCACAGGACATCTGGCAACGCGGTATACGCCACATTATCTGGGCAGGCATGGGCGGCTCGGTGCTAACCGTCGAAGTGATGGCAAAGCTTGGCTTCTGTGGTAGCCACGGTGGCGAGCACGTCGCTATTTATCCGCTCAACAGCACCGATCCGGCGGCGTTGAACGCCATCGTGCAGACCATTGCCACCAGCAAGCAACTGGCCCCCCCGACGCCAGAACAAGCAAGCCAGCGTGACTACCTGCACGCGTTGTTGAACGACGTGATGATGGTCGGCGTCTCGATGGGCATGACCTCGGAGGAGCCGATTACGCATCTAACGTGGTTCTCAGAGTTGCTTGAGCAGGCTCAGCTTTCAGCAGCCGAGCACATTCTGGTGATGACGTTGCTCGGATCATATCTGGACCAGTTCGCACGCGAGCGCCACGCTCCCAGCCGATCACTACAGCTTGATGGTGGAACCGGCACCGGTGGACGCATGAGCGCGCCAACCACGCGCGTGTTCCTGTTGCCCGCCGCGCTCTACCTGACGCGAACGACGAAAATGGTCGGACAACTGCGCGCAACGCTGGGCCTGGCCTGGCGCGACTACAATCTGGAACTGGCGACGACCAACCCCGAGGAACATCCCTTCATAGAGTTGGCGGCCGCCATGTACAGCGCCAGTGTGGATGGTGCGTGTCGCGTCCTCGTCGAAATGCCTGGAAAATGGCCAGCGCTGGTAGCCTGGATCGAGCAGCTTATGGAAGAAAGCCTGGGCAAAGGCAATAAAGGCATCGTCGCTTTCAAAGAGACGCCTGAGCACTCGCAAGCCGCGTGTTTCCGCGCGAATGGCACGCTGCACGTACAAGTGAGCGCTGTCTCCGAGCAGAGGAAAAATATCTTCACTTTGTATCAACCATACCTGCATGTTGAACAAGTTGCGGACCCGCAACAACGCCTGGCAGGTCTGGCGACGAGTTTCCTCGGTTGGCAGCTTGCAATGGCGCTCTACGGCTACCTGCATAAGATCACCTTCTCGGGTCAGCCAGCGGTTGAAGATTACAAGGCTCGCGCCAGAGCATTGCGTCCCATGAGCGATCCATTGGACGCCGTGCGCGACTGGTCGGCCACCTATAGCGCAGGACCGCTCACACTATTGGCTCCCAACGGAACGCCAAAGTCGGAGCAAGAGAGTCCGGCACAGGTATTCGCGCATACGCTGCGCGAGCAGAGCAAGCAACTGGGATACCTCGACCTCACGATCAATGGCGAGGTGCCAACAGATCTGGAAAAGCTGCTCTTCACGCACCTGCACACGCTTGGCAACACGCGACTCAACGTGCCAGTCAAGCCACGCCACGCGCCCGCCGATTATCACTCGACAGAACAGAGCGAGATGGACGGTCCGCCGCAGCTTATCAGCTTGCGCATCTTATGCAAAGAGCACGCAGCGCCGCTCGTTGGTACGTATGACGACAAATTCTTACGCGCCCAGGCGGTGAGTACCTGGCAGGCCATGGTCGCACAGGATCGCACCTGCTTCCTGCTGCTCGTCGATGGCACGGCTGAACAGGCCACACCAGCCCTCGAACAGTTCTTCGCGGACGTGGAACAGCAGCTTGCGTCGCAGAAATAATATGTTAAAGAACAGAGACACTAGATAAAGGAGACGTCTACTATGGCAGAGAAACTACGTTTTGGCATTATTGGTTGTGGAGTAATCGGGCCAACGCATGCAGCAGCAATCGAGAGCATACCCGATGCCGAACTAGTTGCCGTGGCGGATGTGGTAGCGGAAAAGGCTCAGAAGCTGGCCGACAAATATCACGTCAAGGCATATACGAGCGCACAGGAGATGTTCGCACATGAGCAACTTGATGTCGTGGACGTGTGCACACCCAGCGGCATGCATGGCAAGCACGCGTGCATGGTCATGCGCGCAGGCTACCATACCATCGTTGAAAAACCGATGGAGATTGCCAGTGAGCGCATCGACGAGATGTTGCGTGTGCAAAAAGAGACCGGCAAGAAGCTGGCTGTGATCAGTCAACACCGTTTCGATGAAGCGAGTGTACAGATCCATACGTTACTACAAGAGAAAGCGTTGGGGCGGCTGGTGCTGGGGAACGCCGCTATTCCCTGGTGGCGTTCGCAGAAATACTATGATAGCGGTGCCTGGCGCGGCACGTGGGAACTCGATGGCGGCGGCATTTTGATGAATCAATCGATCCACTCGATTGACGTGCTCCAGTGGCTGATGGGGCCGGTGAAGACTATTTATGCCTACACAGATACGCTTGTGCACACAATGGAGACCGAGGATGTAGCTGTGGCGGTTCTGCGCTTCGCCAATGGTGCACTAGGCACCATTTCCGCGACTACCGGCGCGTATCCTGGCGTCAGCACGCGCATCGAGGTGTGTGGAGATCGTGGCTCGGCTGTGATCGAAAACGACAAGCTTGGCTTCTTGCACCTTGCCAGCGAGGATACAGGCGAGGTCGGAGCCTACGGCGGCAATCCAGAGCAATTCAAAGTGAAAGATCAGCAGCAGAGCAGCACAGCCAACGACCCGGCCGCGCTGTCGGCATCCACGCACGCGCTCCAGATCGCCGACATGATACGGGCCATTCGTACGAATAGTACGCCGCTGGTTGATGGGAACGCGGCACGCCATCCCGTCGACATTATTCTAGGTGTGTACGAGTCTGCACGCACCGGTAAGGAGATTAAACTAGCATGATCAGACTATCAGCATTCGCCGACGAGATTTCGCCAGATATAGACAAGCAGATCGACGTATTGATCGGTGAGGGCATCGCCTTCGTCGACCTGCGCTCGGCCTGGGGCACCAACGTGCTCGACCTGAGCGACGAACAGGTCATCACGGTCAAGCAAAAGTTCGATGCCAAGGGCATTGGGGTTGCGGCCATTGGCTCCCCGATAGGTAAGGTACCGGTCGACACGCCACGAACCGAGTATTTGCAACGTTTCGAACGCGCTTTGACGGTTGCCAAGATGCTCGACAGCAAATACATTCGCCTCTTCTCATTCTACGCGCCCACAGCCGACGGCAACAAGAAGGCTGATCCGGCAAGCTATCGTGAAGGCGTGGTGAAGTACTTGCAGGAGATGACGGCCATTGCGCGCGCGGCCAATATTGTGCTGGTACACGAGAACGAAAAGGAAATTTACGGCGACGTCATCAGCCGCAACGTCGACCTGTACCAAAGCATCAACGACGCACATTTTCGCGCCGTGCTCGATCCAGCGAACTACTTGCAATGCCAGCAGACACCCTATCCCGACGCCTACGATGCCACGCGACCCTGGTTGGAATACGTACACGTCAAGGACGTGCGTGCCGATGGGACACTGGTTGTAGCAGGCGAGGGCGAGGGGCATTGGCCCGAACTTTTGCGCCGCCTGCGTGATGATCGCTACGATGGCTTCCTGGCGCTCGAACCACACCTGGCGGCGGCGGGACAATACCAGGGCTTCAGCGGCCCCGATCTTTTCCGCAGCGCCTCACAAGCTTTGCAGAAGCTCCTGCGCGAGATGGATTGGAAATACGCCTAGTCGCCCGCTCGATTCTAATAATGCTCTGCACGAAATACCCAATGGGTATTTCGTGCAGAGCATTATTCGTGTTTACTGTTTGGTATATGTGAAGTGGCGACCGTGTGCGGGCAGGTAGCAGGCGAGTTCGGGATGCTGGGCACGCACGTAATCGACGAACGCACCAGGGCGACCGAGGTTGGCGGCGAACATATCGTAGTGCATAGGGATTACGACGTCCGCGCCCACGGCAGCAGCCAGGTCAGCCGCTTCGCGCTCATCTATATTGCCCACCAGCGCCTGTTGTTCACGAAAATAGCTGCGACCATTGATCGGCAACAGGACCACGTCAGGGTGCAACGTGCGCACCGTCTCCACCAGGCCATCGAACACCAGCGTATCACCAGAATGATAGAGACGCGTACCATTGCTCATCTCGATGACATAGCCCAGGTAGCGATAGAGGCCATTGCTGATCTCGAAGCCAAAATCGTAGACCGCCGGTGGGCAATTCAGGCCATGCAGTGCGGGCACCGGCATACAGCGACACCCACCCAGGTCCACTTCCTCGCCTGGTTGCACGCCAAGAATGCATTCGGGCGCGATTTCCAGCTTCGCCAGTTGATCGACAATCGGCGCGGGCACCACGAAACGCGTGTGCGGGCAGTTGTGCGCCATCGTGCGCAACGTTGCTGCATCCAGGTGGTCCAGGTGCTCGTGCGTGCACAATACAATATCGGCCGGAGGTGCGTCCTCCGCTGCAAACGGCGGAGGGATTAGACGTTCGGAGGTGTACGAGAGAAAGGGATCGATGTACATGGTGGTCTCGGCACTGCGCAGCACGAAGCTGGATTGACCAAGCCACCAGAAAATAACCGAACCCGCTTGCGGACACGTGGCACGTATATCACCAGCCACGTCTAGATACTGTAGAGATTGCATAGTTAATATTATCCATCCTTGCTATTGCGAAATAATCTTTGTGCAGACAGTGTATTGATAGGCGTGTATGGTCCAGCGGACC
>DATAYF010000736.1:0-4127 GCA_036272735.1 Ktedonobacteraceae bacterium
AAGAGCTTATCACCAAAAGTGAGCCAGGTCCACTTTCCAGGGCATTTACCATCACTTTGACTGTTAACTGGTGCTCAGTTTCTCAAGTCGTGATAGAATCAGAAGGGAGGTTGTTGAGAACAGACAAGAGGAAAGAGATGCCCAAGATCTTGCGCGTACGAGTGCCCCAAGATGAGAAGGAAGAGCGGTGGGTGCGCAAATTGGCAGGCAGCCGACATGGACCAGCCGATTGGATCTTGCATGCCCGTATGGTGGTCCAGAGTTGGGATGGAGAGCGGGTTGAAACGATCGCAAAGGCCCTGCATTGTAGCCCTCAGACGGTGCGTCGACGACTGCACCGCTTCGAGACCGAGGGCATCGAGGGCCTGGGAGATCATCCCAAATCCGGCCGCCCGCGCCGCTTGACAGCAGAAGATGAGAGTAAGCTCATTATGCTGGCGCGCCAGGCTCCACCCGGACGACTGGTTACCCGACGAGATGGGACGATGGTGGCACGCGAAGAAGAAGGGGAGGCCCAGTGGAGTTTGAATGCTCTGGCCCGAGCAGTTCAAGAAGCCGGGGTCTCAGTCAAGCGCAGTCAGGTCCGCCGCATTCTCGTTCGCGAGGGCGTGCGGTGGCGCAATACCCACAGTTGGAGTGAACCACGCGATAAGGACTTTATCCCAAAAGAACTGCGGTCGTCATCCATTACACCGAGCCCCCCGCAGGATCGACGACCATCTGCACCGACGAACTCGGACCAGTAGTTCCTCGCACCTTTGACCCAGCGCCTGGCTGGTCGCCCGATGGGCACCGCATCAAAGCGCCGCTCGATTATGGTCGGGGACCTGAAAAAACCTGGGTGTATGGGGCACTGCGGGTGCGCGACGGCAAAGAAATCACCCGCTGCGCAGCCTCGCGCAACTCCAAGGGGTACATTGAGTTGCACAAAGAGATCGAAGCAGACAATCCGAGCGGGGACATCTTCATATCACGGACAATCTGAGCAGTCATAACAGTCTGGAGACTCGCACCTGGCTGGAAGGGCGCCCGCGTATCCAGCATGTGTTTATTCCCACGAGAGCCCGGCTCTGCTGAATCTCCAGGAGGGCTGGTTGGGGTCTGTGGGCGGCTTTTCCACCGCGATGCTCTGACCGGACAAAGCTTCGCCAATCCCAAGGAGATCGAGCAGGCGACCCGTGCGGCTACGGCCCAACTCAACCGGCGAGTCAAGCCCTGGATCTGGGGACGGCCTCCCAAAGATCATCGCCACTATCGGCGCGTCTTTTGTTACCGCATTTAAGGAACTGAGCACTAGTAGTCTGTCAACCTTCATATGAAAGGATAGCGATGGATGTAAAAATGCTTCTCAGGCCAATTGATACAAGATCGTTACCTTTCAAATGAGCCTTGACAGACTACTAGACTAGACTAGGGAGGTTGTTCGCTTTTCTCAACCTCTTCTTCCGTTGTGCTCTGGGTCTTTTGAAAATGCTCGGGATGGGTAGCTTTCCATTCTTGCCAGGTAGAGATAATCAGCGCTTGTAAGACGCCGGCAACCGGTGAAGCAAAAAGGGCACCCCATATCCCGAAAAGTTCAGCTCCGGCTATCAGGGCAAGCAGAGAAACAATCGGATGTAAACCGATGGCATGACCGACGATGCGTGGACCAACGACCTCGCCTTCAATCACATGAATGAAAATGAAGTAGATCAGTACGCCAACGGCTACTAACCAGCCATGGGTTAAGCCGATGAGCACGCAAATTGCCCCTGAGACAAAGGTTCCCACGACAGGAATGAAGGCCATGATAAAAGCGACGGCACCAAGGAAGACCGCGAATGGCAGGTGGAAAATGAGTCCCATGCCCAGGCCGACGAGGATGCCGATAAGCAGTGCCAGGGTGATCTGACCACGAATATAGCCGCCGACAACGCTCTGGAGCACATCTAGTATAAAATTGGCGCGAGTGACAGGGGGGGCATTCTCGCGAATCCACCTGACGGCACGCGGGCCATCGAGCAGGAGATATATACTGACCACCGCGACCACAATGGCATCGATCGCAAAATCGAGAGCGCTCCGCAAAAAGGGAACGGAAGAGCGCAAGACCTCCTCACCCCAGGTAATGAATTGCTGGCGCGCAGCCACGATCTGCTGAGATGTGATTCCCAGGGGGGCGAGGACCTGCGTTACTCGCGTTAAACTGCCGTTTGGCCCATTACTGAGGAGCGTGGGTATCTCCTTCGTTAGCCCTGCGCTCTGCTCAATAGCATTTCTGGCTGCCTGGTAAAAGAAGAAACAGATGAGGCTTAAAGAGAGGAGATAGACGATGAAAATAGCGACTGGACGAGGCATAAATCGTTGGAGCGGTTTGACAAGTGGTGAGAGCGCGTAGGCGAGCAATGCCGCAATAGCGAAGATAAGGATTGCGCGAATGACGTGGGAGGCTGCCCATAAAATGATGGCGATCAAGGCAATCCAGGCCAAGATCGCCAAAGGAATATCACGACGCCGTTTCCATTTCAAGACCTGTATTTTGAATGGTGAAGTATTGGACAGTGCCCTATCTGGCATCTCTTTTTGCTCCAGAGTCGAGGGATATAATCTACGGCACCTATCGGGTGTAGTATACGCCCTGGAAAGAAAATAAAAAAGAAGCGGTTTGAATACCCTCTTCTGGTGGCTGGGGTGCAGGGACGTGAGCCCTTATGAACTGATCCAGAGTAAGTTTTACCCTTGATATCACCCCAATCGCCCTCGAGAGCCATTTCAAGCTATACACAAGGGACTTCGCGGGTTTGTACCTGCCTCGCCTCCTATTCCTCACTCTGGCGGTTTCTCCAAAGCGAATTTGCTCAAGCCTGCTGGCAAGTGCATTGTCCTGTCACTGACGGCCTTCTGACGGTCTGACGGTCTGACGGTCTGAAGGCCGTTTCTGCCAGGTGACTTGTAGATCCGACCGAATTGAAACGAACAAAGCAGTGCTAGTGTGTTGTCCCCCCATTTGCATTTCCTCATCCAAATCGCTCTGCCTGAGAATGCCGTTGCATTGGTTCCAAGAAGATCGTTGTCTTTCGAGGAACACTCACGCTTTCTCCTCCCTCAAACACATGATCGCGTAAGGTATCGGGAACCGGTAGGAGATGCTCTACTTTGACCATCGCTTCTACATATGCGTAGTTCAGCAAGACCATGCACGAGGTATTGTGCTTAAAACTCCTCGCAAGCCATGTGAGTACACCTTCAATTCCAGTGAGCTGAGGCTTCGCCTTTCAAAAATGTGCAAAGTCCAGGTATCTTTTCGTCAAATCGACTCCCTTTTAGTAGTGAGACCAGTGCACACGCCACACCGGCTCCCGGGCCTGCGACTGTCCGATTGGCTCTCATTCGCACGGGAATCGAGCTCTTTGGGCGAGAGCATGTTTCCACCTCGTTTTTCCCTCTGGTGCGGGCAGTCCCAGTGTTCATCCGACCACCGGCATCGGTTGCCCTCTCGTCTCAAATCCTCCATGGGTATAAAGTGGATACGAAGCAGGAAGGCCCCCCATTTCGGGAATCGTTGCTCTCACGCGAAATGGCACATGCAGAGGGTGAACTCACCATTTATCTGGAAATCGATTCATCTGAAGAAGCAATGTGGACTCAGGTCCTGATGACGATTGGTTACTGGGGGCAGACCAACTCCTTCGCGACCTGTCTACGTGTTCGTCAAGAAGCACCTTTGATACAGGAGTGTGCGATGCCCCTGCGAAGGGTGTCATCCCTTCCACTCCATGCGTTCTTTTCCTGTATCCTGTCGGAGTTTCGAGATGCCTCAGTTTCCTGGGAGGAGATTGATCCCTTTGCCCCCATAGGAAGGACCAATCCCTTCAAACTCGACATCTATGTATGGCCATTACGTATGGAAGCGATGCACGGAGCCGGGAACGTGCTGACGCGTGCACCATTGCAGGTATAACCTGTGGGTAGCACGAGGGTAGAGCATTCAGAGAGGGAATTTTCACACCATTCCCTGCTGCTTGATTATCTTATAGAGCGTGCAATTGAGGGCAACCAATCAGCAATGAATGATCATGAAATTCCCTCCTTTGATCATTCATTGCTGATTGGTTCTGTCTTCTTCAGGCTATCGTGTGGTGGTATTT
>DATAYF010000737.1:0-9151 GCA_036272735.1 Ktedonobacteraceae bacterium
TTCATCGGGGGCAAAATCCAGTCGCCCACAGGGGATGCAGGGGCAGGTGGGGCAGCGTTGGGTGGCGGCAATCACGCGGTGCTGCTGCGGATCGCCCCAGGGACCGAAGATACGCGCGTCGGTGGGGCCAAAGATGCGTACGGTGGGATGCTGTTGGGGGACTGCGAGGTGCAATGGTCCACTATCGACGCCGAGCACCAGGCTCGCGCGTTTGAGCAGCGCCGCGAGTCGCCCCACGCTCATGTTGCTCAGCAGCACGGGTTCGGCTTGCATACCTTGCGCAATCTGCTCAAGCAGCGCCCGTTCTTTGGGGCTGCCACTCAAAATAACGCGCACGGGCTGGGTACACGTCGTCGCCTGTGCCAGGATATCGGCGACGTGTGCCCAGCCTTCGGGACGCCACAGCTTCACATCTGCCCCGGTCCCAGGATGGATCACGACGATAGGTGTCTCAGGCGTGATCCCCGCCTGTTCCAGGCGCGTTGCCACCCACTGGTCTTCCTCCTCAGTAGGGACGAAGCACGCCGGGTAGCGTGCGGGCGTATATGGCTCTTCAAGTGTCGCGTATCCCAGGGTCTGTAATCCCGCGCTGGTGAGCCGCAAGTTTGAAATCGTGGCATGTTCATGCGCTCCCGTTGCCAGTGATTGAGTGAGGAAGGGCGTGCCCGGCTGAATGGCATAGCCGAGGCGTCGCGGGATACACGCAAGGTACAGTAATGCGGCTCCCCACCAGAAGTCGGGGCGCAGGTTCAAAGCCATGTCGTACGATCCTGCACGCAGCTGCCGTGCCGTTTTCACCAGCAGTGTATAGGGTGCGAAAGGATGTTGCGCGGCTCGCTGGAAGCCGGGAAATTCGCAGGTGATTACCGCGTCAACGGTGGGATGACGGGCCACAATCTCGCGCGACCAGGGACCCACCATCATCGTGATATGCGCGTCTGGAGCCTGTGCTTTAAGCGCATGCAAAATAGGCGTTACCATGACCATATCGCCCAGGTGATCGGGGCGTACAAGCAGGATACGTGGTGCTGTTGGCGCGTGCTCGGCGTGTCGCTGTGCTGATCGTGCTCCCGGCATACCCAATATGCGCACCAGGGCCAGGATCACGCTGCGTAAAAATTGTCTCACGGCGCGACCTCGTTGCTCTGCACGGTTGGCATGAGTTGCTGTATCGCCTCCCACACATCGTCGAGGGTGACGGATTGCATGCAGGTGCAGTTGGCGCACTCCTGCATTTTCCCCAGAAAGAAACATGGCCTACCGTTTGGGTTTTTCCAGAGCGCGATATGCCTGGGATCGTCCAGTGGATAGGGACCGTATTCCTGGGGGCTGGTTGGGCCAAAGATGGCGATGACCGGAATGCCAACGGCGGCGGCCAGGTGCATCGGGCTGCTGTCGTTGCCGATGAAAAGATCACAGACGGATAATTGCGCCGCCGTTTGCCCAAAGCTCGTTTGTCCGGCTAGATTTTGAACCTGCATCTGCGCAGGCTCCCCATCAAGTCCTTGCATAAGCTGCTGGTTGAGCTCGTAATCCTCCTTGCCGCCAATCAGCAACACGTTGGCATCGAGCACGTTCACCAGTTTGCGCACAAGCTCACGGTAGCGTTCTAGCGGCCAGCGTTTGACGGTCAGTTCCATACCCGGATTGCTGCCCCCGCCAGGAAATACGGCGATTTGCAATCCATCTGTGCGCTGGACCGTGTGCAGTTCCTCAGTACTGGGTACGAAACGCATGCGTGGCTGCTCAATTGGCAGGTACAGGGCGCGAGCCAGGTCCAGGTAAATCTCGGCCTGGTGCTGTAGCTGTGTGGGACTTGCTGTGGCCAGCACGCGATCTGTAAGCGAGAAGCCGCGCCCCAGGCTATCGGGACCCACGCGTCGAGGCACACCGGCCAGCCACGGCAAAAGGGTGAGCATGGGCGAACGATCCAGTACAAAGGCGAGATCGAAATGGTACGACCGTAATCTTTTGGCTAACTGCAAATATGCCTGGAGACGATAGCGGCCGGGAATGCCAACGGTGCCGCAATCGATGATTTGCGCAACTGCCGGGTGGTGCTCCGCGATGGTTTTGGACCACGATCCAACCACGTAGGTAATCTTTGCTTCTGGATATCGCTGCTGAATGACCTCTAACAGAGGCGTCGTCATAATCACGTCGCCGATGCAGCATGGCTTGATGAGCACTATCGATCGTGGCTGGTTGCGTGCCCGCTGGACGAATGGACGCTGTAGCCAATCAAACAAGGCGAAGGGCAGACGCAGCACAATGCACAGGCTCGTAATCACATGTTGGCGCAACATAATTGGTTGTCCTTCGTCTTTCTATTCGTCCAGACCTATTATAGCAAAGCATGTGGTGGACGATCTCAACGCACGTGTGGAGGGGGACAAGGGGAAGGCTAGCCTTCCCCTTGTCCCCCTCCACACGTGCGTTAGCCTGCTAAGCCTGCTTGGATACGCTCAAAATGGCATTGACAGTTGTGCCGCAAACGGAGCACTGACCCTTGAGAGCGGGCTTGCCGTTTTTCATGGTTGTGCGCTGAGCATCTTTCATTTCCGTCTTCTTTTTGCACTTGACGCAATAATAAAGGTCTGCCATAAGGTTTTTGCCTCCCATATTATTCTTTGTATTCACGTGAATGCGTTCACGTGTAAAAACTGGATTTTTCCTATTGGGGCTGTATGGCACGCGTCAGGAATACCTCGTACCCTCGCGTGTGCAAGCGCTGCTGAACTGCTACCGCATCTTCTAATGTGGCAAACGGCGCAAAAAGCGTAGGGCCGCTGCCAGAGAGCCGCACGAGTGAAGCGCCCGCCTGAAGCATAGCCTCTCGTGCCTGTGCCACTTCAGGATACCGTTCGAGCACCCCGTGTGCTAATGCGTTGTGCAGATGGACGCTATCCGGCTTGTGTCCCTGCTGTAGCGCTGTACAAACGGCCTGACTATGCGTCCCATTGCTGTAATCGGCAGCGGTGAGATCACGAAAAACGCTCGCCGTGGATACCTCAATGGCGGGCTTTACTAGCAGCAGCCAGCGCATGCTCGTGGGCCAGTGCGCAACCAGCGTCGTCACCTGTTCACCACGGCCCTTACACACAGCCAGGCCCCCCTGTAAAAAGAATGGCACGTCGGCTCCTAACGTCGCAGCGATAGGCTGCAACTCGTCCAGGGATACCGGCAGATGCCACCAATCGCGTAAGGCCAGCAACACCGCTGCCGCGTTGCTACTGCCTCCTCCCAGTCCAGCCGCCACGGGAATACGTTTGTGGAGTTCAATAACCACGCCCTGTTTCAGCGCGAAACGTTGGCGCACAGCCTGGGCCGCCCGCACCGCTAGATTGTGGTCATTGCTCAGCTCAGCTCGTGAACAGATCATGCGAATGCCGCCATCGAGCGTCTGCGTCAGGCAGAGCGTATCATAGAGATCCACCGTTTGCATGATGGTCACCAGCTCGTGGTACCCATCCGTTCGCTTCCCCAATACATCGAGCGTGAGGTTGATCTTCGCGTACGACTTCACAAAAAATGCAGTATCAGTAATGTGGTTTGTGGCATGCTGTGAGAGACTCATGCGTGCATTGTGCATAGAAAAGAAAGACTTGTCAAGCGCGATGCTTTTTTTTTGCCAAAAGTCGTGTTCAAAGCGTCCTTTTTCGCTAGACGGGCCTCGATGAGCCGGGCATGTACGTTCGACTAGCCCGGATATCCTTCTATGTGGAATATGTTTCAAATTTATGCTATGCTGGTAAATAGTATATTCGACTATATGTTGTTGCGGCTTCTTGTATTTCAATGTACTCCCAAGTGCTGGACAGGTTGATCTTGATGGATATAACCGTTGCTTACTATGCTCCGTTTTTTCATCCCAATGTGGTCAAACGCGACTTTGAACAGATACGCTCCGTGGGGGCAAACAGTATCGTGTACGCCATCCACGAGCAGGAAGAGACGCGATATCTGCGCGACCTGGAACGTGGCTTGCGCCAGGCACAGGACGTGGGTTTACAGGTCTATCTGAGCCTGGGGCGCTTCGGGAATCTGTTCGCTGGTCCTTCCCTGATGCCGAGTTGGTATACCTTTCGCCATCCCCAATCTCGCGTCCAGGATCAGCACGGGCGCTCACACAGTATGTCGTGCTTCAATAACGAGCCGTTCCGCTCCTGGTTATTTAGTGAGATCGACTATTACGTCTCCACTTACCCCGTCGATGGTATTTTGCTGGATGAGCCGCGCGGGCCAGATATCACCTGTTATTGCCCATCGTGCCGTGCCCTTTGCCCCGATATCACCGATCTGCATCATTTCCGGCAGCGCTCGATGTTGGACTTTTTCAACGAATTATTCGCACGCGTCAAGCAAGCCAATACGCAAGCGCGGACGCTGGTCTCGCTGCTCCCACAAGATCTCAACTTGATTGATGAGCTGGCACAATTGCCCAATCTCGACGTGATCGGCTGCCACCTGTTCTGGCAACTACTCAACGAGGACTTTACCCATATGCAGGCATGGGGCAAGACCGTGGTCGAGACGACGCGACGCCATCACAAGCAGAGTCAGCTCTGGTTACAAAATTTCGGCCTGGATGAACAAGGCGAAGCGTTGTTGGAAGCATCCTTTACCGAGTTGGTAAACGCGGAACCCGATAGCATCGGTTGCTACTACTACTGGCGCAATAATATGAACCCGGAGCAGGTGTGGGATCAAACCCGCACATTGTTGCGTCGTACTCCCCGTCGCCAATTGTACTGGCAAACGTTATCTCGCCTGCCCGTTCTAAAAATACCTGCCTCCAGTGATCGTACCCTGTGATAAAAGCATATTGATGAGGCTGTATGTGTCCCGGACATATACAGCCTCATCAATATATAAAAGGCCAGAGAGTGGGTCGATGATCTCTGGTCATCGACCCACGCCGACTACGTGAGCACCATAGGCGCTAGTTAGGGACGGGGTAGCGCAGGTGCCTCTTTTTGCTCATCCTGGTGCACCTTTTCCAAGACGGCGCGTACGTTCTTCACATTCTGGCGCGTCTTCTCCTCGTCGTCGCTGGCGTTCAGGATTACCGCCTGCACCCCCAGCGCAACTAGCGTGTACGCTTCTGCCTCGTCCAGGTCATCGTTGATTCGTACGAAAGCCGGGAAATGCACGGCTTCACGTACCGCGCGATATTGTAAACTTTGCTCGATGGTCAGCGCACCCATCTCGCTACTCAGCTCAACATCCAGCAGTACCGCCGAGATATGGTCGAACGCGGAAAGATTGCGAATGAACAGTGGGTACATCTCGCCCTTGCGTACGGGAACCGTTACCGCTTTCTCTAGCTCTTTCACGTCCAGCGCGAGCAAACGTACGGGGGCGTCAAAGGGCAGGATAATGTACTGTGCGCCGAGATCTTTCAACTGGGTCAGCTTTTCGCGGTCGAGCGTATTCCAACCACCGGTGATGTGCAGGCCAGTGATCACCTGGTTATTGGCGGCCTTTGCCGCGCTAATCTCGTTTTTTAGGGCCTCGTGTTGCTCTTCGCCCTTACCATTCCAGGTGAAGAGCAGACCATCGGCACCGGCCTTTATGGCCGCTTCCGCGCTGCCAGATGCGATGCGTGGAAAAGCGACAACGAGTGCTGCCGCGTGCGCCTTGGACTCCCTCGCGTTCTTGCCCAAAAAGCCCATTCCGCCACCACCCTGGGTTCGGCGTGCCTGCGTAAACAAGTCTTGCAGTTTAGCCATAAACTTCTCTTGTTCTCCTTATCCAATAGCACCAGCGCCGATGTAACCAAACAGCCAGTGCATAAGTTGTTCTGTGTGCAGAGTCAAACGTTCAGATCATTATAGCATTCTATGCAGGGGAGTGCGAGTTGGCAGCCGTGGGGGAGACGGCCCCCGCAAGGAAGACCGCTACCATATACGGCGATGCGGCTTCCCTTGCGGAGGCCGTCGTGCCTGGTAACATAAATGCTAATCTTCCTATTTTATTGTATCCAGCACGAAAAGTAAGTATACTATGTCAAGATCTTGGAATTCTTCTTGGTTTAAGTGATCGAAGTAGTAGTAGTAAGGGTTGGAAATGTAGCATGTTGCAAACTTCTATCGAGAATTATATCACCGCTCTTTCTGATGCTGCACACCAGGATGGCGGCAGTAACCACAACACGCTCCTCGCGTATCGTAACGATCTACAACAACTGTCCGGTTATCTGGAAGCACTGCACGTGGAAGACTGGGTGCAGGTCACGCACGAACATATCGCCTCCTATCTTTTGCATATGCAAGATGGACAGGCGTACCGGCCCGCCACCATCGCACGCAAAGTGGCAGCCTTCAAAGCCTTTTTTCGCTATCTGTGTGAAGCGGGTGTGCTGACCGTCAATCCCACCCAGGCGTTGAAAAATCCCCACGTCCAGAGGGATTTGCCGCGTATCCTGGATGCCGAACAGATGCAATTGTTGCTGCAACAAGTTGCGCACGAAACGCCTGGCGGCATGCGTGACCTGGCTCTGTTACATCTGCTGTATGCGACCGGCATGCGTGCTTCAGAATTGGTGGCGTTGAACATCACCGACGTGGACGCCGTACACGCACTGATCCTCTGTGTCCGTAAGAATAACAGAAGCAACAGCGCCGACCGACTCCTGCCGTTGCCGACCGAAACCATCGAGGCCATACAAACATACGTGGAGCATGGTCGGCCCCTCCTGCTCCATCGCCATCCCGGTTCGGATGTGCAGTCCCTCTTTCTCAACCATCGCGGTGAACGCCTGACGCGGCAAGGCTTCTGGCTCATCATTAAGGGCTACGCGCGTGCGGCCAATATCAGCGGCATCACGCCACATATGTTGCGCCATTCGTTTGCCATCCTCCTGCTGGCGCAAGGGGCGGAGCTACGCGCCGTGCAAGAACGCCTGGGACACGCGCACCTATCAACGACGCACATGTACCACCAACTTGCCAACATGCAAGCCGCTGAAAAATAGGCCCGCCTCCCGTCTCATCTATAGGCCCTGGCGCATATTCATAGGGTATACTAGTGGGCAAGAAGCAAGCAAGTTTTTCTATATGCAGGAGAGGCAGAGCTAGCATCCATGTGGAAGAATACGCATAATGTTTGTAGGGACCGATTTATCGTGTCCGCCGACTCCTGCCGACCAATGTGCACCGCAGCCGCAACTATGGCAGGCGCTGGGTCTATTGATCGGGCTGGTTTGGCGGACACGATAAATCGGTCCCTACGCCCAAACTTTCTTTTGTGCTTTATGGCGTTTACACCTATGGAGCTAGTACCCGCCTTGTCTCTTGTTGCTTCCCTACGCACGAACGAGGTGACCTATGTTGCTCTATGATCAGGTGGTTGAGGCGACGACTGCCATCCAGGCGCGCAGCACACAAAAACCGGCCATTGCCATCATTCTCGGCTCAGGCTTAGGGAATGTCGCGGCTGAGTTGGAGGATGCTATCGCCTTGCCCTACGCGGAAATTCCCCATTTTGCGCGCGCGACCGTCGCCGGACATAGCGGACGTTTGCTGCTAGGCACGTTTGATACGGTGCCTGTAGTGGTCATGCAGGGACGCTTTCACAGCTACGAGGGCCACAGCGCGCAAGCGATTACCTTCCCTATGCGCGTCATGCAGATGCTGGGGGCGCATACGTTGTTGGTGAGTAATGCCGCCGGAGGGGTGAACCCCGAGTACCAGCCGGGCGATTTTATGCTGATGCGCGACCACATCTACCTCCCTGGCCTGCTGGGAGCCAGTCCCTTGCTGGGAGAGAACGAGGAGCGCTTTGGTTCGCGCTTCCCACCAATGGCGCAGGCATACGATGCCGACCTGCGCCGTATCGCGCATGGCGTCGCCAACGAGTGGGCGCGCGATGGCCTGGTGCTGCACGAGGGAGTGTATACGATGGTAGCTGGCCCCAGCTACGAAACGGCGGCGGAGCTACGCTTTTTGCGCATGATTGGCACCGACGCCGTGGGTATGTCAACGCTGCCCGAAGTGGTGGTGGCGCGACACATGGGCATGCGCGTGGTCGGGATAAGCCTGATTACCAACAGCGCCACCGGCGAAGAGACGGCGGAAGTGCAGCACGCCGATGTATTGACGACCGCTAATGCGGCCCGTATACACTTTGCCGCTCTGGTACGCGGCATCGTGCGCGAAATCGAGTACCCTTCCGGCAGACCCAACGATTAAGCAGGATGGGATGCGCACGCGCATCCCGCCTCTATTTGTGGTTTCTCTGTACTATTATGGACCTCCAACTCCAGTTAAAGACCTTTCCATCGTAGTCGGCCACGACCGCCAGATAGTAGGTCCCGGATTTGAGATCGGGTGAGAGCGTGAATGACCAGCTTGTGGTACCAGTTGGGCTACAAGGTTGGATCTGCTGCTGACCGCCGTCAAAGTTCAGTGCCCCTTGTTTTTCCTTAGGAAATGTCTGCTGCAAGTTGCTGACAGGACTGAGTTGTGCCCTTGACAAGGTGTGCAGCGAGTCCAGATTGTCGGTCAACCAGAGTTTGCACGTCAGCCCCGTCGCTTTGATGGTTTTACCAGTGCCGCATGGTGTTGGCTGTTTGCTGATCGACTGGTCTACAATAAGCGCCTTCAACTTATAGTCTGTGTTGCCGTCGGCATTCTGAGCGAAGCTATAAGTAGGGTTGGGACAGCCTATACCATTTGCTAAGATGGGATCTGTCTTTGGTGTGGGCGACGATTTTGGCGTTGTTTGCGTTATCGGTGGCGAGTTTTTATGTTGAGGAGGAGGCGTGCTTGCCGTTTGCTTGTGTGGGCGCGTGGCAGCCCCCACGCCGAAGCCTGACATCAGGCCAGCCAGGGCGAAGAGGATAATGGCGACGATGACGATTTTCTGCGCTCTCGCATTTCCGCCGGATGGTGGATTTGGTCTCGATGCAACGTGCTGCATAAGCTATAACCGCTCTCTTCTTCTTTATCTTGATCAATGCTGTTGTTGGTGTTAATCATACCATGCCGTTTGCTACCTATTCACAAATATGAACATAGGGTAGCCCAAATTGGTGGCAAGCGCCGATGAGCAGCAAAATAGTACGCAATGGGGACGTGGGAGTCATGCAAGTAGAGCACTCTATGGTACAATAAGACAAATTTGCCGTTGGCAATCATTGGTTGCTCGG
>DATAYF010000738.1:0-5802 GCA_036272735.1 Ktedonobacteraceae bacterium
GCTCGATGGGAAGGTCCGCCCACTGTGGAAACTGCGCCGCGAGCAACCGGCGCACGAGAGCGGCGTCAATATCCATCTCGTCAACGTGCATTTTACCAGCCGACATCATTGCCCTCCTCAGAACAGCGTGATACTACCTGGTGCGCGCCAATACTGTGCGCGAAGAGGCTCATCGATACGAGAGTAAGAGGAGTATAACATAGCTAAACTGATTTGGCACCTGCACCGACATTGATGAGCAGAAACAAGCTGAAGAGCGAGCTAAAGCCAGCGAGCAGAATTCCTGCGACTGATCCTTTAATGTGCTTCTTCTTCCAGAGGCGGCCCAACCGCTATGATCCCATAGCGCTCATCGACGCGTTGGAGCGCTTGTTGGTCTACTGGCTCAGACCGTAATACAGCACCGACTTCCTCAAAATACTGACGCATCTCTCCTGCTGGCAACGCCTCGATGAGAAGCTGGCCATGTTCCGTGCCCACATTGCGGAAGGCATGGGCTGTGCCACGAGGAACGAAGATCCATGCACCCTCAGGGGCTTTCACGGTACGCCCTGCGACTTTGATCAGGAAGGTTCCCTTCACAATCCAGAAACACTCATCGAATTGGGCATGCCGATGTTCTGGTGGTCCCATCTGCGGTGGAACCACTTCAAACCAGGTATCCACGACCCCATTCGTCGTCTCTCCCGTCGCTTTCCACACCTGGTACCAGGTCTCAGAAAGAAACGTTCTCTCACCCTGCTCTTCTTCTCGGATAATCGGAAGATTAGAAATAACTGTCACCGGTCTCTCCTTTTGCTCCACTTCAGGAAGCATGCTCTTGCTAAGAAACGATATTGGCAGGACGCTACGCCACATGAAGGATAATGCGCCCTCTCCCATGACCACTCTGGCAAAGTTCTTGCGCTTTATCCGCTTCACCTTGCGAAAATGCTCAGTTTACAATTGGGATGTACCTATTAGAAAGCTTGACAGGTTGGTCTTTCTTCGCTATTATAGATACATTCAGTCTATAATAGCAAGGTGATGGTTTGAAGTATTCAAACAGCTAATTTTTTTGACTGATTGCAGATAATAGGTATCTGCAATAGCTTTGATTGAAAGGGAGACAAGCAATGGTCCTTGATTGTGCGATTATTGGTGGCGGTCCGGCCGGGTTGAACGCGACGTTGGTGCTGGGTCGAGCCAGGCGGAAGGTCGTGTTGTTTGATGACAACAAGCCGCGCAACGCCGTGACCCAACATTCACACGGGTTTATTACCCGTGATGGCGTGCATCCGGCTGAGTTTAGAGCGATTGGTCAGCAGGAGATCGCGAAATACCCTTCGGTTGAAATTCACCCTGCACGCATCGAGACCGTGAGAAAGCAGGGAACAACGTTTGAATTGGTAGCGAACAGCGGCGAGACGTTTGAAGCTCGGAACATTCTGCTGGCCACGGGCATTCAGGAAATCCTTCCAGCAGTTGAAGGAATCTATGACTACTACGGCAAGAGCCTGTTTAATTGTCCGTTTTGCGATGGGTGGGAGCTGCGAGATAAGCCGCTGGTTCTTATTGTCGAAAATGAAATGATGGCTTCCCATCCCCCTAAATTATTATATAACTGGAGCCACGATCTCGTCGTTTGCACCAATGGGCATCAGGTCTTAAACGAAGAGCAAAAGCTGTTTTTCAATAAATACGGCATAGGAGTTGTCGAGGACAAGATTGTGGCTCTCGCCGGGCAAGATGGACAGCTAGAGCGCGTCGTGTTTGAGAACCACCCTGCTATTGAGCGCACTGGCGGGCTGGTGGGAGTCCAATGGAAACAGGCTACCACCATCGCGCAAGACCTGGGCTGCGAAACGAATGACCAGGGCGGTATTGCGACGGATGAGATGGGCCACACCAACATCAAAGGAGTCTACGCTGCCGGTGACACCGTCACAGTCCTTAGGGGCGCTCAACTGATAGTGGCCGCCGCGAACGGCAGTAAAGCGGCAGCGGGTGTAATCGCCGACCTTGTAGCAAGCTACTTTGACCAGTAACATTGCTCTGCCTGATCTTGAGGAGAGTGCAGCTCAAATGTATGGAGCAAGGGGTGATGCGGCCAGCGGCTGCATCACCCCTTGCTCCATACATTTGAAACATTCAAGCAATAAACCCTCTGCAAAAAATGCATGAGGACATATCATTTGAGATCTTCGATTACTGCGTTCGCGGATACAACGCGGGCCTGGCGTGGGAAGACCTTCTGGGTCAGAACACGATGTACTTCATCGTCGCTATCGGCACAGCAGTCTTCGACGACCACCAGGTCATAATCCATGTCAGCGGCCCAGCGTACCGTTGAGAGAACGACTCCACTCGTCGCGATGCCGCATAGGATGAGTGAGGTAACGTCCTGCGCACGCAGGATCGTCTCCAGAGGAGTCGTGCTGAAAGCCCCCACACGATGTTTGGTAACCACAATCTCACCGGGGCGAGGTCCAACCTGCGAGTGAATCTCCGTACCAGGGTGACCTTCGAGCATGCTACCAGACCCACGCATAGCGGAGAAGGAATGGTTGCGGGGACTCACCTCGGGATACCCTTCACGAAAACTGACCACAATGTAGATAATTGGCAGGTCGGCGGCACGAGCAGCAGCAAGCACAGCGGCAGTTTTATCCAACAGATCTGGATATTTCTCAATGATCCTAGAAACAATGCCGTGCTGATAATCCATAACCAGGAGTGCTGTATGCTTACGATCTAACGTCAATGTGTCGGTCATCTATTATTTTTCACTTTCTCTATTAAACTTTCGAAGTCAATTATTCGTTGGAAACAGTTACCGAAACGTGTTGTCTGGCCTCATCCTGGGCCTCACGTGTGACAATCCGTGCCTTGC
Source organism: Ktedonobacteraceae bacterium (assembly GCA_036272735.1). Classification (GTDB taxonomy): domain Bacteria; phylum Chloroflexota; class Ktedonobacteria; order Ktedonobacterales; family Ktedonobacteraceae; genus DATAYF01. The sequence continues at coordinate 2,873 of DATAYF010000738.1, forward strand.
CACGCAGCAAGGACGCGCAAGTCGCGACCAGGCACAGCACAACGGAGAAGTAGAAAACGCTGTGCAGACCGAGAGACATCGGGTACGAGATGAGGTTGGGGAAGAATTCATGGCCCAACAACACGGTCCGTTTCGCAGCCGGTAAAGCTTGCTGCACAGTGAGCGGGAGCAACGTCCCCATCGGATTGTAGCCCAGAAAGGCCGCAAAAAGGGCCGAGGTTGGTGGCAGATGCGCAAGCTTCGTCGCCACGTTGGCCGGAACCCCCGCGTTGAGCAGGCCGCTCGAAAGGGTTGTAGGCAGGCTTGCAGCCAGGCCCGACGTAATCAGACTGAAGAAGACCCCGATACTCACAATTGAACCCGAGTTCTGAAACGTCGAGCGCATACCGGAAGCCACACCCCGCTGTTCCGCGGGGACACTGCCCATAATCGACGACGTGTTGGGTGAAGAGAACATCCCCTGACCGAGACCCATCAGGAAGAGGATCAACGCGAACCAGATGTAGCTAAAGTTCAACGGGATGATCGTCAATAAGAAAAAACTCAGCGCTTGAATAAACATGCCCAACGTCGAGAACGGACGAGCGCCGAAACGATCCGAAAGCCAGCCGCTCAGCGGTCCCATCAACAAGAAACCAACCAGCAACGGGATCATATAGATGCCTGCCCACAAGGGCGTCACGTCATAATTGTAGCCATGCAGCGGCAACCAGATCCCCTGAAGCCAGATGACTAGCATAAATTGGAGACCACCACGAGCGATGCTCCCCAGGAAACTACTGGCATTGCCAGCAGCAAACAGGCGGATCTTAAACAGATCCAGGCGGAACATAGGATCTTCAGCATGCAGTTCAATCCAGATAAACGTCGCCAGTAGCAGGACACCAAGGATCAGCGCACCGATCACCAATGGATTGCCCCAGCCAGTCGACGAGCCACCGTAAGGCTCAATCCCATAGGTAATACCGATGAGCAGGATCGTCGCACCAGCCGCGAAGGTAATATTGCCCAACCAGTCGATCTTCTGATGGCTACGCGGCTTTACGGTTTCACGCAGCATCGCGTAGGCCCAGATCGTGCCCGCAATGCCGACCGGAACACTGACCAGAAAGACCAGACGCCAATCGAAATACGACAGAATACCACCCAGGATCAATCCAATGACCGAGCCAAGAATCGCCGCGATCTGGTTGATGCCCAGCGCGAAACCACGCTGGTGCGCGGGGAACGCATCCGTAATAATCGCCGCACTATTCGAGAGCAGAAAGCCACCGCCGATCCCCTGGACAAGACGGAAGAGAATCAGTTCTAAGGCTCCCGCGTTGCCAGTGCCAGGAGTCAGCCAGAGTAAAATACTGCCAATCGTAAAGATCAAGAAACCCAGGTTATAGAACCGCACCCGTCCAAACATATCAGAGATACGACCAAATGTAACCAGGAGCGTCGCCGTTACCACCATATAGCCCAGCAACATCCAGAGAAAATAACCCGTCTCACCCGGCGCGAGTGGATTAATATGAATACCCTTGAAGATGACTGGCAACGAGATCAAGACAATACTTGAATCAATCGTTGCCATCAACACCCCAAGGGTCGTATTGGTCAGCGCCACCCACTTATAGTGTGGGCCAACCGGTCGATTTCGTCGCGCTAAGCGCTCGGACCCCGAAGCCTCCCGCCCTACTCCATTCTGTGCTTCAGTCTGCATACGTGCCTCATTCCTTCCAGAAAGGTCTACTCGTAGATGATGCATAGTTTGTAACCATCCATCGCCGGAATTATATTCTAGAATTTTATTTTAGTCAAGAGTATGCTATAATTGACAAACATCAGCAGGAACAGAGATGACAGAGAGTAGGAGCGCAGTCGCATGTACAGAGAGAGCAGAGGATAGGTGCAGCATGGGCATTGGAACTTCCGGGCAGAGCCAGACGACGGAATCTCGGAGGCAAGTGATACTGGAAGCAGCACTTACCTGTTTTGCAAGCAAAGGTTTCACAGAGACAACGATGGAGGATATTCGGAAGCTTTCAGGAGCCAGTACCGGAAGTATTTATCATCACTTCTCAAATAAAGAACTGCTCGCTCGCGCCCTCTATCTCGAAGGGCGAAATAGTCTCAACGCAGCCCTTTCCGCATCCTTCACCGCGAATGCTCTCCGTGAAGGCATTGAAGCAATGATCCATGCGTATCTGGATTGGTTTGAGCAGCATGCGGATCTCGGACAATACATCCTGCAAGCAGGCGAGTCAGAATATCTGAGTGCGTACGTCAAAGTGCTCCGTCAGAAGACCAGAACCACGCTGCCAGCAGAGAGCCTTTCCGCACAAGTGTTGCACTGGCTCGCCCCTTCTATCAGCGCCGGGAGCGTGGTACGCCTGCCACAATCGCTCTACCTCCCACTCATTCTCGGACCCAGCCGAGAATTTGTGCGCGTCTGGCTGAGGACGCGGCAACCCGCAGAAATACAAGAGGCACGAGAGCCCCTTGCGAAAGCGGCATGGCTCGTCCTCGCTCCACCCACTTCCCACCACGAAATGTAGGGAAGAGATTAAACCTAGTGTGGACAATAGCGTAGGAGCGCGCCCACGCCTCCCATTTCCTGAAAGACGGGATGGCCCTCTGCAATCTCGACCTGAGCGCCTGTGTTCGCCGCCTTGCGCACAAGTTCATTTCGTTGCCTCTCGTCGAACGGGACATCGTTCGCCAGGATCAGAATATCGGCTTGCCCATGATCGAGCGCATCAAGCGTTTCCTGCATCCCACTTATCGCCAGTCCATTCGCGCGCACCCCTTCCACGAGGTTATCGACCTGGTTATGCGACGACTCCCTTTCCATATATTCGATAACAGGCTTGATTTCATCGTGTACCTCGTGGCGCGGTGTGCGAATATCAAGCTTTACCATTCGCGGCGGAAGGCCCCTGCAT
>DATAYF010000739.1:0-26965 GCA_036272735.1 Ktedonobacteraceae bacterium
CGACCAAGATGTGTTCGCGGTGTGGGAACATCAAGGAGGACCTGGATCTTTCAGAACGGGTCTATGTCTGCGAGAACCCAGCCTGTGGTCTTGTCATCGATCGTGATGTAAACGCCGCGCTGAACCTGGCAGCGCTGGCGCAGCCACCACATGAACCAGGTCCCTACCAGGAGTTCCTCGGGAAGGGTGAAACGCCTGTGGAGAGGGGAGCACTGGCTCATTTGTCGCAAGATGGATGAGTGAAACTCCCCTCCGCGAAGCAGGAACCGAATACTGATTATGGCATGTCCATAAAAGGGTGAATTTCGGAGAACGGTATAGCGAGGAAGGAGGCATGAAACATTATGATTGCACCACAAACTAGCATCAGGCGAGGTCCTCAGGCAAAGGACTCGCCTATTTGTATGTCTGGCTGCTGCGACTGCATATCGTGCTGGTAGAGTCGCACTGAGTCACGTATGATAAGATCTACGCCCAGAATATGCGTCACATTGATTGCATCAGGATCGGCTGCCTGCGCGATCAATGCTTTTACGCCAGTCGCGCCCATCGCCTCTTTATGGACGTGCATGGTCGTCAATGGCGGCACAACGTGCTCCGCCATCTCTACATTATCAAAACCAACTACCGAAATATCTTCAGGCACACGCCGACCGCAGCGTCGCAGACTTTTGATGGTCCAGATCGCGGCCGGGTCATTAGCACAGAAAATAGCGCTCAATGGCTCTTGCATTTCCACCAGATTTCTACACGCCCCATAAATTTCATCGGATTGCCGGAAATCACATTCCTGCATCAGTTTGGGATTGATGGGAAGACCAGCCTCAGCTAAAGCCGCACAATAGCCTTTTTTCCTCCATTCAAAGCTATAAATGGGGCGCGTGGGATTACCTTTCTTGTAACCACCAATATACGCAATCTGCCGGTGCCCTTGACTGATCAGATACTTGACGATCTGCCTGGCCCCTTCATAATTGTCAGATAGCACAGCATCAACTTTCTGCTCAACGTCTGAAAGGTAGTTATCAATCAGCACAAGCGGGATATTCGCTTTTTGAATAGTGCGTATGGTCTCCTCGTCAGATGGTCCAACCAGCAGGATGCCATCCGCACGCATCTCATGGATCTGGGCCCGTAATTGATAAGGAGATTGGTCGAGGACACCCTGGAAGATTATTTGTATATTAGCTTTGCGCGCCTGGGCTTCTGCACCATAGAGGATATGCGTCCAAAAAAAGTCATCCGTACCTTTGCTACTGCTGTGGCTATAGCAGAGGAGAAAGCCAACCTTCTTCAGCGGCCGCTCTGCATTCCGCACAACCATTGATTTAAAATAACCTAGATCCTCTGCTGCTTCTATTACACGCTTCAGTACTTCTTCGGTGATATTATCAGCGTTATTGAGTGCTCTTGATACCGTAGCAATAGACACTGCCGCACGTCGCGCAATGTCTTTCACGGTTACTAAACGTGCCACGTAGTTTGCCTCCCCGACCATATAAAAAATTACAGAAACATTGAAACTTGTAAAGGTGATACCACGCAGATGATAAGAAGTCAACAAAACCATAACTGGATCAGATTAGTCTTTCTACACCGCACAACATTGACTTTTATGAAAATATCAGTAATATTTACTGTAAATATACACGCATTCGCTTCGTATTCTCACAGATGAGGAAACGCGATATATTGACCAACACCTCTTCTCATATCTTAGCACTTCTCCCAACGGTGCGTAACCTCAAGGGAAAGAGAAGATTCTCTTTTTACGGTACGCTACCAGTTTAAACAGTATATGACGCTTTGCAGAGGAAAGGAGTAGGAAACAATGGACGTTTCGAAGATCCGGATGGTTACGACAACGACGCGACAAACATCTGGAATGCAGCAACGGTCGCAACGCCAGCGCCGGATGGGAAGGCTAGAGGCGCGTGAAGCGCGCAGTTTCTGGTTGCTCATCTCCCCCTGGATTGTTGGCTTCCTGGCGTTTACCGGAGGGCCAATTCTCGCTGTTCTGGCGCTGAGTTTCACGGATTATACAGGCACAGTGCAGTCCCCCGCCTTCATTGGCCTGCAAAACTATCAACAGTTATTTACCGACCCGATTTTCTTAAAATCGTTGAGTGTGACCGCCTATTACGTTGTGCTTCTGGTGCCTCTTTCGCTTGTGATTTCCTTGTTACTCGCGATACTACTGAACCAGAATGTGCGGTTCCTGGGTATTTTCAGAACTATTTTCTACATGCCAACGGTTCTGCCGGGTGTTGCGATCTCGTTGCTGTGGATATGGATTTTAAATCCCGACTTTGGCTTTGCCAACTATGTTTTACACTTCTTCCATATTCCCCCCCTACAGTGGTTCCAGAATGAACATACAGTCGTACCATCCTTTGTATTAATGGCGCTCTGGTCGCTGGGTGGTCCAATGATTGTGTTTCTCGCCTCATTACAAGGCATTCCAGCATACTTGTATGAGGCAGCCTCTCTCGATGGCGCGAATGGTTGGCGTAAGTTCCTGCATATCACGATTCCGATGTTGAGCCCAGCGATCCTGCTCAACCTGATTACGGGCCTGATTGCAGCATCGCAGATCTTTGTTCCCGCCTACGTTGTTTCGACCGGTGGGACGAGCGCCGGGTCCGGACCCCCGAACTACTCCGGCGAGTTTTATGTGCTCTATCTTTTCAATAATGCGTTTCAGTACTTCCGATTTGGCTACGCCGCAGGGCAGGCTTTGATCCTTTTCCTCATTATCCTGCTTCTGACCATTTTCTTATTGTGGGGCAGCCGCCGTTTTGTGTACTACGAATCTTAAAGGCTGCCTGAGTACAATTAGCGCAAAGAAGGAGATAGACAGATGCTAGCACAGGTCAAAGCAGAGGCACAAACAGCGAAAAGAGCGACCGTGGATGCCTCCCTCTGGAGAAAACGCATCCGCCAGGTCGTGATTTACCTGTTACTCATCATCCTCAGCTTTATTTTTCTGCTCCCCATCTTATGGATGATCTCGACGGCGCTCAAGTCGCTTGCTAATGTGAATACCTTTCCGCCGATCATTTTCCCCAAGCCGCCGCAATGGTCTAATTTTGTGACCGCCCTGACACAGGTACCAATGTTCCAGTTTATAGGTAACTCAGCAGCGTACAGCATCATCACGCTGGTTGGCGACCTGCTCTCGTGCTCCCTGGTGGCCTATGCCTTCGCGCATGTACGCTTTCGCCATCGTGAGATTATCTTTGTCTGCGTATTGGCGACGATGATGGTACCTTATGAAGTGTTGATTATTCCGCAATTTCTGCTCTTTAGGACCTTAGGATGGATCGACACGTATCTACCACTGATTATCCCAACATTCTTCGGCAGCCCGTATCTGATCTTCCTGCTACGCCAGTCCTTTCGCTCAATCCCGCGTGAGATTGTTGAGGCAGCGCGCCTGGATGGGGCAAGCCATCTGGCAATCTGGTGGCGCATAATCTTACCGCTCTCCAAGCCTGCGCTCGCTGCTGTTGCGATCTTCTCCTTTATCTTTCACTGGAACGATCTGACAGGTCCTTTGATCTATCTCAACGCAAATGAGAAATTTCCGCTGAGCCTGGGCCTGACGCAATATACCGCCAGTGTTGGCGTCACCGAGTGGAATATGCTGATGGCGGCATCTCTCGTTGCCATTATTCCCTGTGTGGTAATCTTCTTCCTCTCTCAGCGCTACATGGTTCAGGGCATTGTCGTCGCACGCGTCAAGGCAAATGAGGGAGAGTGAAACATGCGCACATGCTACTTGAGGCGCGGCCTCAGACCGCTAGTATTAAGCAAGAGGTGGCATATGATGAAGGCATCCAAGGTATCGTTGCCGTTCGTGGCCCTGATAGTATTCTTATTGACGACCATCACCGGCTGTAGTGTTTTAGGCGTTGGCGCTGCAAGCTTTAACGGGAAAGTGACCATTAACTGGCTTGTGCGCGATGATCCGCAGAATAATCCCTGGGAATACCGAACAGTAAGCGCGTTTGAAGCAACGCATCCAAACATTCATGTACAGATAATCATTTCTCCTGGATCGCAATACTACGATCAGAAACGCGAAACGATGGATGTTGGTTACGAACCGGCTGACGTCTTCACAATGTGGGGAAATAATAGCTGGGCGGATAATGTTTATCGCAATTTCGCTGCTGACCTGACACCATATATCCAGTCCAGCCATTTCTCCCTCGCTGGTATGAACCAGACATTGTTAAAACAATACAGCATCAATGGACACGCCTACGCGATTCCATTCGGGACAGGTGGCAGTTATCTTTTCTATAACGTCGACATGTTTAAAAAGGCCCATCTGCCTCTTCCTCCCACCAACTGGGATGATCCCAACTGGAACTGGAATAGCGTTCTCAAAGATGCGAAAGCGCTCTCCATGCCTAATGCTGCGCTTGCTCAACGTCAGTATGGCATAAGTGATGACCTCTGGCCAGAAAATGCGAATGCCTGGCTTTTTGGTGGAGATATCTACCCATCATCCACGTACAAAAGCGGCGTCGTCACTGCGGTGCACGCAACCAGTCCAGCAGTAGAACAGGGAGAGCAATGGAAGCAGGATATGATCTACAAGTACAAAATCATGCCCACACCGGCGACTGCCTCCGTACTGAGCGGTTTCTTAAGCGGCAAAATCGGCATGGAGATGACAGGGGTGTGGGGGTTTTGGTCCTACCAGCCCGCGACATTCCATTGGGCAGTCGCGCCCCTTCCGCATCTCACAACCAATAAAGACGTTATCTTTACCGATGCCTGGATGATGGCAAAAGACTCTCATCACCCTCAGGAAGCCTGGGAGTTCATAAAGTGGTTGAGTAGCCCCGATCATGGCGCAAAAACATATATGGAATCTTCCGGTTCCATACCTCCCTGGAGCCAGCTGTTGCCGGAGTGGGCGATCAACACACATAAGACGATGCCTTCACTGAGCACAACTCAACTGGAAGAGCTCGCTCGTGGCTCGTTAGCACATGGGCAGGAATCGATCAACCATATGGCAGTAAGCTATGGACAGTTCGAGGATGCCACGGGCACCATCATGTCTTCAGCGTTCGCAAGCAACCAATCGATTCCTGCAACGCTCAATCAACTGCAACAGCAATTGGAAGCAACCATAAAAAAGGTTGGCCCCATAAAGCCGTTACGGTAATTTTAAAGAAGAGGAGAAGAAAGGATGGTAATAGAGATGCAGGAAAAGGAAGTGCAGCGCTCAGCTCAAATCATTTCGTTTATGGGAGCCAATTACGTTGCCAGGGAGGTGGGTTACCACATGACTGGAGGCTGGGGCGAAGGCGACTCAGCCTCCAACGCCTATTTCCAGCCAATTGAAACCTTTGCCCAACGCTTCGATCAACTTTTAGGGCAGATTCGCAGTCTGGGCTTTCGCGCGCTGGACCTCTGGATGGCGCACCTCAACTGGCAATGGGCTACATCAGAACATATCACGATAGCCACACAGCTATTAACCAAACATCAACTTACCGTCACAAGCCTGGCTGGCTTCTTCGGAAGCACACGCGAAGAGTTCGAGGCAACCTGCCGGATAGCAACAGCGGTAGGCACCAACATTTTAGGGGGCGGCACTGCGCTATTGGAAAGCGACCGTCCAACGACAGTAGCAACCTTAAAGCACTATGGTGTCAAGCTCGCTCTTGAAAATCATCCCCAGGAAAAAACTGCTCGCGATATGCTCAGCAAAATTGGCGATGGAGCAGACGGGAGCATTGGCACAGCTATCGATACAGGCTGGTATGCAACGAACGGCTATGACGCAGTGCGCGCAATCGAAGAATTGGCAGGATCCATTATACATGTGCACCTCAAAGATGTACTAGCTCCCGGTGCCCATGAGACCTGTCGCTACGGACGGGGATGTGTGGATATTCCCAGTTGTATCCAGGCGCTAAGGCATATTGGCTACGATGGTGCATACAGCATCGAACACGAGCCGGAGTTATTCGATCCCAGCGAAGATTGCGTTGCGATGCTCGCTCAGCTTCACGCCTGGCTGCGCAATCCAGCGTAACAATCGCCTTACATGTGATACTGACAAACAAGCATGGAGGGATTAAAGTGGGAAGCTTAGAGCAGGTGTAGCGCGTGCGCACGCGCGAGGGCTTCCTGGCGACTGGTAGCGCCAAGTTTGCGATAGATGCTTTTCACATGTGTTTTTATCGTATTCAGCGAAACGATCAGCTCCTGGGCCATCGCCGGTTTTGTGCGACCGGTGGCAAGCAGGTGCAGAACCCGCTGCTCCTGGACACTGAGAGGATTTGAGGCAGGTACCAAACTGTTGGGCAACGCGACCGGCTCGGAGAAGGCAAGCGCAAGATGACTCGCATAGCGATGCAGCGCCACGTCGCGAATTTCGGGGAGCACAGTGCGCAACAGAGCACCCATTTTTTCTCCCTCATCTAAAAAGAGACGCTGAAAGGCTTCGGGCCGTGCCAATTCCAGTGCCCTCATCAGGGATTGCTGAGCCAGGGACCGGTGGCTGGCTGGCTTTTCCGCCGATTGCTCTGTAGTGGCAAGCTGGGTATGCACCAGAGCCGAGAGTGCCAGGCTCTCCAGTTCTCCTCTGGAAAACTCCTCGCGCTGCCAGCCAGCGAGTAGCGCCAACGCCTGCTGATACACTCCCTGCGCGCTAAGCAGGCGCGCCTGGAACAACATCTCCTGTTCTCGCTGCACAAAAGGAATGGGAGTCCCTTGTCGGGCAGTGGCTGGCGTCCAGCGTAGCGCCGTTGCCAGATCTCCACAAGCAAGCGCCAGCCGGGCCTGAGCCAGTAGCAATTCACGCAGCAGCGCTGGTTTTTGTACCTGGGGCACCAGTTCTTGCAGTAATTGCCGCGCCTGTTCGTCTTCTCCCTGAGCATGCAGAATGCGCGACAGGGCCAGAGCCGAGAAAACCTGGAGCGATGCATTATCGAGTTGCTTGCCACTGGCAAGCGCCTGTGATGCCTGCTGCCGGGCGCTCACCAGATCATTACATTCGTAGGCGAGATGAGCCAGGCCAATCAGCGCAAAGCCCTGATCGTCGTGCGTGTGTTCGTTCTTTTCTGTTTCGCGCAATACCTGGCGATAGTACTGCTCGGCCTGCTGTAACGCGCCCTGCTCGTAGCACAGGTTTCCCAGCCTCAGGGTCGCGGCGAGCGTAGCGTAGATATTGCCCACGCAGAGCGAGCGCGCTTCCGCTGTTGTCAACCGGGCCGCGTTGAAACGTCCCATGAATTGTTCCTCCATACCTATATGTGCCAGGCTCATACCGCGCCACATCACATCTTGCGTGGATAGCAGGGTGAGAGCCTGGCGTGCCACGGCAAATGAGGTGGCGTAATCGTCCTGCCACCAGGCAATCAGAGAGCGCAACGTATATACCATGCCAAGTTTCGGCTGATCGTTCACAGCACGCCAACCCTGCTCGGCCTTCTGGAACAGTGTCTCCATAAATACGCGTGCCGCAGGCGCGTAGTGATCTTTGGAAAAGAGGTGCGCCATAGCATACATGAAGCAGAGCGTCGGGTTGGGCCAGAGAATCTCGTCCGGCAATTGGGACAGCCAGCGATGGAGCGTGTGGTGCCTGCCTGCAATGGGGTTCGCGACCGTGTAGCGCTCGATGAGAGAAGCAGCGTGTGCGTACGCGTGGATGCTGAGCGCCGTTTCAACGGCTTCATCAAGCAGGTCATGGGTTTCATACCAGCGACAGGCCCGCAGCAACAAGGCCCGCAGAGCCTCTTCTCCCAGGCGACGCAAGGCTTCATGCCGCAGGGCTTCCGCGAACATCTCGTGATACCGATACCACTGCCCCGGTCCATTAAGCGATTGCAGAAAAAGGCCGGCGCGCTCCACTTTTTCCAGCAGGAGGCCACTGTCCTGCCTGCCAGTCATGGCATCACACAACGAGCCGTTCAGCCTGCTCAATACGCTGGTCTGTAGCAGAAAGCGTTGTAATGGCTCCTCCTGAGCGGAGAGCACCTCGGTGATGAAGTAGTCCAGGATAGGTCGATGTTCATTTGCCAGGAGTACCAGGTGCTGCTCGATATCTGCTGGGGCTGTGCGTCCCTGGAGGGTGAGCGAGAGGAGGCGCAGACCGGCCGCCCAGCCTTCTAGTGCTTCCAGTCGCGCGTCCAGCTTCTGAATGGTTGGCTTAGAGAGGGTATACGCGAAGGTACGCCGGAAAAACGTGGCAGTTTCCTCGGGCGAGAAGCGCAGGTCGTTTGTCTGTATCTCCTGTACCGCTCCGCTGGCGCGCCAGCGGGCCAATGGCAGCGCTGGTTCACTGCGGGAGAGCATGACAACATGCAGCGAGGAGGGTAGATGGTCGAGAAAAAATGCCAGCGTCTCGTGGATGGTTGGCTCCGTGATGGCGTGATAGTCTTCCAGAACGAGCAGGCCACGGCAGTCATGCAGGGCCATGTCATTCAGAAAAGACGTGAGGACTCTTTCCAGGAAATGTAGCTCAAAAGACAGGCGGAACCCACCGCAGAGTTGCGCGAGGACACTGTCGCTCACGCTGTTATGGAAGCACTGGCAGGCCGTGATGACGTAGCGCCAGAAGCGCAGCGGGTCATTATCATCCTGCGCAAGAGAGATCCAGGAGGTCGGCAGCCTCGGTTTGTGCATGCTACGACTGGCAATCCATTGACCGACCAGGGTGGTTTTGCCGAAACCCGCCGGAGCCGAGAGCAGCGTCAATGGATGCGAATATGCACCATCGAGAAGGTTCAGCAGATGTTCGCGCTCGACAAGCGAAGACGACAGACGTGGGGGCTGGAGCTTGGGGAGCAGCAACGGCATATCTGAAGCGGTGGGCTCGTATTGCTGCTGTTTCGTCATAGTCCTTTGCTTCTTTCTGTGTTTCCCAACGTCACGCACGGAACTATTATATGCCTGTCTGAAGGGATGGCGCAAGTAATTTTTCAGCAGCTATTTTTCTAAATTCACCCGCTTAATCACCTCATGGGGTGATAGCAGCCCGCTCCGTTGTCTCGTATATTGTTTGCGTTGAGGAAAAGTCAACCAGCATACGAGAACTTCTTTTCCACACGCCATCTATTCTTGTTTTTCCAGATGAGAAAGGTTCTATACATGAACTCAACCGTTACACATCCTGAAACAGACGCACCGCAACCCCGACATGGACGCCCCGTGCGGCGCGGGGTCGCGTGGAGCTACTTTGGCTTCAATACGCTGTTCATTTTCTGCGTCATCCTCCAAGTATTCTTTGTGGGAGCCGGAATACTGGTTTCAGGTTCCTGGATGACTGCTCACATAATGCTAGGAAGTAATCTTGTATTCCTACCTATCGTGCTGTTGATTCTCAGCTTTGCTGCCCGCTTGCCGGGCGCTCTCAAGTGGCTGACTCTGCTTCTGCTTGTACTCGTCGTGTTACAGCCCATCTTGATTTTCGTACCCCACAAGATAGGGTTGCCGATACTGTCAGCCCTGCACCCGGTGAACGCCCTGGCGATTTTCACGTTGCCCATCTTCGTCAATATTCGCGTATGGCGTCTGCTGCATTCCTGAGATTTAGGGGGATCCTATACATTCCTGGTGGCTCGCCGCCATTATCATAAAGCACATTATCAAGGAGATAGAATAATGCCAACGATGTCGAAAAAGGTTCTGATACTACTATTGATATTGAGTACATTAGCAGTCGCAGCCGTGGCCTGCGCTAGCAGTACCAGCGGTACTAGCTCCCAGGCTGGCAGCACAACCACAGGCAACACGGTCCACATGGGCGATATGAACTTTTTGCAAAGCAGTGTCACGATCCGCAAAGGCGAAAAGCTCACCCTGACCGACGATAGCGCTGTTACACATATCATCGCTAACGGAAGTTGGGATGGCAGCACACCAAAATCGGCCAGTGAGCAGGGCGCGCCTGAAGTGAAAAACGTGAATATCAGCGGGACCACGTCGCAGACGCTTGGCCCATTCACAACCGCCGGGACCTTCCATCTCTACTGCACCATCCACCCAGGCATGAATTTGACCGTGATTGTGCAGTGATTATCAGCATTTAGCGTGCCAATCACTACTGTAAGCAACCTGCTATGGCTTAACGATACATAAACGTTTCTTAATGGTTTCGCGAAACCATTAAGAAACGTTTATGTATTTTATACCGGGGCAAGCTGGCCGTCTGGTGAAAGTAGTGCTTTGACCCTGGCGAGGCCAAGCGACAGGAGCAGCGTCGGGATGCGTGGCCCGGTCTCCTGTCCGCAAATCAGCCGATAGATGGCAACGAAGAACGCGCGTTGGGCTTGCTTCAATGCCTCATCTGGTGATGCATCAACTGGGAGACCGAGCGCCAGTTTGGGCACCGTGTAGACGAGTTCGGTCAATGCATTCAGGTTCCAACACGAGTCCAGCCGCTCCACGAGCAGGGATAGCTCACGATGCTGCGTCTCCGACAGTTGCGTATACACATCAGTCGAGAAGGCGTCGCGAATGGTGGTACGCTCGTCTTCCGGCAGATAATTACGCACCCAGTTGAGGGCACAGGTCAGGCGCGGCTCTAAATCCACTACTCCACTTGTCGATGCAGGCTGATCCGACAATTGCGCGACAATACGTGTGATCTGTTCGACGTTGCCTTGCGTGACATCGCCTACGGAAGCGAGCAGCGAAAACGGCGCGGGGCGCGGCGTGTACGGCACCTCACCACGCGTAGTGTGCGTGGCACGCTCGTATGCTTGTACATTCGCGGGACTCGCTTTACCACTGCGAACCTGCCTCACTAGCGCATCCCACTCGTCATAGAGCCGTAGCAGACCCTGCCCGAAATCCAGCATGATGGCCTGATTATTGGCGCGGCGAGCGTAAATCCAACGCAAGATAGCTGGCTCGACGATCTCTAAACCTGCTCCAATCGTCGCGCCAGTCCCCGCCGAGCTAGAGATTTTGGTGCGCCCATCCATACCCACAAAGGCATAACCGACATACTGCGGTGCCGTTGCACCGTAGACGTCACGTACGATGCGCTTCCCAACAGAGAAGCTACTGGTCGGCGCGGAATGATCCTCTCCGGCCGGTTCAAAATCAGCCTGCAAGACACTCCAACGCATCGGCCAATCGATCTTCCAGACGAGCTTCCCCTCGACCTTCTCGTGCAGGCTGAAGCCACCGTGATAGTGGCAAGTTTGACAGCTATACGTCAGGCTGGCATTTGTTTGCTCGTATGTGTGAATGCTCGTCGTGTCCCTGTGACATTGCTCACAATAGATGCGGAAAGGATAATACGCCGCCCGGCGTGCAGCCCGTTCCGCCGGTGTCTCTTGCAGTGCCGTCTGATGCGCGGCCAGGATATCGAAAATCTCGCGTCTTCGTGCCATCGCTTGCTTGATCTGCTCGGTATAACGCCCCTCACGATAGGCCACCGACTGACGTATGTAGCGAGGAAAGACCTGTATCGCCCCCAAACTGCTGCTGCATTGCTCGATATAGCGCGCCCCGTACGATGCATATTCGCCAAACGGATCGGGAATGTCGGAGAGCGGTTGACCGATGTACGCGGCAAAAGCCGGGTCCACACCAACAGGTACTTTGCGCAAGCGGTCGTAATCGTCCCAGATATGGATATGCTCGGCAGCACGTCCACGCGCCCGCAACGCTTCCACCACAAAGTGCACCGTCATGATCTCGCGCAAATTTCCCAGATGAATAGGCCCCGAAGGACTGATACCCGAAACACAGATCACCTGAGCATTTTCGCTTTTTGTGTGATTCACGTGTTGTTCCACCCTATCACAGATTTTCGTCACCCAATCGCCGCTCATATCAACTCCACTCCTTTCCTTACCCCAACCTTGCCTGCACGGCACGCGCAAACTCGCTGGTATGGGCGCTGCCACCTTGATCGATGGGCAAGATAGCGCCTTCGCGATAGACCTGCGCGATAGCCTGTTCCAGCGCCGTGGCTTGCTCGTCATAGCCAACATAGGCCAGCAAGCGCGCTCCGGTGAGCAGCATGGCAGTGGGATTGATGACGCCCTGACCCGCGATATCGGGCGCGGAGCCGTGCACCGGCTCGAAGTAGGCATAATCTGCGCCATAGCAGGCACTTGGCGATAATCCAAGGCCACCAATCGTGCCACTGGCCGCGTCGGCGAGAATGTCGCCATGCTCGTTGCCGAGCACCACCACGTCGAGCGTTTCTGGCACGGCCACCAGACGGCGCGCCAGGTCATCCACCAGGTATTCCTGATAGCTCAAGCTGGCATACTGGCGTACGATTTCGCGCACGATTTCGCGCAAACGTCCATCGGTGCGCGGCAAAATGGAGTACTTTGCCCCCAACGTCACGCGGCCAGGATAGCCCTGCGCCTGGCGTTGCAAGGCCAGTTCACACGCCGCCCGTGCCACGCGTAACATCTGCTCATCAGTGCTCACACGCACTGCGTACGTGCCGGTTTTCTCGACCGGTGGGGCCTGCCACCAGCCGCTACTGCTCGGCAAAGTGGCCAGTTCCGCCAGATCACCCTCGCGTGGCGGATACATGCCTTCGAGGTTGTCGCGCACAATCACGTAGTCGATGCACTCAGGGTACCGCATAGGACTGTTATAACCCGGCAACCAGCGGACCGGGCGAATGTTCACATAGGTCTCTTTCTGCCAACGTAGGTACCAGAGAATGGGACGGCTGGGGCCACCGCTCGCGCCGAACAGCGTGCAATCGGCGGCATCGATGGCGGCCCGCGTCTCGTCGGGAAAGGCCTGCCCGCTACGCGCCTGGGCCTCGCGTCCACACAGTGCCTCCTCGAAGCGCACGTGTGGGGCGAGCGTTCGCAGCACCTCGACCGTTGGACGCACCACCTCGGGGGCCGCGTCATCGCCGGGCACCACACACACCAGCGGCGGAGATTGCAATGTACGTGGTCTCATCATCGCAGGGTCCCCTCTGCGCGAATATAGTTGATAATGCCACCCGCCGCTACAATGCGAGCGATAAAGGGCGTCAGCGGCTCGGCCTGAAAATTTTGCCCGCTCGTCAGGTTGCGAATGACACCGCTTTCCAGGTCAACCTCTATCTGCTGACCATCCTCGCAGGCCAGCGCGGCCTCCTCGCACACCAGCACGGGCAAGCCGATATTGACCGCGTTGCGATAGAAGATGCGTGCAAAGCTGCGTGCGATCACGACTTTCACACCACAACCCAAAATGGACGATGGTGCGTGCTCACGCGAAGAGCCACAGCCAAAGTTGTGTCCCGCCATCAACACATCGCCCGCCTGCACCTGTTCAGCGAATTCCGGCAGCACTTCACAGAGGCAGTGACGCGCCAACTCTGCCCGATCGGTTGTCACATTGTAGCGGCCCGGAATAATTATATCGGTATTGATATTGTCGCCCAGCTTCCAGATACGACTCATGATAATGTATTCCTCTCTCTTTTATATTGACTATATGAAGTTGCGTGGGTCAGTAATGTGACCGGTCAGGGCAGTGGCCGCAACGGTGGCGGGGCTGCCCAGGTAGATTTCGGCAGTAGGATCACCCATGCGCCCGGTGAAATTGCGGTTCATCGTTGTCAGGGCGCGCTCGCCTGGAGCCAGCACGCCAAAGTGACGCCCAATGCAGGGTCCACAGCCCGGCGTACCAACCGACGCTCCGGCCTGGGCGAAAATTTCCAGGTAGCCACGGCGCATCGCCTCCAGGTAGATCTCGCGTGAGGCGGGAATGATTACCATGCGTATATCGGGATGAATATGCTGGTCACGCAGCACGTTGGCGGCAATTTCCAGGTCATCCAGACGACCATTCGTACAGGTACCGAGAAATACCTGGTCGATCTTGATTTCTTCGGCCTGGCCCACTGGCACCACGTTATTGACGTCAGGCGGACAGGCGACCAGCGGCGACAGATTCGAAACATCGATTTCAATGATGCGCTCATAGTTGGGATTGTGTGCCCGCAACATGGGATATTCACGCTCGGTACGTCCATGCAACCAGGCCCGCGTCGTCTCGTCGGGCGCGATCAGCCCGGCCTTGCCACCCATCTCAATCGCCATATTACAGAAGGTGAAGCGCTCGCTCATCGACATATTCTCGATCACGGGACCAGTGTACTCAAGTGCGCGGTAATTGGCTCCGTCGACGCCGATCTGACGCACAACCTCCAACGACACATCTTTGGCATACACGCCAAAGGGCAGGCGACCAACCAGGTTCACATTGATCGTCGTTGGCACGCGGAACCAGGTGCGTCCAGTCGCATAGGCCACGCCGATATCGGTCGAACCCATGCCGGTGCCGAAGGCTCCAAACGCGCCATAGCTGCAGGAATGGCTGTCCGCACCGACAATGACAGCCCCAGGCGTCACGAAGCCTTTTTCCGGCATCACCTGGTGGCAGATGCCCTCTTGCATGATCGGCACTTCCTGCTCGCGTGCGAACGTACGCGTATCGCGATGCAGTGTCGCCGCCGCCACCGTCGAAGCGGGAATGATGTGGTCAAACACGATATGCGAGCGGTCCTTATCGAAAAGACGCCCCCCGTTCATGTCCGCCAGTTCGCGAAAGGCTTTGATCGCCAGTGGCGTCGTGGTATCGTGACTCATGACGTGGTCGACCTCCACAATGACCGTCTCACCCTGCTCTACAGGCCGACCCAACTTGTAACTAAAAATTTCCTCGGTTAGCGTTCCCATACCAGATGTCCTCTCTCCTGATACCAGGTGGTGATAAATGTATCGACTTCATCCTGCGTCAAAGCGCCCTGCTCGGCATGGGTCTTCAACGCCTGCGTTAACACAGCAATTTCTTCGCCGCTAAGCTGCAAACCCAGCGTTGCGGCACGGTGGCCCACAGCGTAACGACCGGTGTAGCGCGAACCAACATCGACGTTGCGCACCAGCCCAAAGTCGCTCGGGTTCAGCGCCTCGTACGCCCTGGGGTTTTGCAAAACCGCTTTGGTGTGCACGCCGGCGCGGTGCGTAAAGGCGCTGGGGGCCGTGATGGGACTATTGAACGGAATGGACAGGCTCAAGCTCTCGGCAACATAGCGATCAAGCACGGGCAATTGCGCCAGGTCGTACGCCACCAGCAGTTCGGGATAATGAATGTATAATTGCGAGATCAAACCGCTCAGCGAGGCGATGCCGTTGCGCTCACCGATGCCCAGCACCGTCACGTCAAGACAATCCGCGCCACCCTCCAGCGCCGCCACCGTGTTAGCAATCGCGCAGCCAGTATCATTATGCCCATGAAACTCGATGCCCACGTGCGGATAGCGCTCGGCACACAGGCGCACGATGCGTTCGACCTGGCGCGGCGTGGCGATGCCCACGGTATCCGGCAAGCCAATGCGCTCGACACCAGCCGCCACGACCGCGTCGAAAACGGTCAGCAGATCGACAAGGTCACTACGGAAAGCATCTTCCGCCGAGAAACGCACGTAGCGCCCAGCCTCGCGTACACGCCGGATCAACGGAACCGCTTCGGCGATGATCTGCTCGATACGCCGACCGTGACTATATGAGCGCAACTCTTGCGACGTGCCAAAGAAGAGATTTACACCATAGACCGGTGTGTCCAATGCTGCTGCTACGTCGGCCTCAGCACAGCGTACATGCGCCACCACGTGCGCTCGTAGTCCCAGGTCGCACACCGCCTCGACCGCCTGCCGCGTCTCTGGCGATGCAATCGGCGATGGCACTTCGATAAAGCTGACGCCGATTGCGTCGAGCAAGCGCGCGATGTTCAAGCGCTGCTCAAGCGTAAAGTAGGCTCCTACAAACTGTTCGCCCTCACGCAAGGTCGAATCGACAATAGATAGCGTGCTCATCTTCTGCCATCTCCCTGCCAGGCAAGCTCGCTCAGCACTGTTTCCAGCACCGCTATGGCCTGCTTGTACTCGGCAATATGAATGTGCTCGTTGGGCGTATGATCCAGGCGCGAGTCGCCGGGACCATAGGCGACGATATTTTCGCCCCACAGCGGGGCCACGATGTTCATATCCGAGGTGCCGGTTTTATGTTTAAAGGTTGGCTGGCCGCCATGCGTGCGAATAGCCGCAACAAAGGCTCGCGCCAGGGGAATGTTACGCGTGGTCTGGAATGCCGCCTCGGCCCCTGTGAAACTCAGCGCAATCTCTGCTTCGGCGGCCCACTGCTCTAGCTGAGCCTGTAGCGCGACACCATCGTAGTTAGGCGGCAAGCGATAACCAACAAGAAAGTCGGTGCGATCAATCAGCCCGTCATGGGCACTATGAATGCTGCGTAGCGAAGGCATGAGCGCCGCGAAGGCCGAATCATGGGCGTATTGCACGTTCCACTCGTCGGCATGCGTGCGGACGCGCTGCCAGAACGCCGCCGCGACCTCACCGCTAGCCTGTTGCGGTCCGGCGCTATGGCTGGATGTACGCTCCACACAACCATGCACGAGCAGACGTCCCTTGTAGCCCAGCGTTACCGCCTGACTGCTACTTGGTTCGCCAATGATGCACGCGGCCGGACGATAGCGATCAAGCACGGCGCGAGCGCCACGCGAGGTTGCGGCCTCTTCTTCGACAGCACCCACGACGACGATGGGCCTTGACGGTGCAACCAGGCGGGCAACGCGGGCCGTGGCAGAGAGAAATGCCGCCAGTGGACCCTTGGCATCAACCGCGCCACGCCCATACAGCACGCCATCACGCAACTCGACCGGAACGTTGCCGCTGACCGTGTCCATATGCCCCAGCAAGACTAGCGGCGGCTGCGTCGTCTCGGCGCCAGGCTGATTGGCGCAGGCGATAAAGTTGCCCGCCGCATCAACCTCGGCATGCAGACCCAACAGTTCCGCCTGCTCAGCCAGGTAGTGGGCCAGCGCACCCTCGTGCCCAGAATAGCTGGGGATAGTGAGCATGTTGTAAAGCAGTGCAACTTCGGGATCACCGCTCACAGCAACGGCGGCTGCTGGTTGCGCCTCAGGCAAGATGGCAAGCGCGCTTCCGCCACTCGACGCTGTACCAATCGGACCGTTACTGGTATGCTCATGGTTGGCGTTTGCTTCAAGCGTTGTCTCGGTTGCCTGCTGTTGTGTAGCGTTCAGCACATCGGCAATCGCCGCGATGACACGATCAAGCTGCTCCCTGGTGATGACCAGCGGCGGCAACAGGCGCAGCACGTTGGGACCCGCTGGCAGCGCCAGCACGCCGCGTTCGCAAAGTTGCTCAAGGTAGCTCTGTGAACGACGCGTTAACTCGATGCCGATCAGCAAGCCGCGTCCACGCACCTCGCGAATGAGCGGTGATTGTAGCGCACGCAAGCGTTCGAGCGCGTAGGCTCCAAGTTCGGCGGCGTGCTGCGGCAATGCTTCGCGCTCAATGATAGCCAGCGTTGCCAGGGAGGCGGCGCAGGCCAGCGGATTGCCACCAAACGTACTGCCGTGCACGCCACGAGTGACACGTCCACTCGCCATAACGCGTTCGCCCAGGCCAATAGCGCCCATCGGCATACCACCAGCCAGGGATTTGGCGATGCACAGGATATCGGGCTGAAGATCGTAATGCTCGCAGGCGAACATGCGGCCGGTGCGTCCAAAGCCAGTTTGCACCTCGTCCACAATCAGCAGCGCGCCACGTTCGCGACACAGCCGCGCCAAACCATGCACATACTCAGCATCGGCAACATGCACACCACCTTCGCCCTGCACCAGTTCGATAATGACCGCGGCTGTCTCTTCCGTGATGGCTTGCTCGGCCGCTTCAAGGTTGTTGTAGCGCATATGCGTCACGCCGGGGAGCAGCGGGGCAAACGGCTGGCGATAGTGCGGCTCCCAGGTGGCTGAGAGCGCGCCCATGCTGCGACCGTGAAAGCCGCGCAGCGCCGCCACGATGCCGGTACGTCCCGTGACCAGGCGCGCAAACTTGAACGCACCCTCGACCGCTTCGGTGCCGCTGTTGCACAGAAAGAAGTGCTCGATGCCTGGCGGCGTGACCTGGGCCAGCCGTGCTAGCAATTGCGAACGTACATCGTTATAGGTCGTTTCCGAGCAGGTAATCAGGCGCAACGCCTGCTGTGAGAGCGCGGCGGCAATCTCCGAGCGCCCATGCCCGATGTTCGCCACGCCATGCCCAGCCACGCAATCGATGTACTCGCGCTCCTGCTCATCCCACATCAGCGCGCCGCTCCCGCGTACCAGCGCCACCGGCCGCTTGCCATAGACCCCGCTGGTGTACCTATCTTCGCGCTCAATAATCGTACTCATTATCTTTCATTGCCTCCTTGTACACAACCAGCCGGAACCAGAGCAGCACTGATCGTTGTTCCCGCGCCCTGTAAAACATCTTGTAGAGAAGCGTTACCAATCACCACGTGCCGCACGCCCGCTTGCAACGCCTCGCTAGCTCCCAATAATTTCTTGCGCATGCGTCCCTGTGCGTACTGCATATATTCGTCCAGGCGTTGCGCTGGAATGCTACGCAGCAAGGTCGTAGCATCGTGCGGATCGCTAAGGAGACCGGGCACGTTGGTCATAATCGCCAGCGTTTCGGCGTGTAGTGCGGCGGCCACGGCAGCAGCGGCACGGTCCCCATCAACATTCAAGCGTTCTCCCTCGTGACCCAGCGCTAACGGCGCAATCACCGGCATATAGCCCGCGCTCAGCAGTTGTTCCAGCAGTGTCGCGTTGACCTGTTCGATCTGCCCGGTATAATCATCGCGCACGATCTGCGTACGTCCCTCGGGCGTCAGCGTGCGCACAACGGACTTGCGACGCGCTAGCAGCAAACGACCATCCACACCAGCCAGGCCAAGCGCATTGACGCCCTGTTGCTGCAAAGCCGCCACCAGTTCTGTGTTGATCTGACCGAGCGCCATAGCGAAGACACGTAAGGTTTCGCTATCGGTATAGCGACTGGTCATGCCACCCGGCGACGTAAGCACGCGTACGGGCAGGCCCAGGCGTTCGCACAGCGTGTTGGTAAGGTCAGAGCCACCATGCAGCAACACGACGCGCTGCCCATCCGCGACGCATTGCGCAACCTCACGCACAATGTTCGCTGTGGCGACACCAGCCCCACCGCCAATTTTCACGACAAGCTTCATGGTAATGCTCCTTTTCTCGCTGAACGTTATTTATATATATGTTTAGAATAAGGGCCAATTAGTGTAGGGACCGATTTATCGTGTGCATCGTGCCTTACGACAAAACCAGCCCAACACTTGCCACGGCGCGACTGCTCTGTTGGTTGATCGACACCGTTTGCCGGACACGATAAATCGGTCCCTACAGGCATTTTGTATACCTACACGGGATGCAAACCGGGGAATGTCAGCCCCAGGGTTTCATCCCAACCAAACATACAGTTAAAGGCTTGCAGCGCGTTGCCAGCGGCCCCTTTCATCAGGTTATCCAGCGCCGCCATCACCACGACGCGCTGCTGCTCGGCGTCGTACTCAAAGCCGATATCGCAGTAGTTGCTACCAGCCAGGATCTTCGGTTCGGGATAGCGATAGACGCCACTGCGCTCCTTGACCAGCCTGATAAACGGCTCGTTTTGATACGCCGCGCGATACAAGCGCCAGAGCGTGCGCTCGTCGATCCGCTCGTTGACAAAGACCTGTGCCGTCGCTAGTACGCCGCGCACCAGTTCGACCGCCGTGGCCGTGAAGGCTATCGTCTGCCGTAGCGCGCCAGTAGCGTGCACGCGACCCAATTCTTGCAGCAATTCGGCGGTATGACGATGTCCGGTCGGTTGAAAGGAACGCACCGCGCCGCTACGATCAGGATGATGGCTACCCGCGCCTGGTGTAGCTCCCGTGGCCGAAGAACCAACTTTCGCCTCGACCACCGTTGGGAGCGCTGTATTCACCAGCCCGGCACGGTACAGCGGAGCCAGCCCCAAAATCGCCGCCGTCGCCATACAACCGGTGCCGCTCACCAGTGTGGCTTCAACCAGTTCCTCACGATGCAACTCTGGCAGCCCATAAACCGCCTCCGGCAATAATTGCGGCGCGCTATGTGCCGAACCATACCAGCGCGTGTACAATTCCGGTGAACGCAGGCGAAAATCCGCCGCGAGATCGATCACACGCGCCGCCAGACTACGGTAATGCTCGATTGCCAGCGCCGAGGCTCCATGCGGCAGGCATAGGAACAGAGCGTCGTTCGTCGTCAAGTCATCTGGATGACAAAAGCGCAGCGTACAGAGCTTACGCAGATTGGGATGGACACTATGCACATACTGTCCGGCATGGCTGCCCGATGCTACCTGAGTAATCTCAACCTGCGGGTGAAACAGCAGCAGGCGCAACAGTTCGCCAGCAGCATAGCCGGAGCCGCCAACGATTGCCACTCGCACTCGACTCATGATGCCACTCCTTGCCGCACGTGGCTCACGACATAATCCAGCATCACCTGCGGAATATCGACCCCAGTTGGTGCGATACTGTTGCGAAACTCCATGGTGGCGTTGATCTCGTTAACCAGCAAACCGCGCTCGGCATCTTCCAGCACATCAATCGCCAGGATGCCGCCACCAACCGCCCGCGCCGCTCGTGCACACAGCGCATCCAATTCTGGCGTTACCGGGCAATTGGTGGTGACCGCACCGCGCGCCGTGTTAGTGACCCAGTGTTCGCTCGTACGATAGATGGCACAGATGGTACGCTCGCCAACGACAAAGGCACGAATGTCGCGTTGTGGCTTGGCAATGTATTGCTGGATATAGTGCGTGTGATGCTGGTACGATCCCAGCGTCTCCTGGTGCTCCAGGACAGCCTCGGCTGCGTCGCGGTCGTTAATACGCGCCAGCAAACGGCCCCACGAGCCGGTAACTGGCTTGAGCACGGCAGGATAACCCAGCGTCTCAATACCCTGCACAGCCGTCTGCTCGGTAAAAGCCAGCATGGTGCGTGGTGTGGGCACATCCGCTCGCAGCAAAGCCAGGCTTGTCATCAGCTTGTCGTTACATAGGGCCGTCACAGCGGGAGCATTGAAAACAGGGACGCCCCAGTGTTCAAGCACGCAGGCGACAGCCAGGCCACGTGATTGGCTAACGCTGCGACTCAACACCGCGTCGTAGGCGCTCCAACGGGAGTCGGGACGCTCCAGGTCGAGCAGCAGGTCGCCATCGTCGATAACGTCGAAGTTGATATCGCGTCGGCGCAGCGCCTCGAACAGCAGCTTCTCCTCCACGCGAATACGCGAAGTCAGTACGGCTAAACGCATAAGGTTATTCCCCCCAATCTTCTTCCACCTGCGGAGCCAGGCCTAGTTCAGGTGTTTCCAGGTTCAGCACCTCTAATTCAGCGTTACAATCGGGACAGTAGATAATTTCACCAACCATCAGGTTTTGCAAAGAAACCTGGGCATCGCATTCGGGACAATGTGCCATGAGTTGATTCCTCCTCGTGATATGTTCAGCAAAGTTGCTAATAAAAAAACGCTCTTCGTCTTCCACCTGGGAAGGACGAAGAGCGTGAATTTTCAAGCTCTCGCGGTACCACCTTCATGCGTTGCTGGCTTGCGCCACCAACCTCTGTAAGTACGCTTGCGTACTCCTGCCCGCTAACGGGGGCGACCGGCTGAGTTCTACTCTCGCTCCTCAAAGCGATTTCTTCTCGCAGCTTCAGGGTCTTATTCGCGGCTCTGGCATACGGGCTTTCCAGCAACAACCCGCTCTCTGGATGCAACAGACCACCGTTACTCGTCCCTGCAACGCTTTTTCAGATTGAAAAGCAGGGGTACAGGGGATGCAATCCCCTGACTGGGTTCTAGGGCTGTGCCCTAGTTTCTCCCCTCTTTGTTAAAGATATTCAGGGCAAATAAAAACGCCCTTCGTCTTCCACCTGGGAAGGACGAGGAGCGCGAATTTTCTTACTCTCGTGGTACCACCTTCATGCATTGCGACCTCACGGCTGCAACCTCAATGAGTACTGTAATGTACCCGGCCCGATGACGGAGGCGACCGGCTAAGTTCTACTCTCGCTCCTCAAAGCGATTTCTTCTCGCAGCTTCAGGGTTTTATTCACAGGTGTTACACATATGGGCTTTGCACCAGCCACCCACTCTCTGCATGTGACATTGCCTGCTACTCGTCCCCGCGACGCTTTTAATTATGCAGTTGTTTGTTGCGTTGTGAAATTTATACCATGCTCTTCAGGCATTTGTCAATACCTTTGGACGGCAATTTGCAATGATGATGCAAAATTGGCCGCTGAACGGCTCCCTTCCGGGGGCTGTCTCCTGGTCAGTGTTGCAACAAATACACGTTGGACCAATCGCCAAAGTAGAGGCCATTGCCGTTCAGGGTGACGCCGTGCATCCATGAAGGGATAACCGCCGCCATCGCCTGGTGATCCAGCGGCAGCCAGCCGACGTCGCTAATGGCGATCTGCTCGGCCTGATTGTACGTCTGGATGCGCGTGTTGCCGCTCTGCGTCTCAGCCAGGGCGCACAGGTGGTCGAACTGCGCGTTATGCCACTGTCCGTCGTTGTTGGGCGCGGTAGAGAGCAGGTTCAGGGTCAGCCAGTCGTAAGGATCGGGGAAATCCGCGCCCCATTGCGTGAAACCGAACGGCACCTCGAATTTGGCGGTTAAAGCATTGTACGTTGCCAGGTCCATCGCGTTCATCTTCACCTGCACGCCCAGCGCCTCCTGCCACATCTGCTGAAGTGCGGCGGCCTCATCTGGAGTGATCTGCGAGTTCGGATAGGTAAATGTGATCGGCGGCACCTTGCTGGCGTTAGGATAGACTGATGTGAAAAGCTGCTTCGCCTTCGCTCGATTGTATGGGATACCAGGATAATTCGGCTGATACCCAGGCATACCAGGAGGAATGATGGTCTGCGCGGGCGTAACGGCATCTTTGAAGATGGCGTGGGCCAACGTCGCCTTGTCTATCGCATAGGCAAACGCCTGGCGTACCGCGAGATTATTGAATGGAGCCTTCGTGTTATCGAAGAATAGCAGATCGGACTGTAGCAGCGACTGGCGAGTAAAGCCAGACTGCGCCTGTGCTTTCTGCTGATCCTGCGGCGTCAGCTTCCAAATCAAACTATACTGGCTCGCGCTAAACGCTTTGTAGGCGGTGGAAGGGTCCACGACAAAGGGCATGTCTACCTCGGTCAGCTTCGTCTTCGGACCATAATAGTACGGATTGGGCACAAAGGTCATTTTAACATTGTGATCCCACGATTTGACCATGAATGGACCAGTGCCCGCGCCCGCGCTGATATGCTGCGTCCAATTCTTTTGACCGTACTTGTCGACCAACGTATGGTTCAGCGGATCAAAAAGCGAGGTTGTGAGTTCTTCCAGAAAATAGGGAGTCGGACGCGTCAACGTTACCTGAAGCGTATGGGCGCTCAATGCCTTGACACCCGCCAGTGTCTTCACCTTGCCGCTATTGACGGCGCTGGCCCCCACAATGTTACCCTCGAAGAAGGCGGCGATGCTCGAACCCACCTGCGGCAATAGCGCGCGCGTCCAAGTGTAAACATAATCCTGAGCGGTCACCGGCATACCATTGGAGAACTTGACGTTGGGGTCGATAGTAAAGGTGTAGGTTTTGCCGCCGTTGGAGATCTGCCAAGTCGCTTGATTGGGCAGCACTTGCAAATTTTTATCGGCCCTGACCAGACCACTAAAAATCATGCTCACCACCTGGGCCGAGTTGCTATCGGGTCCCTGCGAAGGATCGAGTTGACTGGGATCTCTGATGCCGACATCAGGGAAAATAAGTACCTGTTTGGAGGCTAGTTGTTTGCTCGTGCCACCTGATGTGTTGCCGCCGCCACAGCCAGCCAACAGCACGCAGAGGGCTAGCAATACGAAGGCTATCCACGTGGGCTGATTACGAGCGTTAGCACGTTGCCGCGAATACTGCATGAATCCTTCTCCTCACAGGGGATTAAGAAAAATAAATACCAGTAGATAAAACTCATTTGCGGCATGAGATTATTCCTACGTTTGCGGCAACCCATCCAATTCGCCTATTGACAAACCCATGCGCGGGCTGCTACCATGTCATCTGGAAGTCATTGAAAGTATCACACTGCAATAGGACGAATGATGAAACAGAAGGCACTACCACTTGCAACCGATAACGCCGTATGAGCGACCACGCCGGGCTCATGCGGCAGGAAATGGCGCAATATCGATGGTATAACTCATCGTGTATGTTGAGTTAGCGCTTGTATTGTGTTGGTAGTTGTATCTCCACTATTATTCCATTCTCCTTCGCCACCTTCTCTTTATCACTGGCGTGTGTCGCCATACAGCGATCCTCTTATCGCCGGTTCTTTGCGATACCGTGTGCTTCCCGCTACGCCAGGATAAGAGCAGACCGCTTCAGTGATTGTATGGCCCGGCTCAACACAATTTTACATGCACACTCTTTCTTATTGTCATGATGCAGGAAGCACGCAGGAAATTTTAAGATATATGCTACAAGTCAATCACATTCAACTCTCGTATGGTCCGCGTCTGATCCTGGATAATGTTTCGTTTACGGTGGCTCCCGGCGAAAAGGCTGGCTTGATCGGCGTCAACGGCGCTGGTAAAAGCTCACTGCTCAAAATTGTGGCCGGAGCAATGGAGACCGATAGCGGCACGATCATGCGTCCGCGCTCCTTTGGCTATCTCTCGCAGGATATCGCCCACGAGACGCCAGTGGCCGAAGGCAGCACGGTACGCGATTTTATCTTCACCAGCACCGGCCTCGATACAGCGGTTCAGGCCTATGAAGAGCTTTCGCATAAAATTTCGGACTCGTCCAATGGCGACCTTGAGACCCTGCTTGAGCACTTCGCTCAGGCGCAGGAGGCTCTGGAACGTCTCGGCTACTACGAGGCCGACGCGCGTTGTGAGGAGCTGATCGCCGGTCTCAATATCGGCGGCGTGACGCTTGAACGCGAAGTCAGCACGCTCAGTGGCGGACAGAAAACCAAGCTGGCCCTGGTACGCCTGCTCTTCCAGGCACCAGAACTGCTACTGCTCGACGAGCCGACCAACTTCCTCGACGTTGAGGCCACAGGCTGGCTGATGGAATATCTGGACGAGTATAAGGGGGCGTTGCTCATCATCTCGCACGACCTGGACCTGCTGGACCGCAGCATCAACAAGGTCCTGCGCCTCAACGAGTTCACGCACAAGCTGGAAGAGTATCGCGGCTCCTACTCGAATTACCTGACCGTTACGGGCGACGCGTTGGCGTTGATGGAACGCACCAAGAAGCTACAGGAACGCGAGATCGAGCGCTTACAGAAAACCTCGCAACGCCTGCGCTCTTTTGGCGCGACACGTGTGAAGCAGCGCATCTCTGTCGATAAGCGCATCTCCACGTTGCAAGAAAGCAAGCCACAACTACCACAAACCAGCAAGCACATCAAAATCGATTTTCCGGTGCGCCAGACGAGCGAGCAGGTCGTTGTGCTGGCCGAAGACCTGGCAAAAAGTTATGGCGACAAGCAGATCTTCCGCGACATTCGTTTTCAGGTCGAACGCGGTCAACGTATGGTCATCGTTGGTTTGAACGGCGCGGGTAAAACCACACTTTTACGCACCGTGCTCAATCTCACGCCGCTCACCGGAGGCGAGGTCATTATCGGGAACCGCGTGCAGCTCGGCTACTACGCGCAGGAGAACGAAGGACTCGACTACGACAATACCGTTTTGCACGAGACCAGCGAAATCCTACCGACCGACAGCAAACGCGTGCGCAACGTTCTGGGACGCTTCCTCTTCAACGGTGAGCGCGTCTTCCAGAAAATCGGCACGCTCAGTGGTGGCGAGAAGACGCGTCTCGCGCTGGCGAAAATGGTGCTGGCCGGACCAAACTTGCTGGTGCTCGACGAGCCAACGACGCATCTGGACGCCATGTCGCGCGACCTCATCGGCGATGCCCTGGCTGGCTACAAAGGCACCATCATCACCGTGACCCACGATCTCGATTTCGTGCGCCACCTCAAACCCGATAAGCTGCTCCTGATGCCCGAGGGCCGTACCGTAGACTACGACGCCAAGTACGACTCGCTACTCGAACGGGCATAGTATAGAAAACACATAAAGGAATGTTAATGGTTTCCGGAAACCATTAAGAAACGTTTATATGTAATGTACAGCAAGGAAGGTCGTTGGTCACGTAGTCCATAGATGTGCTATAACATAGCAGTATAAGCATGTCTAAACCGGCTCTACAGGCTTATTCGTGCATTTTTGAGGCCGTTCATGTGCTATACTTTCTCTTTTCCCGCTTGCTTTCTGTGCTGTGACGTTAGACTCTTAGGCGTATTCATATGACCGTAGCATTATGTGCCGTCTATTTTAATCGTGGAACAGACAGGAATTCTATTCTTAGCGTGGAAAAAGTACGCGAGCGCGTTTGTGGTTCAAAGTTTTGCAGAAAAGGGAGAAGCGAGCCCCTGAAGATAAACTGACCAGTTCACCTTCAGGGGCCTGATCAGGGAGTCTCGGTATTTTACAACGTCTCTACGCAGAAAGAATGCAACGATGTGTCTTGCTAGTCCTCGGTGTGAAACGTCAATTTCACGCTGGAGGCCAACCGGACGAACCTAAGAATAGGAACAATCAACGATCAGCTCGGAACCAAAGTGGCGCGCGAGGAGTGGCTCAAGAGGCGTTTCCTTGATGCCCCAAGGTCCGCGGTTCCCTGTTGTACGTAAACATGTCTGAATACGATGTTCTTCTCCAATACTTCCTGAGAAACAATCGTAGCATTGCAGACCCTGGGGCTGGGACAGGGAATAAAGCAAGAGATCTGCGTTCGCGTACCCCTGCCTGCCAAAGCTTTCGGAAATCCCTGGGTTTTTCCAGTTGAAGCCCTCAAACCAGACACAAAAATTCCTGTGCCCGATGGGCAACTCCATGAGTGTTTTCAACAGGGATATACTGTCTGCCCCCTGATAATATATCGCGACACCTTCCTCTGGAATTGCAGAAGCAGCGATATTTGCATCCGCAAGAGGGTGCGCAACG
>DATAYF010000740.1:0-6906 GCA_036272735.1 Ktedonobacteraceae bacterium
AGGCAAGGAAGAGAAAGTCATTCGCGATTAATCGTAATTTTCGGCTACTCTGGCTGGGGCATACCATCTCGCGCTTTGGTTCACGAGCCACCAGCCTCTCATTCGTCGCCATTCTCGTGCTCAACGCCAATCCTTTACAAATCGGTTGGCTAGAGGCAATGGGCGCACTACCATCACTGCTCATTAGTCTGCTAGCAGGCGTCTGGATAGACCGTACCAGGCGCAAACCCGTGCTCATCATTGCAGATGTAGGCAGAGCGATATTGCTGCTGACCGTCCCATTAGCAGCGATCCTGGGGACGCTCTCAATGCTGCAACTCTACGTGATCACAGCATTCGTTGCCACGCTGACGGTGTTTTTTGAGATTGCCAGCCAGGCTTTTCTGCCCGTATTGCTACAACCGGACGATCTGTTAACGGGAAATAGTAAACTAGAAACCAGTTCAGAGATGGCGGAAATTATCGGTCCCGCGCTTGGCGGTCCGCTTATTCAAGCCATTACCGCTCCTATGACCATCTGCCTGGATGCCCTCTCGTTTATCGCCTCAGCGGTGTGCATCGTCAACATACAGACAGACGAGCAGATTCCAGAGCAGGCAGCAACACAGGGACAGCTTCTACCTATGCTGAGTGAAGGGATACAGGTACTCTACCGCCACAGGCTTTTACGCGCCACCATCATCTACTCCCTGTTGTGGAATTTTTGTGGGGGAGCCTTCGCGGCGCTGTATAGTCTCTACATCATGAAAACGTCAGGTTTCTCACCAGCCATCTTAGGTCTGCTGATTGCTGCAGGCGGTGTCGGTGGCTTCGTGGGAGCCATGTCTGCCAAAAAAGTTGTAACGCGTGTGGGGATGCGCAAGACGCTCATGTTGAGCACGCTGCTTATTGGAACAATGGCATTACTCACGCCACTGGCAAGCGGACCCGCGGTTGTGACGTCAGGGGTATTGATCGCGGGACAACTTATAGGTGATGTAGGAATAGCCATCTACCAGATTAACGAGGTAAGTTTGCGCCAGCGCATTGTACCAGCGCACCTACTTGGGCGCGCCAACGCCAGCGTACAATTTCTGATTGGCGGTATTGGTCCTCTGGGAGCCATCATTGCGGGGGCAATGGGTAATGCGTTGGGGGCGCGTACCGTGCTCTTTATCGGCGCAAGCGGTATGCTACTGGCCTGTATGTGCTTATTGCTGCTGCTAGCAGGGTATGAGGGATAATACCTGTAGGCTCCGATTTTATCGTGGGCACGCGCAATTCATTGCGCCCTGGGACCACACCGCGACACGGGTGAGTACTGTCCAGGTTGATCGAGAGGTGTACCACTGGCTGATAAATCAGCCATGCCCACGATCAAATCGGGTCCTACAGGTATTGCACGTTTTACATCATTGGGGGGAGGACTAGAGCTTGCCTCTAGTCCTCCCCCCAATGTAGAGGCGGAGGCAAGCTCCGCCTCGTTCTGTTGCCATCACACTACAAACAAACCATTAACGTATTTGTGTTACACCGCCTGGACGCTTTCGGCTTCAACAGCGGACGGAACGTGGCGGAAGCCCATCGAGTAGAGTGATGCGTAGGCACCCTCAAGCTGCAATAGCTCATTGTGCGTACCCTGCTCGATGATGCGCCCATTTTGTAGCACGACAATCAAATTCGCATTCTTGATGGTCGAGAGCCGGTGGGCAATCACAAAGGCCGTACGACCAGCCAGCAGGCGATTGAGTCCCTGCTGCACGATCAGTTCAGTAAATGTATCGATGTTCGCCGTGGCTTCATCCAGGATTAGCACACGCGGATCTGCCAATAATGCACGGGCAAACGAGATGAGTTGGCGCTGACCTACGCTCAGGTTACGGCCACGTTCACGAATGGGCGTGCTATAGCCTTCGGGCAGCAACAGGATCAATTTGTGCGCTCCCACCGCCTCAGCCGCCGCCATCACCTCTTCGTCGCTCGCCTCCAGTCGCCCGTAACGAATATTTTCCATAATCGTTCCGGTAAACAGGAATGGCTCCTGTGGCACAACGCCAATTTGTGTACGCAGCGAACTTTGCGTCACAGATTTCACATCATGCCCATCAATCAGAATCGCGCCGCTTTGAATATCGTAGAAGCGCGTAATCAATCCGGCAATCGTGCTCTTGCCCGCCCCGGTCGGACCCACGATAGCCACCGTCTGTCCAGCCTGCGCCTTCAGGTTCAGTCCATGCAGCACCGGGTGCTCTGGATTGTAGCCAAAGACTACATCCCGAAATTCCACATTACCCTTCACCTGCGGAAGTTCCTCGGCTCCGGCTTGATCCTGAATTTCAACCGGCACCGCCATGATACTGTAGATGCGCTCGGCCGCCACACCTGAACGCTGCAATTGCGTATACTGCTGGCTCAGATCACGAATAGGATCAAAGAAGCGGTTAATATACAGCGTAAAGGATACCAGCACACCGATCTCAAGCTCATGATGCGCCGCCAACCAACCACCATACACCACAACCAGCGCGATAGCCAACGCGGCCACCACTTCTACCAACGGCAGGATCAGTGCAGAGATTTTACTGGAATACAGGTTGGTATCACGGTTGTAGCGGTTGAGATCGTCGAACTCCGCGTGGTTGCGATCCTCACGGGCCAGGCTCTGGATCACACGCATGCCGGAAATGTTTTCCTGCAAAGTCGAGTTCACCAGCGAAATCGCGGCACGGGTGCGGCGGAACGAACGCTGTGCGTAGCGCTGCCAGAACGCCGCGATCACCACCATAATCGGCAGCACCACGAACGAGAGCAACGCCAGCGGAACGTTCATCGCTAGCATAATGCCAACGATACCGATCAGCGCAATCAACGAACTCATAATCGAGAGCAGGCCAGAACTGAGCAGTCCCTCCAACACATCGATATCACTCTGCAAGCGCGACATCACACGACCGATCTGCGTATGATCATAAAAGCTCAAAGACAGCTTTTGCAGATGCACGAACATATCAGAACTGAGACGGGACAGAATTTGCTGCCCGGCCCAGGACATACTCCACACCTGCCAGTATTGGGCCTGCCACATCGCAATGTTTATCACCAACAGTCCCACGCCGATCATTGCCAAACCGTGCAGGTCGCTCTTGCCAATAAAACTATCGATAGCCACACCAATCAAAAAAGGGTTGAGAATGTTGAGAACCGTGTACACCAACATGAGCACAGCGCTGACCGAACAGACCCAGCGGTAACGGGCGACGTAGGGAAAGAACATGTTGATGTGGTTCCAACTAAAGCTGAGATTTTCGTCCTCGTCAGAGCTTGCCAGGCTGTTCTCACGCCAGACGTTACGCCGCCGTATCTCAGCATACGAGTAGCGGGAATCTTCTACCGTGGGCGCTGTTTTTTTATGCAACAGACTCATCGCATCACCTCCCGCTGCTCCTCTGACATCTCCGACTCTTGAGATTGAGATACGACAAGCATACTCTCCTCGAATTCTTCTTGTTCACGCAATTGCAGGTCATAGAGCCGGGAATATGCGCCACCCAACTTCACCAGCGACTCGTGCGTCCCACGTTCGACGATGCGACCTTGCTCAAGCACAAGAATTTGATCAGCATTCTTAACAGTACGCAGGCGAGAAGCCACAATGAAGGTCGTACGGCCACGCATTACCGCTTCGAGCGCCTGTTGAATAAGGTATTCGGTCTCCATATCAACACTAGAAGTTGAATCATCCAGCACCAGGATACTGGGGCTGAGCAACAGCGTTCGTGCAATTGCCACACGCTGCTTCTGCCCGCCGGAAAGCGTGACACCACGCTCACCCACCCAGGTATCATATCCATCGGGTAACGTTAATATAAAGTCATGGATACGCGCAACCTTCGCCGCTTCATAGACCTGCTCATCGGTAGCATCCTCGATGCCGTATGCGATATTATCGCGAATGGTGGCGTTGAACAGGAACACGTCCTGCGAGACCAGACCAATGCTCCGACGCAGGGAATGCAGCGTCACATTGCGTACATCATAGCCATCAACGGTAATGCATCCCTCTGAAGGATCGTAAAAGCGTGGCAGCAAATGCAAGATGGTACTCTTCCCACTGCCCGTCGGACCCAGCAGCGCCACGACCTGGCCGGGTTTTGCCTCAATGTCGATATCGTGCAAAACCTCATTGCCATTGCCATAAGCGAAGGAGACGTGCTCGTACCTGACCTGGCCCCTGGCTTTTGTAAGCTCGTGAGCATCAGGGGCGTCGTGAATCTCCGGCTGGATACCCATCACATTGAAGATACGCGTGCCACCTGATAAACCACGTATGAACCAGTTGATCATGAAGCCAAACGTACGCACAGGCGTTGCCAGCAGGAGCACATAGGATATCACAGCGGCAAGAGCGCCTACGCTCAATTGATGCCCGATGACAATCACGCCACCAATCCACAGTACCAGCACGGTGATCACGTTCAATGACAGCACCATCAGCGGCTGATTCCAGGCCGAGAGGCGCATGGCACTCATATCCAGGGCGCGCATTTCGAAATTTTGCTTATTGAACTTCTCAATCTCGAATTTTTCGCGCGCGAAGGATTTAACAACACGCACACCGCTCAAGCTTTCCTGCATCACGGTACTAAGCGCGCCATATTCGTTCTGCACACCCAGCCACAGCGGAGCCAGGCGTCGTGAGACGTTGGTAGCGAGCAGCCCCATGATGGGAATACAGATGACCGTCACCAGCGCCAGTCGCCAATCAGTGAAGAACAGAATAATGGTCACAGCCGCAAAGGTAACGATAGCGAGCAAGCCGCGCAGCAAGCCCATACTGTAAAAGTTTCGCACCGCCTCGATATCAGCAGTCATGTTCGACATTAACTGCCCCGTTTCTGAGTCATCATGGAAAGAAAAACTCAGCTTTTGGAGGTGATCATAAAGCTGATCACGCAGATCGTAGGCGACAAGCTGTGACAGGGCCTGCGAATAGTAGCCCTGACCATAAGCGCTGACACCGCGTAGAGCACTGAACCCCAGGATACCAGCAGCAGCCAATAACAATGTACCAAGGTTATCCTGCGGAACACCGACATCAATGACCCACTGGATCAGCGGAGGTACAACCAGCGAAAAAACCGTGGCTAAGGCAAGACATACAACAGTTACGAGAGACAAAAACCAATGAGGTCGAAGCAAACCGATGATACGCATATAGATACGTAGATTTGCTTTCCATGAACCGGAGTCCGGAGCAGGGGGCCGATTGTCTCTGTTTGATAGGGTCACAAGTAAGTCCTTTCTTGATACACTATCCCTACACAATCCTCGTCCTTAAGAAAGTTTAAGAGGGTATGCCTGACACCTGTTTGTCAGTTTTTGTGTGAATTTTGTGGAAATCTTTTTTTCGTCATGGTTCAGCATGTGTCATCAAGACGGTGGAGTTTATGCTACAATAAGAAATATGCAAAAAACTGAGCGTCTCGTAGCAATCTCACTCTTGCTACAAGCTCGCGGCAAAATGTCAGCCCAGCACCTCGCCACGATGTTAGGTGTCTCTGTACGCACGGTATACCGCGATATTGTAGCATTATCGCTTGCGCACGTTCCGATCTCAATGGATTATGGACCCGGCGGCGGCTATTATCTACCTGACGATTACCACTTCGAATCAGCTATTTTTACGAGCGCCGAAGCCGTGTCGCTCGTTTTGAGTATCGACATTGCCGGAAACTATAGTCTTTTCGCGGGCGATGACGATCTTCATCGTGCCCTGTTTAAGTTGGAGGCGGCGCTGCCAGAGGAGTACCGGACGAACGTCAAGATTGCTCGTGAGCGCTTCTTTTTCGATGGCGTGGCCTGGTATCGCACGAACAATGATACCCCTCCTTATTTAGAGACGTTGCGCACAGCCGTTTTGGGAGCACACCACGTCGATATTCTCTACCCCTATCTCACGGATAACGGGGATGCCAGTTCACTCTGGAGGCATGTCGAACCCTACGGGTTGGTCTTTAAGGGGCTGACGCGCCGCCACATGCGCACCGGTATCTGGTACCTGGTGGCCTATTGCCACGAATGCCAATCCTTCAGCACGTTCCGCGTCAGCTACATCGAAAGTCTACAAATTAGAGACGAGACCATTACCTTCGATCCCGATTTCAATCTACGCACCTACTGGAAGGAAGCCCGCAAGCATTTAGCCTACGCGTCACAAGCATTCACCATGAAATTACGGGTAGCGCCTTCGGTACGGCACGTGCTCAGGGGCAGCTATACTATTGAAGAAGAAGAGCCAGATGGGCATCTCATCATCAGCGTCGAGGTCGATTCTTTTGATGACGCCGTCTCCTACGTGCTCGGATTAGGCGCAGGAGCCACCGTCATCTGCCCCAGAAAAGTGCGCCAGGCCGTCGCCACCACCGCCTACACCATCGCAGCCATGTATGAGCAGTAAGCAATTGGGAGACGCCCGCAAGAAACTTTGCGTCAACAACACAAAAAGTAGCTCCAGAGGCCACTAAACCTTGGAGCTACTTTCGATGATACTCTACAGCGTCGCAAATTCTGATAGAATAGCCGCAATATGTTTCATCCCCAGGAAAAAGTCTTCTACTCGAATATGCTCATTGGGCGAATGAATACGAGAGTTATAGTATCCCGTGCCCGCGCCGCCAACGACTGACACACCGTAGCGCTGGCACAATAGCTCCATTGGGCCGGTACCAGCGGTCCGGGGCAACACGGCTGGTTCGTGACCATACACAACACGTGCCGAGCGAATCAAGGCATCCATTAACGGCGCATCAACAGGGCTTTGGGAGGGATGTTCGCCCGCTTCCAGTTCCACAACCTCAACATCAGTAAAACCGCGTTCCTGCAAATGACGACGCAATAACGTCAGAACTGTGTCTGGATCTTGATCGG
>DATAYF010000741.1:0-7614 GCA_036272735.1 Ktedonobacteraceae bacterium
GGACGGCGTGGCTCGTGTCTATGGTCTGCAAGATGTGAAGTATCTTGAGTTAGTAGAATTTACGCGCACAGGATTGTACGGCATGGCCTTCAACCTCGAAGAAGAGACGGTCAGTTGCCCCATTCTGGGCGACTATACAAAAATCCGTGAAGACGACGAAGTGCGCACCACGGGGCAGGTTGTGCAGGTCCCCGTTGGCGATGCCCTGCTCGGTCGCGTGGTGAACCCGCTGGGCCAGCCAGTCGATGATCGCGGCCCCATCACTACCGATAAGTTCCGCGCAGTCGAGCGGGTCGCGCCCGGCGTTATCACGCGTAAATCGGTGGATACTCCCGTACAGACCGGCATCAAAGCCATCGACAGTATCATCCCGATTGGCCGCGGACAGCGCGAACTAATCATTGGCGACCGCCAGACCGGGAAGACGGCCATCGCCATCGATACCATCATCAACCAGAAGGGCAAAGACCTGATTTGTATCTACGTCGCCATTGGCCAGAAGAACTCGACAATTGCGCGCACGCAGGCCATCCTGGAAGAGTACGGCGCCATGGAATACTCGATTATCGTTGCCGCCGGTGCCTCTGATCCGGCCCCGTTGAAATACCTGGCTCCCTACGCTGGGTGTGCGATCGGTGAGGAGTTCATGGACAGCGGACGCGATGCTCTGATCATTTATGACGACCTGAGTAAGCACGCCGATGCCTACCGGAACATCTCGCTGATCATTCGCCGCCCTCCCGGACGCGAAGCCTTCCCTGGCGACGTGTTTTATCTGCACTCTCGTCTGCTGGAACGCGCCGCCCGCTTGAATGAGGATTATGGCGGTGGTTCACTGACCGCCCTGCCAATCGTCGAAACCAAGGCGAACGACATCTCGGCCTACATCCCGACCAACGTCATTTCGATCACCGATGGGCAGATCTTCCTGGAAACCGACCTGTTTAACGCCGGTCAGCGCCCAGCATTGAACGTGGGGAACTCGGTCTCTCGCGTGGGTAGTAGCGCGCAGAGAAAAGCCATGAGCCAGGTAGCAGGTCGCATGCGTCTGGAGTTGGCCCAGTTCCGCGAACTGGAAGCCTTCTCGCAGTTTGCCTCCGATCTCGATAAGTCCACCAGGGATACCATCGAGCGCGGCCGCCGCATGCAAGAAGTGCTGAAGCAGCCGCAGTACCAGCCGGTGGCCGTCGAGAACCAGGTCATGATCATTTACGCAGTCACCAATGGCTATCTCGACGATGTGCCGGTCTCGCTGGTCGGAGCCTGGGAACAGGGACTCTACAGCTACATGGGAGCCAATCATCAGGATCTCATCCAAGAAATGATCGACAAGTCCATCATCGGCAAGAGTAAGATGTCCGATGAGTACCTACAACGCCTGGGCGCAGCTATCGAAGAATACAAGAAGACAGCCGCCCCGCGCGAAGAGAAACGCTAGGAGGCTGCTACATGCCATCAATCCAAGCGATTCGGCAGCGCATACGATCAGTAAAAAACACGGCCAAGATCACCAAAGCCATGCAGATGGTGGCGAGCAGCAAAATGCGCCGCGCACAAGCGCGTGTGGAGCAGTCTCGTCCCTACTCAGAACAGTTGCGCGCGCTGGTTTCACGACTGGCGCGTGTGAGCGGCGGTGATCTTGGGGATGAGTTGACCCTGATGAAGCAGCGGCCCGTACGTAATATTGGCATGATCCTGATTACGCCTGACCGTGGTTTGTCCGGTGCCTTACCCTCGAACATTAACCGCCTGGCCGCCAGCACAGCGTTAGAACTGCAAGGCAAGCTAGCGGAACAGGGGCATCGTCCAGATGTAGGCTACATCGGAGTTGGGCGCAAAGGACGCGACTTCATCGTGCGCACTCAGCAAAACTTGCTGGCTGAATTCACCAATTACGGTGATCGCCCATCACTGAGCGACGCCACAGCAATCGCCCAGGTAGCTGTCGATGCCTTTTTAAAAGAGGAGGTCGATATCGTGTACCTGGTCTATCCACAATTCGTGAACATGGTGACGCAAAGGCCAACCGCCGTGCAATTGCTTCCGGTACAGCCGCCTGCTGAGGGAGAAACAGAGCAAGCAAACGTAGAATATATCTACGAACCCGACGCCAACGAGATCTTTAAGGCCCTGCTGCCGCGCTACGTGGATGTGCAGGTCTACCAGGCAATGCTGGAAACAGTATCAAGCTTCCTGTCGGCACAAATGATCGCGATGAAGAACGCAACCGACAACGCGAACGAGCTGGTAGATGATCTCACCTTGACGTTAAATAAAGCACGTCAGGCCTCCATCACGATGCAGATTATCGAAATCGTGTCGGGCTCAGAAGCAAGTTAATAGAGAGACGAAGCATGAGGGGCAAGCCGCAAAGCCGCCCCAATGGAGAAATAAAAACAACATGGCAGTACAAAATGTCGGCACGAAAGGAAAAGTCGTGCAGGTGCTGGGTGCCGTAGTGGACGTAGAATTCCCTACCGACCAGCTTCCTGAGATTTATAACGAATTGCTTGTGCGACCACAAGGTGCCACGGAGGATCTGGCCCTTGAGGTCGAGCAGCAGTTGGGCAACAACTGGGTACGTTGCGTCGCCATGGGTTCAACCGATGGCCTGCAGCGCGGCGTCGATGTCATTGATACCGGCGCACCAATTAGCGTACCAGTCGGCCCTAAAACCCTGGGCCGTATCTTCAATGTGTTGGGGCACGCAGTAGACAACAAACCAGAGGTCGAGGATACCCCTCACAATCCCATTCACCGCGAACCACCTTCGTTGGAAGAGCAGTCTTCCAAGGTCGAGGTCTTCGAAACTGGCATTAAGGTCATCGATCTGATATGCCCCTTCATGAGAGGTGGTAAAGCTGGTACTTTCGGTGGCGCTGGCGTCGGTAAGACAGTGGTTATTCAGGAACTGATTAACAATATCGCGAAAGGCCACGGCGGCTATAGCGTCTTCGCAGGCGTCGGCGAGCGCACACGTGAGGGCAATGACCTGTATCACGAGATGCAGGAAGCTGGCGTTATCGACCGTTTGGCGATGGTCTTCGGTCAGATGAACGAGCCTCCCGGATCACGTCTGCGCGTAGCCTTGAGCGGTCTCGCGATTGCTGAGTACTTCCGCGATGAAGAAGGCAAAGACGTGCTGCTGTTTATCGACAACATCTTCCGCTTCACGCAGGCCGGTGCAGAGGTATCTGCTCTACTCGGTCGTATGCCTTCGGCCGTAGGGTATCAGCCGACATTGGCGGAGGAGATGGGCGAGCTACAGGAGCGCATCACCTCGACGAATCGCGGTTCAATCACTTCGATGCAGGCTGTCTACGTGCCCGCTGACGACTACACCGATCCGGCTCCAGCGACGACCTTCGCGCACCTTGACTCGACCATCATGTTGGAGCGCTCCATCGCGTCCAAAGGCATCTACCCCGCCGTTGATCCGCTGACGTCAACCAGCCGCATCCTCGATCCGCAGGTTATCGGTGAGGAGCATTATAACGTGGCGCGTGGTGTACAGCAGGTCTTGCAGCGCTACAAAGAATTGCAGGACATCATCGCCATCCTGGGTATGGACGAACTTTCCGACGATGACAAGCTCACGGTGACGCGCGCTCGTAAGCTTGAGCGTTTCTGCTCACAGCCATTCACTGTGGCGCAGGTCTTTACCGGCCTGGAAGGGAAGTACGTCCCCGTAAAGGACACGATCCGCAGCTTTAAGGATATCCTGGATGGCAAAGCTGACCAGGTGCCGGAAAGCTACTTCCTGAACAAAGGCACGATTGAAGATGTCTTATCCGCCTACGATGCAGATCAGCAGAAGGGGTAAACGATGGCGACACGCAAAACTCTGCATGTCGAGGTAGTGACCGCTGAGCGCGAGCTATACAACGGCGAGGCCGAGATGGTCAACGTAGAGGGCTCAGAGGGGCGTATGGGTATTCTGCCTGAGCACGCCCCACTACTGGCGCTACTGGCCCCCGGTCCGTTGCGTATCGCTTTGCAAGGCGCGGAGGATACGCTGTTTGTAGCAGGCGGTTTCATTGAGGTATCGAATGACGCGGTGACCATATTGGCCGACGCGGCTGAGTACGCCGAGGAGATCGACCAGGCAGCCGTAGAAGAGGCACGCCGCCGTGCTCAGGAGCGGCTTGAGCAGGTTGAGTCCCGCGAGGAACGGGCCGATGTCGAGGCACAGCTACAGCGTGCCATGAACCGCCTGAAAGTCGCGGAACTGGCCCGTCGCAGCAGCCGTCGTCGTATCTCGGCCGCATCGACACCGGCAGAATAAAATCGTAGGATACTCTTTTGTGTCCAAAGCAAGCGGGCTGTTATGGCTTCGGAAGCAATAACAGCCCGCTTGCTTTTACTCATCACAACCGGTAGATTAGAAATCGCCGCCACTACCACCGCCAAAGTCTCCTCCGCCGCCACCACCACCGAAATCTCCTCCGCCTCCACCGCCAAAGTCTCCTCCACTGCCGCCTCCAAAGTCTCCTCCACCGCCACCTCCAAAGTCTCCTCCACCGTTGCCATAATCGTCATCCTGCTCACGCTGGTCGCGCTCACCGGCCTCTTTACCCAACTCATAGCCGAGCAAGCCACCGCCCGCAGCGCCCAGGCCACCAGCCGCCCAGGGATTCATCCCACCACCCTGATTGGGATAGTTGGGGCCGTAGTTGGGTGGATAGCCCTGGTTGTTGTACTGGTTGTAGGGCGTGTAATTGGGATTGTTGCGCCCCCAGCCAAAGAGGCCCGGACGACCCATCATGCCAGCACGACGACGACCAGCAATCACACCAAAGGCCACCAGACCAGCCAGGATCAGCAGACCAACGCAACAGAGCGCACCCCCGCCAATATTACTTCCACCGCCAGAAACCAACCCGCCAAAGCTAGAGCCACCAGAGGCGTTGTTGAGTGAATTGATGGCAGCAATCGTTGCACTAGTATAGTCGTGCTTACCACGATAATCGTTGACGAAGGCATTAATCGCGTCATTGTACTGGTTGCTCGTCAGCTTGACGCTACGACCGCCGACGATAGAAAGGTGCTGCAAATTCGTGCTAATTGCCATCACCACACTCGTTGGGTTGGGAATATCGCGCACAGCGGTTTGATCAAACGACGTTTTATTGCCGTTAAAATTACTCGTTGTGTAGATATCGACGCGATACGGCAGCGACGAGGCCGCGCTGCGCACGCGAGATTGGTCAAGTACCCCGGCACGATCCGAGATATTCACAGTACCAGCAAAGGCACTTGTCACGGTCAACAAAGCGAGCAACAAGGCCATGAAGATACCGATGCCGATCTTACTTACCGATGAGGGCAAAAAACCAGGTGCTTTTTTGCTCATAAATTTCCAGCTTCCTCCACGACGATGCAATGTCGTTAGACCATTGCACTTGTCGATGTATATACATGGCACACAGCCGAGCAGGACACGCCATACAAAAAATGGTTACTAGATAACTAACGTGAAACGTTCCCCACTATCAAATACGTTTCCACGCCCTGAAAGTTTACGGCCTGCGATAAAAAAAGGAACACGCGGCGTCAGCCTGCGTGCTCCCTTTTTCAAGTATATTTGTTATTGCGATTCGCGATCCTGGTCGTCCTGGGGGAGTGCGGCACTAAAATTGCCACCAACGTCCTCGCCACGTGGGTCATCTCCAAATTCCTTGGGACGCTCTTCTCCCAGGCGTTCCGCAACCGGTTGC
This sequence comes from Ktedonobacteraceae bacterium, assembly GCA_036272735.1. Lineage (GTDB taxonomy): Bacteria > Chloroflexota > Ktedonobacteria > Ktedonobacterales > Ktedonobacteraceae > DATAYF01. Next base: position 5,718 of record DATAYF010000741.1, read on the forward strand.
TGGTGCTCATCAATTGCAGGACCACCATGACTGACGCCACTGACGGGCCGTTTCGTACGCGCAAAACCAATGATCGCGATAATTACCACAATCACAAACAGAACAATGATCAGTCCAAAAAACCAGATCAACGCAGTTCCTTGTCCCATACTAACCAACTCCAGTTCTAGCTATGCTTGCACATGCATACAGCGTGTTCTTTCACCCCTATCCTACTCGGATTACGAAGCACAACCCACGAGCGGATACAATCGAACGCCGCAAGAGAGGTCGCTATGCGGCAGAGAATAGGCATGCTACAATACGTTTTGTAGCCCTTAAAGTAGAGAAAATTGACAGCAGAGGGGGAAAAATAAAGCTTTATGGAGAAAACAGCATCTGGGCGACCAGGCCCGATGGTTTTGATTATCATGGATGGTTGGGGCATCAATTCACGCCGCGACGGCAACGCCATCGCCATCGCCACCACACCGACAATAGACCAGATCAGCAAAACGTGGCCGCACACGGCCGTCAAAACTTCGGGCGAGGCCGTTGGATTGCCAGCAGGACAAATGGGCAACTCGGAGGTAGGTCACCAGAACATTGGAGCCGGAAAGCGTGTGCTACAGGACTATACCCGCGTGAGCGAGTCCATTCAGGATGGCAGCTTCTTCAAGAATCCAGCGCTGCTCAAAGCCATCGAACACGTCAAACGCAACCAATCGCAACTCCATATTTGCGGTTTGCTAGGCGATGGCGGCGTACACGCCCACTCGTCGCACCTAGAAGCGCTACTACGCCTGGCAGCGCAGCATGACCTGGAGCGCGTCTATATCCATGCCTTTACCGATGGACGCGATAGCTCACCAACCGGCGGCATCGAGTTCATGCAGGCATTGCTGACACGAGCGCAAGAGATCGGTGGCGAGCATGCAGCCAGGGTGGCAACAGTTACCGGCCGCTATTACGCGATGGACCGCGACAACCGCTGGGACCGCACCGGGACGACCTACCTGGCGATGACGCGTGGCGAAGGTCAACACGCCACGTCGCCGCTGGCCGCTATCCAGCAGGCATACGATCAGCAGACCACCGACGAGTTTATTTTGCCAACGGTGATCATGGAACATGGGCAGCCCGTAGCAACCGTACAAGCTGGCGACGCCGTCATTCATTATAATTTCCGCCCGGACCGCGCTCGCCAACTTACCAAAGCCTTTGTGATGCCTGAACTCTCTCCGCAAGCCAGCGGCAAATTTGAGCGTGGACCACGCATCTCCGACCTGCAATTTGTGATGATGACAGAGTACGAAGAAGGTCTGGATGCCGACGTGGCCTACCGTGCCGATGAGGTAGAAATGCCACTGGCACGGGTCATCTCCGAGCAGGGGTTGGCTCAATTCCACACCGCCGAAACCGAGAAATACGCCCATGTCACCTATTTCATTAATGGACGGCGCGAGACCCCTTTTACGGGTGAGGAGCGCGAGATTGTACCATCGCCAAAGGTGCCAACGTACGATCTGCAACCGGAAATGAGCGCGGAAGGCGTGACCAACACGGCCATTGAACACCTGCGCAGTGGCAATTACCAGCTCATCATCATGAACTACGCCAACGCCGACATGGTGGGGCATACTGGCGTATTACCAGCGGCAATACAGGCCGTCGCGACCGTCGATAAGGGCGTTGGGCGCGTCATCGAAGCAACGCTGGCCCTGGGCGGTGGCGTCATCATCACCGCTGATCACGGCAACGCGGAACAACTCATCGACTACCATACGGGCAAACCATTTACCGCGCACACCACCAATCCTGTGCCGCTGTACATGGTTGTACCACAACTGGCGCAAGCCCATTTGAGAAGCGATGGCATCCTCGCCGATGTCGCGCCGACCATCCTACAGATCATGGG
>DATAYF010000742.1:0-2881 GCA_036272735.1 Ktedonobacteraceae bacterium
TTCTTCCATAGAATGATACGCCCCTTTCGGTCAAATGTGAAATTGGTACAAGATACACTATTTTTTGTTTGGTCAGAAACTCTAGAGTCTTCCTCTGCTTCATTGGCTCACCTGCCTCTTTTCGTTTCGCCCCTCCAACCATGGGGTGATACTCAGGCAGCTTCCACAAAGAGGGAAGAATGCCGCTTATGTACTAGAGAGCTTCCACACGGTTCCTTGCCTGACCCAACGCTTGTGATTGAGAGTATTCGGCAAACAATGTTGCACATCAGAGGAAAGGAACATGGAAGAGGGAACCAGAGCTGAGGAAGGACAGAGGTCACGGTCAAAATTTGTCATCGTGATTCTCGTCCTCTCTATTAGTGCGTCTGCGTTCCCGTCAGCCACACCAGCCCATCTGCCAGCGAGCCGCGCCAGCAGATGTAATCATGCCCCCCATTGTACTCGCTATACATGATATCATAGCCCTTTGCTTCCAGCACATCGCGCATGCGTCGATTCATCACCACCATATCATCGGTGGCACTGCGTTCCAGCAAACCCACCTCCAGGTAGAGCCGCAGCGGCAGCTTTGGACTTGTCACAAATTGGCGAATCAGCCAGGCTTCCTCGTTAGGATCGTGCACTCCCTCCTCACGCTCACGGAGATTCCAGCGAAAAGCACCAGACTGCGAGAGCACATTACCAAAGACTTCTGGTGCTTTAGACGCAACAAAGGCCGCAGCCAACCCACCATAGCTGGATCCTGCCACAATGGCGTGTGTAGGATCGCTCGTCACATGGTAGCGTGCATGCACCCAGGGCAGCAGTTCCTGCTTCAGATACTCTACAAATGGCTCGTAACAAGGGAGCTCACGGCTGCGCGTTTTCTGGTCCAGCGAATCCGGCAATACGGCCACCAACGGCGGAATCTTCCCCTCAGCGATCAGATTATCCAGAATGGTCGGCGTTGGTACCAAACCTGGATCGATATATGCTTGCCCATCAAAAACGAGCAGGAGTCCATATGTGTCCCCGTCTGGCGTATAGCCAGGAGGAGTGTAGAGGTACACGCGGCGCTCGTTCCCCAGAATCTTGCTTTTCAAACGGAAGAGCTCAACTTTTCCGTGTGGCACATCGGAACGTGGCGTAATCCAGGGCTGGGCAGGCGCATCTGGCAACTCCAGCAAAGAAAAACTCCACGCTTCGTCGTCGGATATCTCTTCATCTTTAGGATAGGTATGATTGAGCGGATTGAGCGGATCGAGCCGAAAGGTTGTCATGCGATCCCTCCAGTTCTTATACTCTTCAAGATCGCGCAAGGGATCATTGTGCGAGAGCCAGTAGCCAGTCCGCAGATCGGAGCGGAAACGATACGTCTTGTACCAGAGATCGCTCGCCGGGAGGCGCGTCAGCAGATGCTTCTGCCAATCGCGCCATCCAGCCATGGCAGAGCCAACCGCTACGACATTTTCCGTATCCCCCTGATCTCGCCAGAGAATTGTCACCAGATGATCATTGGGTTCACCCTCAATCGCTTCAATCAACGGCGCTCCCGCCTCAGCGACTTCATGCCAGAATAGTTCCAGCGCATCACTTTTTCCTTCTGCCAGTCCTTTGCGTAACGCTTCAATTCGCGGACTGATCAGTTGTTTCTCACTCATGGCTTTCTGTTCCTTGCCCAGATCCTATGATCTTGTATCTAGCACTTACACTCATTGACTGCTAAAACTATACCATAGGCACTGCCGCTTTCTCAAGGCTCTCGAGAGGAGAGGCGTTTCATGTAACATATTCAGAAGAATTTTCTGTGCGGCATATTTGAGGTATTGTCAACTTATATTTTTCTCTTGATGAGCTTTCTCCACTGAACCCTCCTTTGAGGCTTTCGAAAGGGCATTTTTTCTAAGAAATTTTGGGATGGTGCCCCACTTTCGTGTTGAATCCTGTGTGATTACCTCTGTAATTGTTGTTAAGTTGACAATACCAAGCGGCTGCTCGTCGAAATGACGTACGCTCTATTTATCCCAATAACTTGATTCCCAGTAAAAAAAACCGTCAGTGCAAAAATCACGTCCAGGAGATGATATACTCAAGCAGATAGAGGCCGATCTCCAAGATAGAGACCAATCCCGAAGGAAGAGAAGAAGGAAAATGAGGACTCGAAGGCACTACTCGCAGGTAAGCAGGCAAACGTTTCGTCCAGAACTCCAGTTGTGTCCGTTTTGCCAGACACGGCTCAAAAGAGCCGTCACGCTCTCGCAGCGGTCCATCATCACCTTAGCTTGGCTTTGTACATTTCCAACTAACGACACGCAGCGTAAAGCAGGTGATTGAGCCGCGACGGAGCGAGCAATCCTACATCAGGGCGAGTAGGGGATGTGAGATTGCTTGGCACCAGCCAGATCTGACGGCGCAGGCAGGTCAGGACATCGTGAAAGGTGGCCTGGGTCTTGCGATACCAGGCAGTCTGCTCCACCAGCAAGCTACCCGCGCGCTCCATGTGCCTGCCCGCCAGGGTCACCAAGCTGTAGAGACCGAACAAGAGAGGAGTGGTGCGCTGGGTCGCCAGGTCGGACCACTGCCGTTGCGTTTCGACACCCAGATGGGCGCGGCTCTCCTCAAACGTGGTTTCCAGGGGCCAGCGATGCATGAAGGTCGTGATGATCGCTTCGGCACTGAGCGCCTGATTGGTACACAGGAGCGCCTTGACCGGACGTTTGCCTGCAGGGTCGCGCGTCAGCACCCAGCGGATGGGCAAAGGCGGGTGTCCGAAGCGATACCAAAGCGCAGTACCACTGCACCACTCGATCTGACGCGCCCCTTGCCCATACCACGAGAGTTGACTGCGCTGCCACTGCGTCATTGGATCGGTCAAAACCGTTTCCAGCTTGGGCAAGCG
>DATAYF010000743.1:0-6497 GCA_036272735.1 Ktedonobacteraceae bacterium
CTACATAAAGGAACATTGATGGTTTCCGGAAACCATCAATGTTCCTTTATGTAGAGGGGATAATCAGTAGCCTATGATTTATAACATATAAACACTTCTTAATGGTTTCCGGAAACCATTAAGAAGTGTTTATATGTTAGATGAAGCTGGCGTAAATTGGGCGGTGGTCGCTGGCCTCCTTGCTATCCACGTCGTTCCCTTCTAATATGACGTTGCAGGTGCTGAGGCGTTTCGCCAGCTCTGCACTGGCGAAAATATAGTCGATGCGCCCCACCGGCATAGCTGTATGAAAGGTAAAGCCGTCTTCCGTGGGATGCAGTGTGCGGTAGCAATCGATGTAGCCAGCCTCTTGCAGCAGGTCGATGCCACCTTGGATGTAGATACGGGTCAAGCGATCAGTCAGTGGGATCAATAGTGGGTTGGAGATGCCGAGGTTGAGCACACGCTTGAGCCAGTAGTTGATAAATTTTTTGCCATCTTGCGGTTTTGGATGTGCTGGCCGTGCTTTGCGTTTGCCACGAAAAAAACGTAGCAGTGCACTCCCCTGAAAATCCTCGCCGGGTGCGATGGAATTGAAATCCCCCATCACCAGATGCGGTGTGCCTTGATGACAAGCCATAATTTGTAGTATGCCTTGCACTTCGCGGCGTCTCTTGCGCACGCTGTACATGCCACGATAAAAATTTGACGTCAGGTGCGCCACAAAGATGGTCAGTCGTTGCCCGCCTGGCTCCTCGATACCCACTTCTAAGAGGTGACGCCTGGTGAAAATGCCTGGATGAGTATGGACGCGGGTATAGGTAATTGGCAGGCGGCTCAAAATCGCCAGATTGTATTCGCGCATATTACGCGACCGTGCCGTGAGGCGAAACTGCATACCTAAGCGTTGGGCTAATTTTTCCACCACCAATGGGTTGGTTGCCTCTACCAGCCCGATCACGTCCGGGTGGGCGGCCTGCAAGATGGCGACCAATTGCTGCTCACGCTGCGTGCCACCGAGTAGGATGTTATAAGAGAGCACACGTATCATCTTTATAATTACTTCTTCTATTTACGATTATTAGATTTTACTGCAATGTTGTTATTTATAGTATACTTCCTTACAAATGTGTGAGGAATATACCATCCCTATTCATTCCTACTCATGTCAGGTTGCTAAGTGCAGGGTTCCCTTCTTTCTATGTTATAACAGAATGTAGCTCGTCGCGCTACTTTTTCACATATTGCGCCAGAATTTGCGACGTTCGTCCGCTATTTTGGCAATCCTCTTACCTGCTGCCCATCTCCACTCATCCTAATCCAGGGCGAATTGGCGAACAACCACCACCCGAATCGCACGGAAATCCTCGTCAGAAAAGCCCGCGTGGGCAGGGCTACTCCTGGTACATTGAAAAGAGAGAAAGCATAGAAACCTATGGTTGGCGTGGAGGTGTAGTTATTCATTTATGCCTCAACTGTGCCTCCACGCCAACCATAGGACTACAGAGAGGATCGCGCCTCGCATTCGCGAAAGGACGGTAAACCATGTCTCATTACGGTGATTAAGCGACAGGAAGCGAAAAAAACAGGCGATGTGTTTGGTAGGGCCCGTAGAATTCTGATATAATGCGCTCGGTAGCTATTGCTGCTGAGCGCATTGCCGTTCGTATTGTACATAGGAGGAATGGAAGCGAGGAAGATGTTCGAACAGAGAGACATGATGACGCACCGGTATGCAACTGATCGTGCCTCGCTTGAGCGTGATTGTAGCGTTGAGTTCTTTATTGCCAGTGGTCCAGGTGGGCAGCACCGCAATAAAGTCGAGACGGGTGTGCGCCTGGTGCATAAGCCGAGCAATATTATGGTAACAGCGACCGAGCGTCGTTCGCAATATGCAAATCGTGAGGCCGCATTTGGGCGTATGGCGGCGCGGCTCGAAGCGCTGCAACGCCCCGTGACGCCCCGCAAGGTCACGCGTCCTACGGCCGCCAGTCGTGTGAGGCGTGCGGAGCAGAAGCGCTACAACAGCACGCGCAAACGATTGCGGACGCGTCCAGGCAGCGAATAATTGAGGGATTGGTGATCGACCGTGATGTGAATGCAGCCCAAAATATCGTGATGGTGGCGGTAAGTTCTATCGACACCCAAAACGCATATGGACAGGAGCGCGCTGGCTTGTCTGAAAAGACAAGTGAAACTCTCCTGAGTGAAGTAGGAACCAACCCGCATTTAGGCTTGTCCTACATGTCTAAGTAGTGGAGAACGGAGATAGTTATGCAAACTTCGCAAGTGTTGGAGCAGAGCCATACATGGGTGACGCAGGCTGTTGATGATTTACCCGAGTCGGAATGGGAGGTCCCTGGCGTCAGCGGCGAGTGGTCGGCGAAAGATGTGGTGACGCACCTGGCGGCCTACGAGCGTCTGTTGCTCGATATTTTACATGCCTTTACAAGCGGCGAACCCACCCCGTATGTGCGTACCTTTCTCGCGGGTGGGGAGGCATTCAATAAGCAGACGACCGAGGCGCGGAAGTACGAGCCTGCACAGCAGGTATTGAACGAGTATCAGGAGGCGCAGGTGGAGACAACCTCCGCGTTGGCCCAGATCCCGGAGGAGAAAATGCACGAAACAGGCACGATGCCGTGGTATAAGTCAGAAAGCTCCCTCGCGGATATCGTCAGCATGCTCAACAGGCACACGAAAACGCACTGCGACCAGATCATTGCTTTTCGCAAGCGTTCACGCTAGCGCTGTCGCTTCCTCAGGAAAGGCGGCGACACCCATTTACATAACGAGTGTGCCGCCAGGTTGCGCGAGCGCTTCCCAATAGGCAAAAGAGCGACAAGGCCGGATGTAACTTTTTTTCGTATTCGACAAAATGCAAATAGCTATATATACTTATTTATAGCTTTACGTTCTATTTATGCTTAATGGTAGAGATAAGCAATTCTTGCTATAACAAGTTGCTGACCCTTGTCTGAGAAATGAATGGAACGCAATGCTCAGTTTGATGGGATGCAAACGCGAACTTTCACCCCGCAGGCGAACACGCCAGGGCAACACCCCATAAAGAACCATCCATCTCAATTGCCAATGAGCCATCTTCAGGGAAGGAGGTGATCTGTTTTGACCCTACCACAAGGCTTTGCTGCTACTATCTCTATGCCCCAACCTATCGATGCTTGAAAAAACCAGGTAGAATCAATCGTCGTCAAACAGGAAGGAGTTACTGTTTATGTCTGGATTGAAGCTATCGATAAAGAGTACCGTTTGTGCTACTCTCATGGCTTGTGCCACAGCCTTGCTTCTGTTGGTGTGTCCGTCCATGATAGCGTTTGCTGCTACGGGTAGTTCTGCTCATGGGCAAGCGGCCGGGGCAGGGCAAGGTTCTACTGGTTACGATGTCTACCGTAACCTCAACACAGACCTGCCTACCTTGACTCAGGGCGTGCAACAACAGGAGTTTTCGAGTTTCGACCGGACCGGGGGGAATGCTGATTTTAACCACGTGCTGCGTACGCTGCCAGGCGGCGGTACGGTCCTTGCCGAACACAACGGTCCGGGAGAGGTCAACGCCATCTGGACCACCAGCAATGGTGGAGATGTCACGCAAACTGGGAACATCCATGTCGTACTGGATGGCAAGACTGTCGTGAACGCCTCGGAGCAGGACGTGGTAGATGGCAAACTCGGCGCTCCATTCGTCTATCCTCTTGTAGCCAATGCGAGCGAGAGTTCCGGGGGAGCCTATATCAACGTGCCGATGGCTTTCAAACAATCCCTACTTATCTGGACCGACCATGACCCTATCTATTATCACGTCTGGTATCGCAAATTTGCTCGTGCTAATGGGGTCACTACCTTCAATCCAGCAGACAAGGCTTCCGACGTCATCGCTCAGCTCAACGCGGCTGGGACGCAGGATCCTAAAGCACCTCAACCGGGAGCCAAAACGCTGACGACGAACTTCACGCTTGCTCCTGGAGCCTCCACCACGCTGGCAACCCTGCACAGTCCGGGCGAGATCAGCGCTCTGCTTTTCCATCTTCCCCAACTGGTTGCCCCGCCCAAACCTACATTCATCACCGATGATGGACGGGCTTTTGGGAGAGATAGTTCCGCGTACAGTCAATTCACCGTGAAGATTGATCCGAACAACCAGGGCGTCAAATTGACCCGCAGGCTTGATCCCGAAATCGGCAACCAGAAGGCGGAGATCTCTGTGGATGGTCAGGTGGTGGCAGAATGGGCACCATTGCCAGCCCTACCCGCTGGTCTGTGGGAAGACCAGAGCGTCACCTTGCCAGCATCAGCTACCGCGGGTAAATCTCAGATCACCATTCGCAACCAGTTCGTTTCGTCCGACAATGACTTTAATGAATTCCACTACTGGGTGGATTCCAACGTCAACGGCAATCTGGTGCAAACCGATGCGGTCGACGTAGGGCCCAATCATACCCAGGATGAAGCCGCGCATCATTACACAATCAATGAGCAGACCTGGTCTGGCGTCCGCACCTTTAGCTATCTGACATCAGGCCCACCCGATCCTAGAGTAGTTGCCACCAATGACATCCTACAGAATGCTCGCTTGCAAATCAATTTTGATGGTCAGCAGATGGTCGATGCTCCGCTTGGCCAGTTTTTCGGCTCGGGACTCGGACTGTATGCGGTAAAGTCGCTGATGTTTGCCATGGATCCGAACGCCGATACGCTCTCTTCGTGGTGGCCGATGCCCTATCGCCAGGGAGCCACGGTCACTTTGTACAACGGATCGACGCACGGCATTACGACGAGCCAGGCTCAAGTTACCTATGATCACTCGGTCGATTGGGCGAAGGCATTGGGGCCAAATGGGAACGCCGGTTACTTCCACACCACTTCGCATGCCGGACCGACCACGCAGGGGCAGGATTGGAGCATGCTGAACACGACCGGCTGGGGCAAGTTTGTGGGGGTCAGTACAAGCATGGGCGGGCTGCAACCCGGTCGAGCATATCTGGAAGGCGATGAACACGTGTACGTGGACGGTTCTCGAACCCCACAGATCAATGGAACTGGAACCGAGGATTTTTACCAGGGTGGATGGTACTTTGATCACGGGACATTTACGGACGCGCTCAATGGCAATCCCGCGCATGAGACAAACTTTGACGGCAGCACGTATGACCGGACGGGTACCTACCGCTTGACGCTTGCTGAGGCTGTCCCGTTCCATTCTGCTATCTGCTTCGGCATCGAACACGGACCGGTCGACGACGTGCCTGCTAACTATGCTACGACGGCCTACTGGTACGGGCGGACAGGCGAAGCCCAGGTCACTTCGGACACGCTACAAGTGGGCGATTCAGCTAGTGAACTAGCTCATCATTATCGCGCACCCAATTCAGCAGTGACGACCCTGACCGATACCTTTGAAGGGAACGATGCTACACCAGTGCCAGTCACCCATACGGTGAGCGCTACCAATGCACCGGTATCCTTCACGTTGGCGGTCGATCCCGGAAACCAGGGAGTCACGCTGCGTCGCTTGTCGGACCAGTTGAATGGCTATCAAGCGGCCGAAGTTTATGTGGATGGGCAGGATGCTGGCACCTGGTTGGAGCCGCTGGCCAATTCGTATCATCGGTGGCTGGACGACACCTTCCTGGTCTCTCCCGCACTCACTGCGCATCAGCACTCCATCACGGTTCGCCTTGTTCCTCAAGCTGGAGCGCCAGCCTGGTCAGCAGCGGAATACATGGCCTTGTCTTGACATCCTCCCCCCGGCTAAAGCCGGGAGGATTCCAGTAATCACTTACTGGGTTTCCTGTTTCGCGGAGTCTTGCCCGGTTTGGTTTTCACCGCACCGGGTCTTACAGACTCTCCCACACCCCCGACAGGCGTTGACTGTGAGTCCCACAGCAAGAATGTTTTTTGCAGCGTTAATGTCACGGTCATGCCCGACGCCACATTCGGGGCAGGTCCAATGACGAACATCAAGGGAAAGCGAGTCGAGAATATGTCCACAATCAAAACACCGTTTGGAGGACGGATACCAATGGTCAATCTTGACCACAGTACGGCCATACCATGCGGCTTTGTAGGACAAAAGGGACGACATCCTCCGACCAGCCCACATCACTGATGGCTTTGCTCAGACTGCCATCCTTGACCATGTTCTTGACGGCCAACGACTCAACACATACGACTTGGTTTTCACGTATGAGTCTGGTCGAAAGTTGGTGCGAGGCGCATCACGACGCCTGTCAGCGATACGGGCATGAATACGGGCGACCTTGAGGCACGCCTTTTTGCGGTTCTTCGAGCCCTTTTTCTTCCTGGCATGTCGGATCTTCGCCTTTGCGAGCTTCCTCTCATCCTGGTGAAAGAACTTGGGGTTGCCTACAACTTCACCAGAAGACGAGCACCACAAAGGATTTCAAACCGAGATCAGCCCCAATCGTGTTCTCTGTTTGAGGAAAGTGGGCAATGTCTTCTTCCACGAGGATACTGATGAAGTAGCGATCAGCACCGTC
>DATAYF010000744.1:0-6227 GCA_036272735.1 Ktedonobacteraceae bacterium
GCCTACCTCGATGCAGCAGATGCCATGCCCTCATGTACCCGGTACGTGCTACCCTGGGAAGGTGCGGAGGCGCGCCTGCGGGCGGTCCATGAGCGACTGCAACAACGGGCAAACGCGTGGCAGTGCTTGCCGCCGTCGCATGGGTATTCCCCGTGCCAGAGTCCGTCTGCAGCCCCTCAGCCCAAAAGTCTCGCGCGAACCGACACCAGAGCCACGCTTCCTCCTCAGACGAGGAAGGCTGGAAGCGTGGAAGGAACGTGCAGAACCTCCCGTGCTTTCGCCGGGAGCGTCTTCAGTGGCGGATGGTACGGTGACCTGTATTGCAGATGCACAAGCGAATGATCCAGAATGCCCTGCAAAAAGGTTGTGACGATATGGCTTTCAGACATGCCCCCATCCGTTTGCGATGCGGTCGTAGATTCTGGGTGAAAAATATCACCTGGAAAGTGCTCAAATCCAATCACCTTCTCTGCCTGTACTAGCGTCGTATGTAAGGAATCAGGAACAGCCACGAGGAGTTTCTGGACAGCCGTTTTCATTTCTTCTGGGAAGGGAAAGGTGTGCAGACTCTGGAGTAGCGTTAGTCCTAACATGAGCACGATGCCTTCGCCCTGTGAGAAAGTCAATGGGGGTAGAAAATACCCTTCAAGGAGGCGAATGCCACCCTTATGTCCACGGGTGGTGTAAAGTGGGACACCAAGTGTACTGAGTGTACTTACCGTGGCAAGCTCTGTCTTCCTGTTTCTCTACCTGCTCTGTCTCGTCTCCTATTTGCGTGTCACGCGGAGCTATGGCAAACGCCTTGTCTATGGCGCACTCTTCGTATGCCTGCTTGCTACGCTGGTAAGCGTTGGCCTGAAGGTCCTCTATTCTGTTGTGGTTTTTCTTCTCGCTTTTTTGGCATCGGTGATACGGCAGCGACGGCAGATCTCGCCTATGCATGAAGAAAGAGAAGCGGGTTAGATCACCATAGCGCTATACCTTCTAGCGTCAAGCCGTAGCAGGTGAGGATGCCGCAGGCAATGGCGGTACCGATTTGTGTGCTTGTTCCCTCGGTGAGTGTCGCTACTTCGATGCAAAAGGCCATGCAGGCTGCGATGGTTGCGCCGAAAAAAGCGTAGAGAAACGATCCCCAATGCAGACGCGGTCGATGGTGGCGCGTGCGCACAAAGAGGAAGATGCTGCCGGAGGAGAAACTGATGACTACCAACGAGGCGATGGAAACGGTACGAGTGTCGCTGCCAAAGCTGGAAAAGGTGCTGAAAACCCCGAACGAGGTGAGTGGAATAGTGATGACAAAGAAAAAGAGTGCGCGCACAATGTTGAACGTGGAGGGGGAGTTGGTTGTGCTGCTGCTCGTGATGCTCGTGTAGTAAATGGTCTGTTCAAACTGTATTGGCAAGCGGTATTGTGATTCTGGTGGTGAAATATAGTCTTCGATGGTGGGATGATAGGGGACCAGCACGGGCAGTGGTGCGCCGCATCGTTTACAGTACAGGATGTCTTCGTAATTCGCATAATTACAATGTTCGCATTGCATTCTTGTGGCCTACCAATCTTTTTCCGCTAGTTGTGGGCGGGACAACCAATCAGGCATTGCTTGTGTCTGAGGATTTCGCAACTCTACTATTATCGCGCATAACGGTGGTGAATGTCGAGTGGCTAATGTTGAAATTTTATTAAAATTTCGTGTTGCCCTGAGAAATGGGCAGGGCTGATTGTGGTATGGTCGCGTTTTCTGATATGATGAGAGTGATGAATCTACAGAATTTACGCATCTTTCTCAAAGTGGCAGAGCTTGAGCATGTAACCAGGGCGTCGGAGGAGCTTAACATAAGCCAGCCCGCGGTCACAAAAACTATTCAGAGCTTAGAGCAGGAGATTCACCTTGAGCTTGTCGAGCGGCAGGGACGCAGAATCGTGTTGACGCACGCGGGGCATGTTTTGCGCGATTATGCCCGCCGAATATTTGCTCTGGAACGTGAGATGGAAGAAGGCCTGAGCGCGCTACGTGATCTGGAGGGTGGCGAGGTCACTTTTGCAGCGAATACGACAGCCTGGGTGTATCTTTTGCCGCCAATTGTGGCGCGCTTTCGTGCCTGCTACCCCAACATTGCCCTGCACGTGGCAATTTTGAACTCACATGACATTATCGAGCAGACGGTGGATTGGACGCTGGATTTTGGCTTGATCGAGGGTGAAGTTGCCGAGGCGTCCGACCTGCTGAAGTTGCAGGTTTTTGCGCACGACGAACTGGTGCTGGTCGTGGCACCGCAACACCGTTGGAGCCATGCACAAGCGGTGCAACCAGCCGACCTGGCTCATGGTGAACTGTTGTTGCGCGAGACTGGCAGCGGTATTCGCGAGGTGATCGAGCATAACCTGCTGCGGCATCACGTGCACGTTACGCCGCTATTTACGCTGACCGACAATGAAGCGATCAAGCAGATGGTGAAGCATGGCGTGGGCGCGGGGGTGTTCTCGACGCTGTCGGTACAAAGCGAGTTGGCGAGTGGTGAGCTTGTCAAGGTGCCGGTCGAGGGCGTGTATTTTCGTGCCCAGGTTGGCGTCGTGCAGCGCGCTGACAAGCACCTGTCACGCGCGGCCCAGGCGTTTTGTGCATTTTTGTATGCGGAACCGCGTGGCAACCTATAGCAGTGTGGGTGTATCTACCAGCGGACTGAGCTGGCGTGCAGTGCCATCTTGATGGAAGAGGTATGGGTTGAGGACGCCATCTTCATCGCGTGGCGTCAGTCCTGCCTCTTGAATGAAGCGCGAGGCGGTAGCTTCGCTGCCCCGGTAGCGCAGAATCGAGGAGAGGAAGAGCAGATTTTGGGCACGGGTGATGGCGACGTAGGCCAGGCGGCGCTCTTCTGCTAAGCCGCTGGTGACGATGGGTCCATCTTCCGCCATCGTGTACGAGCGATGATGCGGAAAGATGCCCTCGGTCATGCCCATCACGAAAACGACCGGGCTTTCCAGTCCTTTGGATTTGTGCACGGTCATCAAGCTCACGCAGTCGCGCTTGTTTTTGCGTGTATCCTCGGCCTGCTCCTTGAGCCGGGTCATCGCTTGCAGAAAATGCCTGATGGTATGGTGGCTGTTGGCGATGCGCTCAAGCTCTTCAAGCTCTTCGTAGCGACCCTCTAGTTTGGTCTCATCCTCGTTGGTGGGGGTCTCGCTGTCCTCGTCCTGGTCTTCCTTATGTTTCGTGTCTTTGTGGTGAAGATGCTGGTCGTAAGCGTATTTGCGCACCTGTTTGATGGCCTGCACCGGGTTGTTGTGGCTGGTTTCCCAGACGTGCTTGATTAAGCCGATCAGGTCCTTCACCCCAGGCTGGTACTCGGCCGCGATGGTATAGGCTTGCTCCTCGCAGAATTGCAGGAGTGGACGACCGCCCGCGAATGCTGCCAGGTTGCCATAAAGCGTTGGCGTGAAGCGATGCGAGGTGCGACCGGTGCGCGTGAAGTAATCGCGCGATGGAATGTTGGCGACCGTGCGGAAGGCGTTATTCTGCTCGCCACAATGGACCGGCGTGAAGACATTGTCCCACTTGAGTGGTTGCGGTCCATTGCGCGCCTCAAGAAAATCGCGATACACGTGCATGCCATCGACGAGAGCCAGGTAGGCCAGGATATCGCGGGTGGTTTTGCGTTTGAAGAAGGACGAACCGCCAACAGTGCGATAGGGGATGCGCTTGCGTGCCAGCTCTATTTCGATAGAGGCCAGGTGGTGATTGGTGCGCGAGAGCACGAAAATGTCGCGGTAGGATAGGCTCTCACTCTGAGCGCTCCACGTGCGTACAAGCTCGTTTATGCGTTCAGCGATGCCCTCGGCCTCGGCCTCCTGGTTGGCGTACGCGGTGACGCTGACGGGGGCACCACTGGGCTGCGTAGGACGTAACATCTTTTCAAAACCGGGCGTCGTGTCGTTATGGGAAATGAGCAGGTTGGCGGCCGTAAGAATCTGGGGCGTTGAGCGATAATTGTGCTCGATCTGATAGATCTTCCCTTTGGGATACATGCTGCGAAACGAGAGAATCGATGCCTCCGGGCTTGCGCCACGAAACTGGTAAATGGCCTGGTCTGGATCGCCCACCACCACGACGTTGTGCCTGGGGGCTGCTAAATATTGAATCAGTTTGTACTGTGATGGGTTGGTGTCCTGCGTCTCATCGATTTGCAGGTAGCGATAGTGCCCCTGCCAGGTCTTGCGAAATTTTGGGCTACCTTCTAACAGCGTCAGAGGGACGTAGATCAGGTCAGAAAGATCGTAGAGTTTTTCTTTTTGTTTGGTCTGCTCGTAGCGCTCGTAAAATTCCTGATAGCGTTCGGCCAATGCCTGGTCGACGAGCAGGTGTGCACGGAAGAAATCGGCGGATTGGTCAGGTTTGACCAGTTCTTCTTTGGCACGGTCCACCGCCGCCAACACACCGGCAATTTCGACCTCCCAGTTCATACCACGCGTGCGATTGCTGCGCCAAGGGCGAATGATATCTTCAGCCAGCCATTGACGCGGCTCGCCACTGACCAGGCGCTTGTTGAGTTCTTGCGGGGCCCATTGCAGCTTCTCGCGCAACATCCGGTGACCGAGCCCGTGGAAGGTCAAGACGCGCAACGTTTTCAGATCGGTCGCCGACATGCCGCGCTCTTTCAGTGCTTTGGTGGCGCGTTTCTCCATCTCGTCGGCGGCGGCACGCGTAAAGGTCACGCAGAGGATGTCTTCCGGCTTCACGCCTTCGTCGGCCACCAGACGTACCAGTCGTTGCACGAGAATAGAGGTTTTGCCAGTGCCAGCGGCGGCGATAAAGGCGGCGGGACCCTCTGTGTGGGCGATGGCTGCTGCTTGCTGTGGATTGGCCGCAAAGGTTGTGGTGTGAGCTGTACGCGTGGGTGTTTTCCGTTTTGTGCCCTGTGAACTCATCTTGCTCCTTACTTCCTAGCTGTCGGTCAGTTACCCCCTGTCTAAAGACGAGGGGCTTGTGTCTGAACTCCACCGCAACTCAGCATATCTTTTGAGACGTGCTGCTTTGGCTTCACTGTCCGACACATCAGGGCGTACTGACAAGACACCCGTACTCATCCAGTCTTGCCGGGTGAGCAGCGTCCTTAATGCGATATTCCGAGCACCGATTAAATCGGCGTGCAGGGTAAAATGGCAACGTTGACAGATAAACAGCAGGCCTTTGTTGGGGCGGTTCCCGCGTGCTGTATGACCACAACGAGGACAGGCCTGGCTGGTGTAGTTGGCATCGACCTTGACCGCCATGCTCTCATGCAAGAGGGCTTTATAGGCAATCATGCTCTGCAGTTCGGCAAACGACCATTGCGAGGTCGCGGCATTGGCACGACGTTGTTTGTGCGTTGCCTTTTTGCCATGTTTGCGTCGTGTGCGTTCGCGAATGTTCGTCAGATGTTCCAAGCCAATCAGCGCATGCGGATGGGCCTGGGCGATGTGTTTACTGATCGCGTGATTAACGTCGGCTTTCAACCGTCTCTCTCGTCCACTGATCGCCACCAGACGGCGCGTAGCGGAACGAGTGCCTTTGTGTTGCAGACGTTTTCTCACACGAGCATAATGGTTGGCTTTGGCACGCACCTGCTTTCCAGAGAAAAACTGTGCATGGTTCTGGGTCGTGGTGATGGTTGCCAGGTAGCGCATCCCGACATCCACACCGACGATCTCACAATGCTGCTCAGGATCGGGATCAGGCGTCTCGATTTCCAGGGATACCAGCAGATAAAAGCGTTTCTTGGGCTTGTCGTACCACAGTTTGGCCGTACCGATGTGAGCACCGTGTTGTATCTGGTCCACATGCTTGGTATAACCTGTATAGGGAACAACCACCCGACCGGAAAGCGTCAGAATGCTCACCTGTTGCTCACGCTTGAAACTGTAGTCACGCTGATAATTGTAGGTGAGGGTGGGCGCAACATATTTTGGTACCTTGTCCAAACCCTTGTAGCGCTTCTTGGTGCGTCCCTCGCGGCGATCAGCCATATTCTGCTTGACTTTAGTCCAGAGGGTTTTATAGGTCGCCCCAACTTGACGAGGCACATTACACGCCATTTGTGCAGGCAGATGATAGGTAGCGCGTATATCGTCGTAGCAAGATTGCTGCAAGGCGCGTCCACTGCTGACCTTGCCATTGGCAAAGGCATACTGACTGACAGAGTTCAAGGCATCACGATACGCAAGCTGCGTGGTACGCACTGCCTGAAATTGCC
>DATAYF010000745.1:0-24271 GCA_036272735.1 Ktedonobacteraceae bacterium
TGGCGTTGCTCTAACAGCTTATCGATCTCACCCTGTTTGTTGCGCAGGCGAAGCTGCTTCTGCGCCTCCCAACCCGTACGGCTCACGGCGGAGTTGACAAAATGCCTGGCGGATTCTACAAAATCGCTCATCATTCCTCCCAAATTTTTACATGCATGGAAAGCCCGCATTGATGAGTATGGATGGTCTAGTAGACCATCCATACTCATCAATGCGACTCCTGCGGATATGCTTTATGAAACTATTATTGGCTATGTCTCCTCAGCGAAGGCATGCTCATACAGGCGAATCTCTTCGAGCCTGCCGCTTGAACTCATCTGCACCGCAACGACATTGACACGCCACGACCGCTCTGAGCAGGCATGCAGGTCAAGGTAGTAGCGAGCCACCAGTTCGGCCGTAGCCAGGCGCTCTCCCATGCGACCGAGTCCCTGACGGGCCGCTTTCGGTGCGCGCTGAACACGTGAAGTAGGACCAGAATCCAAAATAAGCAACCTCTTCCCTACCTACTATAATACCTACGAAACTTGGGCCGGAATGTTGTACGATAGTATAGGGGAATAGCATAACTTAGTTGGGCTATGAATGCAAGAGGAAAGAGGCGCACAGCATGCACAAGTTGAAAGGAGCTTTCTCAAGTGGACACAGCACTGGTTTTCATTCATGGTTCCGGCGATAGTAGACATATCTGGCAAGCGCAAAGCACGTATTTTTCAGCAGTAGCACCGGCAATCGACGCCCTCGCAATTGACCTGCCAGGACACGGGCAATGCCCGGACACGCTTCCCGCAGAGGCGAGCGTTGCCGACTATGCCCAGGCTGTGCAGAGCAGGATGCAGCAGGACTTTCCCAGACAACGTCCCATCGTGGTGGGTCATTCGCTGGGAGGAGCCATTGCGCTACAATTGGCGTTGGATTATCCCCAGGACATTGGTGGACTTATTTTGATCGGTACGGGAGCACGTCTACGCGTCCTACCAGCCCTGCTCGACGCGGCCAGGAATGACCCGGCTAGCGCACAGGAGCAGCTTGGCACTATGAGCGTCACAGGTGATCACCAGGGCATGCTGGCCGCTATACCACGCGAAACGCAATCAGCGTACGCCCTCTATCGCGACCTGGCGGCCTGCAATCGCTTCGATGTGATGCAGAGGCTGCCTGAAATACAGTTAGACACCCTCATTCTCTGCGGTGAAGAGGATCGTCTGACGCCAGTAAAATTTAGCTACTACCTGCACGAACATCTAGCAAACTCGACGCTGCACAGTATCGCCGACGCGGGCCATTACGTTATGAGAGAGCAGCCAGCGCATGTGAATCAGCGTATAAGCAATTGGCTCGACCAGGTCAAAAGAGTCTGATCCTCCTCTCGACGCTCCTTGAATATTCATGTTAAAATAGTCAAGCAGGACTTTGCTCGGCATTTAAATAAGTGCATGCACACGGTCTATTTTCCTAGACAACTTCATCTAAAAAATTTACTGCTTATCCGAGAGCCAACGCCACAGAAGTAGCTAGCGCGACGCGCCCAGGTTTTCGGACGAAGAATTTAGGGGGGGAGCAACGATATGTCAGGTCATTCAAAATGGGCACAGATTCGCCGCTCAAAAGGAGTCAACGATGCTCGTCGCGGCCAACTGTTTACACGATTGGGCCGTGAGATCGTTGTTGCCGTACGAGAGGGTGGCGGTGGAGATACGAACGCCAACTTCCGCTTGCGTATGGCAGTACAACGGGCACGCGACGCCAACATGCCAATGGATAACATTGAGCGCACGATCAAGCGAACATTAGGAGGCATCGAGGGCGCAAATCTCGAAGATAACACGTACGAAGGCTACGGACCAGCGGGAACGGCTATCCTGGTGCAAACATTGACCGAGAACCATAACCGTACCGTCGCTGAAGTGCGCAATGCCTTCAACAAAAATGGCGGGAATATGGGTGAAGCTGGTTGCGTCGGCTGGCTGTTCGAACAGAAAGGCGTGATCGAGGTTGCGCTAGAAGGCCACGACGCGGACGAATTGTCGTTGGAAGTACTCGATATGGGCGCGGACGACGTGGAGCCAGCCAGCCCCGGTGATGAAACGCTCACCATCTATACTGATCCGTCCGATCTCGAAAAGGTGCGCCAGGAGCTAGAAAAACATAATTACACCATCCTCAAATCCGAAAGCACGATGGTGCCAAAGACCAAGGTTGATCTTACGACCGAAAAGGTGGTTCATCAATTCATTCGACTGGTCGAGAAACTTGAGGATTTAGACGACGTACAAAATGTCTATACGAATGCTGATTTCACAGAAGACCTTGTAGCCTCGTACGAGGACTAACCAGAACAAAGAAGAAAGTGCATAGGAAACCTGTAGGGGCCGATTTATCGTGTACGGCAAATGGTAGCGAGCAACAAACACTGCAGCAGTAATGGTACAAGATGCTAGGCTGGATTATCGGCAGCGCACACCGGCAGAGCACACCGGCAGCGCACACCGGCAGCGCACACCGACAAGCACACCGGCAGCGCACACCGGCAGCGCACACCGGCAGCGCACACCGGACACGATAAATCGGTCCCTACGCCAGGCACTGCTTCTCACTCTGCTGATAACTCTCTATTGAAAAAGGATTGTGCGACGGATGGGGAATATCTTAGGCGCATCACCATCGTCTAGCGCAAGGATAGCGTTGGGGATCGACCCTGGGACTGCTATCGTTGGCTACGCTGTCGTTAGAGCGCAGGGTAACGTGCTGTCCATGCTTGCCTGTGATGTGATTACGACGCAAGCAAAGACGCCACTGGCAGAACGATTGCAAATTATCTACGAAGGGCTTAGCAAGGTGATCGTGGCCTACCAGCCGCAGGAGGCCGCGATGGAGGAGTTGTTCTTTGCGAAGAATGCGCGCACAGCGATGACGGTGGGGCAAGCACGTGGAGTGGCCATGCTGGCGTTAGCAAATGGCGGCCTTTCCGTCGCAGAATACACACCCAAGCAGGTGAAACAGGCCGTGACGGGATATGGTGGAGCAGCCAAGGACCAGGTGGGGGAAATGGTGCGCATTCTGCTCAAGCTGTCATCTGTGCCACGACCCGATGACGCTGCTGACGCGGCAGCCGTGGCAATCTGTCATCTCAATACCATGCCGCTAAGCACGAGCACCGTCAATTACCGTTATCGATAACGTTGTCTTGCCAATGCATTGATGAAAAGTGCGTGAGAGAAGAGGATCCAGGTGGAGCGATGATTACAAACATTTATGGTATTTTGGAAAGCAGCAAACTTAATTATGCCATTATCCGCGTTGGTGGTTTTGGTATCCGTGTGTTCGCACCCACATCAACCCTTGCCCATCTGCATGAGATCGGCATGGAGGTGGCACTCTACACGCATTTTCATATGCGCGAGGATGGCGTCACGTTGTATGGCTTTCTGCACGAAGGTGACCGCAATGCGTTCGAGCGCTTGATCGGCATCAACGGGGTGGGACCCAAGGTGGCACTGGCCCTGCTCTCAGTGATGGACGCGGCGACGTTTTACCAGGCCATTGCGGATCAAGACCAGCAACGCCTGGCGCTGGCACCTGGTGTGGGGAAAAAGCTCGCAGATCGTCTTATTCTTGAACTCAAGGGCAAGCTACCCACGCTGACCCCAACGGGCGCAACGGCGACAGGCTCGCCAGGGAGCAACATTCAGGCCGAAGTGGTAGAGGCGTTGATTGGATTAGGCTACTCCAACGCCGAGGTGCAGGCAGCGCTGGGCAAGATCCCGCAGGATCAGTCCATGACGCTAGAAGAGCAGGTCACGTACGCGCTACGCACTTTTTCGCGTCGCTAGGACCCTTCGTGCTATAGGAAGAAGTGTAGAAGGTGTAGATAAAAAAGTAGCCGTGAGGGCGCGCTAGAAGCCGATCTACCCTATATGTAGAAGTGTAAAGGTGTAGATCCTATAGGCACTCTCGCACATTCCGACGAGGAGGCATTCCCCTCGACCTACACCCCTACACCATTTACACCCGCGCTAGATCGGCTTGTAAAGTGCTTTCACGACTTTTTTTTGACCTATACCTACACGACCTACACCTATCCAATAACGAAGAATGAGCAGGAGGCAATCTGCATGTAATAAGTGTAAAAATGATTTGATGGGGCATGTTATTGCGGGGCTGATCAGCTTGTGCTATGCTAGCGGCATTCTAAGATCACATTGTAGAAAATCGGCAGAAGTAGCAGGGAATTTTATGGAACTACTTGTGGCAACGCTCGTTTCTATGTTTGCTGAGCGCGATACTGACAGCGCGGGACAGATACACAGCCTTGCCGATACCCTGCGCGGTGCACCAGGATTGCATTCGTCGCGCTTTTACCGCAACCGAGGCGATCCGACCTGTTTTTTGCTGCTCACAACGTGGGAAGATACAGAAAGTTGGCGACAGGCCAGGGCAGAGTTTAATCCAAAGACGCTGCTACTAAAATCGGCGTCTGGCATGTTGCAGGCGCAACCAGAGCAGTGGGTCATGCAGTATTTATGGGGTTATTATCGGCCTGCAGCACCAGCAACGTTAACCGCTGTGCACCTCGCGACTATTCGGGCGGGCTACGAGGATACGTGTCAGCAGGGATGGGTCAACGGATTGCGACAACAGGTCAATCAATCCACACTGAGTTCTGCGTTTCTGGCACGAGGTAGGAGCGAAGGATTTTTTGCGCCACCCAGCGTTCCCTCTACTGGCACTGGGAAGCACGCGCAACAGCATAATCCCGTCTTTCTCAATCTATTTAGCTGGAGCACAGAGGCCGAACACAGGGCTTTATATACGAGCCCATATTACCAGGCACTCGATCTCTTTATACGTAACCAGGGAGTCATGCGCGTTTTTCCATTGGAGCCGATCTAGACGGACCAACCATTAATCCGAAGAGGTTTCCGCGACGGGCCGATCATAATATTTCTTGAGTTCCGTCTGTAAAAAGTCGTGATTGGACCACATCGCACTGGTAAAGATATGATACTCGCCATCACAGATCGGCGCGGTATGCGCACATTTACGATGTGGGTGCAAACGGAACCGGAGCGTACTGCCCGCGACTTCTATCCACATATGGCGCAAGGTGGTGCTTGTCCCCCAACGAAACAACACCATCGAGTCGTACTCTTCAAAATGGCCGCGGCCCTTGAGGAGATTGCGATTGATCCCTTGCAGCATTTCCGCGATCCCGCTGTCACGGAAAACGTGTTTCGCATTCTCGCGAATGGCCTGTCGTTTGGCTTCGCGTTCGTGGATTGCTAATTCATTTTCAGGTTGATAGGTATCTTGTTCGTAACTCGTAACGATTTTCCCCCCTCATAACTACCGTCGCTCAACACTACTACTATCTACCATAGCATAGCACAAATAACGCAGGGGCTTCCAGCGCCAGAGCAATATGCACGTCCCTATATTTCAGCAAACACATCCTGGCGCATACTGTTAAACAGCCCACGTTTGGTGCTGCGCAAAAATGTGGGCAGCGGAACAGGAATAGCGGAGATGGAAGAATGGTCGGAGTACACGTTATTCCATTGGGAAGAAATACAAAATATATTGCTTGAAGACCGTTTCGCGCACAATTTAGCCTCAGCCGCGAGCGT
Organism: Ktedonobacteraceae bacterium; assembly: GCA_036272735.1. Lineage (GTDB taxonomy): Bacteria > Chloroflexota > Ktedonobacteria > Ktedonobacterales > Ktedonobacteraceae > DATAYF01. The sequence continues at coordinate 5,628 of DATAYF010000745.1, forward strand.
TCCAACCTCGTCAATACCGTGGGAACAACGAAATGGATCACTAACAACCCCAATTGACAACGACACCAGTGGGAACTGAAAGGGGCGCCCTTTGCGATCAGCACCGCTAATGGTGCCACGCTTTAGGTCGTCGTCACGATATAAGGCTGCACTTTCCTGTTTATACACCGCCAGGATACGCTCGCAAATGCGATCCTCACGATCAGGAGTTGTCACGATGACAAAATCATCGCCGCCAACATGCCCAACAAAATCGTCATCGTTGCCGTAGTCATACACGATGCGCTGGCAAATATATCCTACTAACAAGATCATATCGTTGCCGGATAAGAAACCATAGGCATCATTAAAGGCTTTAAAGTTATCAAGATCGAGATATAGTATGCTCCAAGGTTTCAGGCCACGCAGCTTGTAGTCGATGGCGCGTTCTAATTGCAAACCGCCAGGGAGCCTGGTAAGAGGAGAGAGAGAAGTTTGTTGTACACGCGAGAGGTGGCGATGGACCAGGGCGGATAGCTCGTTGTGATTGAAGGGCTTGACGATGTAGCTATCGACCCCTGCTTCAAGCGCTTGTACTTTTTCTGCAAGGGAAGTATGAGCACTCAACAAAATAATAGGAATGTGCATGCTTTTCGGATGATCACGTAAACGTTGAATGAGTTGGTAGGTGTCGATCCCAGGGAGGGTCGCATCGATAACGATGAGCGCGGGCATGTCGCGCAATGCAAATCGTACAGCATCTTTGCCATTAGGAATCATGGCTACATAATACTCATCGACTCCTAAATTCTCTTGTAGAAATCCGGTTACTAATCGCTCACTCTCGACGACTAAAATGCTGGACATAATATCTCCTACCTTCTCAACGTTTGTTATGAATACAGAACAGAGTAGAGTTCACCCATACATTTCCTATCCCTTACTATCCTTGCACGTCCCCATCATAGGCAATCACGCCCACACGAATAGATGAACCAGTTACCACTCTGTTATAGTCGTGAACGTACACAGCCAGACTATATGCAACGCCTATGCAATACATACGCTGAACTTATGAGATACAAGAGAAATGCAAAATGGTAGCATTTGTGTATAAGTAGTATTGCATTCTGATCCTCGAACAACGATAGCATCCACAAATGAGAACGCACTACGCGAATGCCAGACGAGGGCTGATCCTGGAAAGGACCAAGTATGCGAGAAGGTAACAAAAGCAGACAAGCACCTTGTAGAAATATATCCATTGCTAACTTGCGTTGATCTTCCGTTACTTCTGCAAAAAGTAGCTCACTCGGCAGGCAATATGGCCTTATACAGTGTTTGCAAGCCCAAAAAAGGAATAAAATACATCGCACCGGTACATTCGATGGCCCGGAGCCAGCTTCGCCATTGAATGACGCGAACCAGACTTCTAATAGTACCTCTGTCATAAGTAGTATAACATTCCTGTGCTGACATGCAAGGGCTTTGCACGACAAAAGCCGGATATTTCACATAAATTTTCAAAAATGTCACATATACTGACTTTTAGGCCACCATTTGTTATACGTAAAGTACTCCTTTGCTCCTATTTCGAGCGCGTGTTGACGCCTGACTCTTCCTGAGTTAAGATAGGGAACGTATTGTCATTTATGTTGTAAGATGAGGAGAGAAAAAGGAAAAAGATGGCCTCATCAGTAATAGCTGAACGACCAATTGTCTTTCACAGTAAAGGACAGCCCTCCTTTCAATTAGAGGGTATCGTTCATATGCCCGCGATAACAGAGAAGGCTCCGGTCGTGGTACTCTGCCATCCGCAACCGGCCAGTAGCGACATGAATGATGCGCTCACGGTGGCGCTGGCGCAAAAGTTAGCCGCGACAGGCATCATTGCTCTCCGTTACAACTTTCGCGGTGTTGGGCGTAGTCAGGGCCAACAAACGGATGGACGTATGGAACCGCTCGATTTAGCAGGAGCGATTGATGCAGCTTTAGCACAACCAGGAGTCAATCCCAGCAAATTGTGTGTAATCGGGCAGGGTTTTGGCGCGTACATTGCATTGCTCTATGCGCCGTTTGATCAGCGTATTCGCACACTGGTTTCAGTGAGCGTACCGCTTTTCCGCGCCGCCAATGGGTTCCCCAGACCATTTGAGCGCCCAAAATTATTCGTCACCGCCGAGTTTGACGAACTTTGCCCGCTTTATAAATTGGAGCCGTTTGTTGAAGCATTACCCGGCCCTAAGGGTATTAAAGTGATTATCGGGGCCAGGCATTTGATGCGGGGATACGAAGAGGCCGCGTGTACAGCTATTGTGAAGTTTGTGAGGACGTGGGCGGACATGCCCGGAGTTTGAAAGTATGAATCCTAACAACCCGCTTATTGTGCAAAGTGACCGTAGTATTCTTTTGGAGGTAGATCATCCACAACATACAGAAGCACGAGATGCGCTAACTCAGTTTGCCGAGCTTGAAAAATCACCCGAACATATTCATACCTACCGCCTTTCTCCACTCTCTTTATGGAATGCTGCTGCTGGTGGAATGAACGCGCAGGACATCTTCGATCTGCTCGATACTTTCAGTAAATATCCTCTGCCCACCAATATCACGACCGACATCAAAGAGTACATTAGCCGCTACGGCCGCATCAAACTGGTACGCGACGATGAGGACCTGCTCTTAACGTCGGAGGACGCGGCACTCATTGCTGAGGTGGTGCACCACAAGCGGACACAGCCCTACGTACTCGACCAGGTTAACGCTTACACGTTACGCATTAACCCGGCACGTCGTGGGCACATTAAACAGGCACTCATTCACATTGGTTTTCCGGCCGAAGATCTGGCAGGCTATACGAACGGTTCACCACTGCCATTTGCTCTGCGTTCGCCGACACTCCAACACAAAGAATTTTCACCGCGTACTTACCAGCATGCGGCCGCCGATGCTTTTTACGCTGGAGGAGCGACAAGTGGCGGCAGCGGCGTCGTCGTTCTCCCCTGCGGAGCGGGGAAAACCATCGTCGGTCTGGCTGCTATGGCTCAGGTACAGCGTGCGACGCTGATCCTTACGCCCAATACCGTGGCGGTACGCCAGTGGATTGCTGAAATCATCGACAAAACCGATATTCCGCCCGAAATGGTGGGTGAATATACCGGTGACCGCAAAGAGATTGCGCCTATAACCGTCAGTACCTACCAGATCCTCACCTACCGTCGTCCCATAGACAAGCATGATGATGGGAGTGAAGCAGAACATGTCTTCCCACATTTTTCGCTCTTCACCAGCTACGACTGGGGCCTGATTATCTACGACGAGGTCCATCTGCTACCGGCTCCTGTTTTTCGCGTCACCGCCGAAATTCAGGCCCGGCGGCGTTTAGGATTGACCGCGACACTGGTGCGCGAGGATGGGTGCGAGGCCGACGTTTTTAGCTTGATTGGTCCCAAGAAATATGACGTGCCCTGGCGGGAATTAGAGCGCCAGGGTTGGATTGCCACCGCTGAATGCCACGAGATTCGCGTGAGCATGAGCGAAGATGACCAGATGAACTACGCGATGGCTGAAACACGCGAAAAGTATCGGGTGGCCGCCGAAAATATCGCCAAGCTTGATATTGTACGTCACCTGGCACAGCGCCATCTGGATGACCAGGTACTGATCATCGGTCAATACCTCGATCAATTGAAGTTGCTTGCTGAAGAGTTACACGCGCCTTTACTTACTGGAAAAACCAGCACGATGCAACGTGAAAAGCTTTATGAGCAATTCCGACGCGGCGAGATCAAACGTCTTGTGGTAAGTAAAGTGGCGAACTTCGCCATCGACCTTCCAGACGCCAATGTTGCCATCCAGGTATCGGGCACGTTCGGCTCGCGCCAGGAGGAGGCCCAGCGCCTGGGTCGCATTCTACGCCCAAAGGAGGATGGAAGCATCGCTTCTTTCTATACCATCGTGACTCGCGATACCCGCGATCAGGAGTTTTCCGCCAATCGCCAGTTATTCCTAACTGAGCAGGGATATCGCTATACGATAGAAGATGCCGAAGGACTACTTGCCACCACATCATAAATGCACTCCTGATTCTGTGTATATGCCGCCACGCCTCAACATTTTTAAGAGTGTGTGCTTGACACTCGCCAAGCCCTGGTGATACCTTAGCGGTAGAACACACCTATCTTTGAATGATGTAAGAGGATCGCATGGCTGATAGCTACACCGAAATAACAAAAGATGACTTTGCCGAAAAAGTGCTCAACGTCCCTTCGCCTCAGCTTGTGGTGGTAAACTTTACCGTTCCACAAAGTAACGCATGCCTGATACAAGAGCCGGAAATTGTTGCCGTAAGCCAAGAATATCAGGATCGCATGACGTTTGTGAACATTAACGTCGAGGGACAAGAGGAATTAACGAAGCAATGGAATGTGGAGGGCGTTCCCACACTGATCTTCTTCCGTGGAGGGAAAGAACTGTATCGGATCAAAGGGATCGTGATGCGCAACCGCCTGCGCCGACAGATCGAAGGGGTTCTGCTCGTCGATTAATGCGAAAAAAAATTGATAGGTCAGGTACCAGAGAAGTTGAATACACACTATTTTTATCCACTTCACTTAGAATCTTCATTGCATGAAACTATTTGGGGCGGGCGCAGACTGAGTGAGGATGGCTGGAAACGGTTGCCAGAAGGGGATATCGCCATCGGTGAATCCTGGGAAACCGAAGTCAGTACCATCGTGCAAAATGGTCCCTATCAGGGGAAAACGCTCGGATTTCTCGTTGAGCAATTAGGAGAGTCGTTGCTCGGCACACAGGCCGTGGCCATTTTTGGTCAGCGTTTTCCCTTGCTGGCAAAATTTATCGACGCCAACGCCCAGCTTTCGGTCCAGGTGCACCCCAAAGATGACTATGCCCATATTCACGAGGGAGGGAAACTTGGCAAAACCGAGTTCTGGTATATTCTCAAGGCAGAGCCAGGCGCAACCATCGTGCATGGCTTCAAACAGCAGACCAATAGCGTAGCTGTGCATGAGGCCATCCAAAGTGTCACCCTTGATACACTCATGCATGAAGAGCCAGTACAAGCTGGAGACGTTGTATTTGTGCCTGCTGGAACCGTGCATGCCATCGGCGGCGGCATCTTGCTGTACGAATTGCAGGAATACTCCGATATCACTTACCGCATGTACGACTATGGCCGCTTGTCCGCGACAGGCATACCACGCGAGTTACATATTGACCGTTCGCTTGCTGTCTCGCACTACACGGCGTCACCACAAATCAAAATGCAGCCTATCATCGTCACGCAAAACGCCCAATACGAGGATCGTTGTTTGGTTGCTTGTAAGTATTTCGTGGCGCACGAGATACGCCTGCAGGCACAAGGCCACGAGGGCGGAGGGTTCGAGGGCCAGACCAGTGATAGTTGCGTCATTATCTCTTCCCTTGGTGCTGATGCGTCCATCAGTTATGGGGACGCGCTGGCACAGAGTGAAAAGATCAGTCGCGGTCAAAGCATGGTGCTCCCGGCAGCGCTAGGTCGTTACCGTATTGAGGGCCACGGCTCATTATTGTTCTCCTACGTTCCTGAGCCAGGCGACATAGCATGGCAACAATGGGCGCAACAGAATAAAGCGGTCGCGCTCTGAAGAAAGACGATGGAGGAGAGTTGATGGGCCTCCTCCACTATTTTTAACTAGAGCGTTTCTTCTCATCGTCCACTTCACTGATTGATCCCTCGACAACATTGCCATCTCTGGATGCCTTCCTCTGATAAGAGGAAAACGAGCTGACGTTATCAAAAGGATTTTGATACATCTGCTGTTGCGTTTCATGCATATCGCTGACGACGTGGCGCACTTTTGTTAGAAAATTGACCACCAGCAAAATCAGGTAGAGCACGGCCCAAACGATAAGACTGATCCCTAGCGTAATCACCCCAACCACCAATCCGCTGCCGATGCCACCGATGCGCGCGTTTGCAATCACCTCATACACAACCAGAACAGCAATGGGGAGCCAAAGGTAGCGCACCAGCACCTGTAATAGCCAGTGCATAAACCACCATAGCGCCTTCACAGGGTCTGAAGGCATGTCCCAGGAAGGAAGTAACTTCTGCTTCGGCATGACTTTATTTACCGTCGTCCCTCTTGGTATCGCACACAATGTGCTATATGTTGTAATAGACATATTGTAGCAGTCTAGAAACGATTTTGCCAGTGTTCACACGGCCATTGATAAAACATCAGAGCTTAGCTGGTAGGTAACTGAAAATTATCGCTGCTTAGCTGCATATGGAATATATGTGCAGAGGTGTTGACGTATGCATCCGTCTCAAACGTCAATCCGAGTGGACGTAAGAATGCTGGCTTGAGGATTAACGGCATGGTAGTATACGCCTCTATGCGCATGGGTATTGATGCGCCGGAGGCATCGGCATAGGGCAGACGGTAATTAACCACCACCTGATCACCGGCATGCAGAGCAGTAAACACACAATGCCCCTGATCATCAGGGGACTGCACGCCTGTCGTAAGCTGTGGAGCGTTCAGGTTAACAAAGTTATAGACATAGGTCGTGCGAAATGTCGGCGCAGCGCTACGACCTATGTTCCAACGTGACAATATCCAAGCAGAATGGCTATAGGATGCATGCTGCACATTCAGCAGTTGAAGTTCGCTAGAGGTAGCCATCCTTCTTCCCAGTGGAGGTGTTTGATTGGTTTGCACGCGATACAGTCGATAAGGTGCGCCTCCCAGACGTGGCGAACTGCCGACAGGAGTAACGGTGGCGTAGCGTGGAAGAAACGTAGCAGCAACGTCACTATGCGGACCCAGCACTAACAAAGCAGGGCCAATCGTGGGATCCGGCAAGATCATACAATTTTCACTGAAGGCGGTTGTAGGGACACGTGTAAACTGCGTCAGGTATTGGAAAGCCATCTCAGAACCGGAATCGGTAGCAACATAGATATGCTGCAGATGCTGCTGCTGCGCGATGTGGTCAGTCGTGTGCAAAACGTGTTGCATGGAGGCCAGGTCGTTATAATAGGGATAGGAGAGATTGGTATCAACGAAGTTGCCGTATGCTTTATCGAGCACGCTCGCCCCACTGGCAACAAACTGGGCACAGATCAGCACGACCGCCAACAGAGCAATCACTATACTCCCCACACGTGCCACGAGACGACCGGGGCGTCGCAACCAGGCGATACTGTTCGCCAGCAGTATACCGATCAAGATGAAAGGTCCTGGCATGAACATAATGAAGTAGTGTGGCTGCAGGTTGATGGTATGACGCGAAAGATAGATGAGCGGAATGGCCTGCCACACAAGGAGAATGAGCAGACCACAGCGATATGGCTGCGCCCGAAAATTGCGCCACCAGTTCCATGTGCCTCGTAAGTATCGTGGCAGACGACCGTGCTCCTGCGACTCTTCCAGGCGCTGCTTCATGGGAAGCACGAGCAGCACCAGCACCATGATTCCAGCTACAATGAGCAAGGCGGTCATTGTATATAGCAGCCACGAGACAAATGGTGCCACACTGCTAAAGAGCGAGTTGGCGCTGGAAGGGACGCTATAGGGGCCTAAGAATTGCTGGTAGAGCTGCAAAGCCTGCGTGTCGAGCTTCGCGTGCTGCCCCGTACCAGCGAAGAGCACGAGTACGTCCTGAAAGTTGGTAGCCAGTTCCCACACTACATAGGGAGCATAGATGACCAGTAGCGCGACAACGCCGAGCAGAACGTCGCGCCAACGTACTGTTTGAGGGGCAACCAGCCAGGCCACGACGAGCGGGGCCACCAACATCACGGTGGAGGCATGAAGTTGTACGAGCAAGCCCAATAATACTAATGCGGGAGCCAACCAGCCACGACGATGCGTAACCGTGCCGCGAAATAGCACCAGTATAAATACTGGCACGAAGAAGAGCAGCAAGTTTTGTTGCCAGATAAACCGTGAATAAAACACCGGTAGCGCGGCCGTAGCATACAGCAGCGAGGTCAGAATAGCCGCCAGCCTGCCATAATACAGGCGAACTAGCACGTAGGTCAACACGACCGATGCCACCGCCAGTAAGGCCACCATCACAGCGGCCCACAGTGGATCCGCGCTCCACGAGGCCGTAAGTAGCAACAGGTAGATGATGCCAGGAGGATTGTAAATATGCAGTGAGGCAACGTTGCTGGTAGCGATCAGGAGGTGCTGATGAGCAGCATCGTAGGCCATGCGAAAAATGTCAGCCTGGTCGCTATCAAACTCGGTCGTATCGATGCGGTATAAACGCAAAATAGCTGCCACTAACACGATAGCATAAAGTTCCCAGGAAAATAGCCAGGTTCGGATCTTACTAAGCCGATCCGAACCTGGTGCATTGCTGGGAGTATTTGCTTGTCTATCTTGCAATGAGGCATGCTTTATCAAGCCAATATACTCCTGACAGCCTCCATTGTGGCTGCGACCACATTACCGGCCACATCCTGCGGCATGCCCGTCTGACTATCCTTCAACAGATTCCCTGTAAGTACGCCAACGACTTGCTCATCGCGTTTAATAATACCACGCGCGACTAGCTTACGCATACCGGCCAAGGTTGCCGCCGACGCTGGTTCGCAACCAATACCCGAGCGATCAATCACCCGTTTGGCATCCAGGATTTCAGCATCACTCACTTCTTCCACCACACCATCACAGGTTTCGATCACACGGCGTGCGCGCGTATAGCTGACGGGGTTGCCAATTTTAATGGCGGTCGCGATTGTATCGGCTTGTACTGTCTCGCGTTTGGCAAAGCCTTGTTGATAGCTACGGTAGAACGGGTTGGCCCCAGAAGCCTGGATTGAAGCGATCCGCGGTATATGGCTAATCAACCGCAACTCATACGCCTGGCGAAAGGCTTTACCCAGGGCGGAAGTATTGCCCAAGTTGCCAGCAGGCAAGACCAGCCAATCGGGAGCCTGCCAATCAAGCTGGTGGAGGATTTCAAAGCCGATGGCCTTTTGTCCTTCGATGCGAAACGGGTTCAAGGAGTTCAGCAAATAAATCCCCAACTCGTTACACGCTTGCTCAACCAGGTGCATGGCAGCGTCAAAATCGCCCGCAATCTGCACCATACGCGCTCCATGGGCCATCGTCTGGGCCAACTTGCCACCAGCCACTTTACCAGCAGGGAGGAAGACGATACTTGGAATACCAGCTTGAGCAGCATAGGAGGCAAGCGAGGCTGAGGTATTGCCCGTGGACGCGCAGGCCACAGCTTTTGCTCCCAACAGGTGCGCCATCGTCACGCCAACCGTCATCCCGCGATCTTTGAAGCTACCGGTAGGATTTTCGCCCTCGTGCTTGATGAAAAGCCGCTCTAATCCCGCGTACACGCCGATCTGACGATGACCACTACGCCCTGGTCCACAATTTTCGATGCCGACGGGATAGAGGCTGGTATTGCCTTCAGGCCGACTCACCGCATAACTTTCCGGTACAGGCAGGATCAATTCGCGATAACGCCACACGCCACTGTAATCAAGTTGTAAGGTGTCCGTAGTGATCGACCAGATAGGAGGATTGGCGGCGCGATCATCGAATAACTGTCGCCACAAGGCCCCGACTGAGGGTACGCTCTCGTCTACGCCCACAGGTCTTTGGTCGGCATCCGTAGGAAACTGCCCCTGCTTTTGCGGAAACCTGAAAGGCATTTCAACATCTAATACCCCTCCACAATCACAACGATAGCGCGGGGGCCGCCCAGCTTCCCTCGCGGGATAGAGCGCGGAGCATTCTACACAGCGCAGGGTGATTAAGGATAAAACTGCGGTGACCTCAGATGGCAACGTTGTAGAAAAACTAGTATTTTCCTCGCCTGCTCCCTGGTTTAGCGGGAGACCAGCAGAATTGATCGCCATAACGCGCACTAACTTCCTTTCGTATGCGGCTTCGCGGTGTACTCACGATACGCGCGCCTTGTTGATCTGCTCGTAGTACCCTACCCTTTCCCTGCACATCCGCCGCACGAGCAGCCTCTTGCATTGCTTGCAGCACCTCGTGAAAACGTGTGCTTGCTAAAGCAATAAGTGATGACCCTCCACCAGAAAGGCAAGCGCCATGCGCCCCTGCTGAAATCGCAGCTTGAATAATTGCGGGCATCGCAGGAAACAACGTCTGACGATATGGTTGATGTAAACGATCCTGCATAGCCTCACCGATGACCTCGTAATGCCCTGTCTGCAACGCCATCACCAGCAAGGCCACACGCCCGGTATTAAAGGTTACATCAGCCTTGGGATAGCTAGCTGGTAATAACTTGCGCCCCGCTACTGTATCCATCGGAAACGCGGGGGTAAAAATGATCGCTTTGAGAGCATCAGGAAAGGGCGTTCTGATGGCATGAATTTTCCCGCCCATCTTTGTCGTCGCGACCAGCCCACCTAAGAGCGCCGGTGCTACGTTGTCTGGATGGTTGCCAGCCTCTACTTCAACAGCCAGTTCCAACAGTTCCTCTTTTGGCATTGGCCGCGCCAGACCTTGCATGCGCACCCATTCATTTGCCGAAGCCAGTCCCCCCACAACAGCCGTAGCACTACTTCCCAATCCACAACCAGGAGGAATATTGGTGATGATACGTATGCGTACAGAGGGTAACGGCACGTACAAACGCGCGAAAAGTAAAGCGAACGACCGAAAGAAGAGGTTATCTGGGCTGGTAGTTAATTCCTTTCCTAAATCCCCAAGCACCTCAATCAGTGGCTGCTGAGGATCACCATCATATTCTTCGACCTCAAAACGATTGTACAATTGTAAAGCTAATCCCAGGCTATCGAAGCCAGGACCTAGATTAGCTGACGTTGCAGGCGTCAAGACAGTTACTGAGACGGGTAATGCCAGTGCCATCGGCAGTACCCTGCCTTTCTGATGAGCGCATAATTCATCCTTTCTCAGATATACCTATTCTATCACACGATTCGGGTAAGACGTAACCATGAGAGTACCAATGTCATAATATCCCTTATCCCTATTTTGTGAATAGCTTAGGTAACCAGACCGCTCCCGAAAATAATACGTAGTAGCTATAATAATGACAGTACACATGGCAGAAAAAGACATAACCTTTTCCTACCACATAAAACGTGCTGATACTTAAATGGCAGCGGGCGTCTCCTTACCACTTTCAATGATAAAAATCAGATCTGCATCGGTGACATCCTTCTTCTCATCTGCCATCACCACAAAGCGATCATAAATGGTCTTGAGTTCTTGTGTTGACAATTTATAGCCGAGCTGACGCAACCGAGCATCCAGTGCGTGACGACCAGAATGCTTGCCGAGCACAAATTTCGTCTCGGTCCAGCCTACCGATTGCGGGGTCATAATTTCATACGTCTGGCGATTCTTGAGCATACCATCCTGATGCACACCAGCTTCGTGCGCAAAGGCGTTGCGACCGACAATAGCCTTGTTTGGCTGTACTGGCAGACCAGTAATACGGCTTACCATCTGGCTTGTAGCCACCAATTGCTCTGCATCGATGTGCATGTCAACGTTATGAAACGTTTCTGGGCGTGTGCGTAGAGCCATCACCACCTCTTCTAAGGCGGTATTACCCGCTCGCTCACCGATACCGTTCACCGTCACTTCGACCTGGCGTGCACCAGCGCGAACGGCAGCCAGTGCGTTGGCGGTCGCCAATCCCAGGTCGTCGTGACAGTGTGCGCTCCAGATGACATCTCCGCTTCCTGGTATATGCTCGCGCAGATAACGAAAGAGCATTTCATATTCGCCGGGCATCGCATACCCAACCGTATCGGGCACGTTGATCGTCGTGGCACCAGCCTTGATGGCTGTTGCAAACACGGTACACAGGTAATCCCAGTCGCTGCGAGTCGCGTCTTCCGCGGAAAATTCGACCGTCGGGCAAAGGTGACGAGCATGCGTCACCGCCGACTTGATGCACTGCAAGGCCTCCTCGCGGCTCAGCTTCAATTTCTGTGTGAGATGGATTTCAGAAGTCGCAAGAAACACATGAATCACCGGCTGCTCTGCTTCACGAACTCCTTCCCAGGCTGCGTCAATATCGCTCAGGCGAGCGCGAGCCAGAGCAACCACGGCAGCGCCCCGCGTATGACGTGCAATTGCCTTCACGGCAGAGAGATCACCAGGAGAGGCGGCGGGAAAACCAGCTTCAATACAATCGACCTTCAGGCGTGTAAGTTGTTGCGCTACCTGTAACTTCTCATCAAGCGCCATGGTCGCCCCTGGCGATTGCTCTCCATCACGCAGCGTGGTATCAAAAATTTTTACGACTGCCGCATCTCCCATGTTTCTGTGCCCTCCTTCATAACTGGCTGTGTTAATTGCTGGAGCAACCATCATGGTTGCCCCAACGATTCACCTGGTTACTTTTTTACTTCAGCTTTGTCGGTACTTTCGGCGGTCGGCTTCAACCACGGCATCATTGTGCGCAGTTCCTTACCAACCTCCTCAATCTGATGGGCACCGTGAGCACGACGCATGGCGTAGAAACCAGGGCGACCGGCCTTGTTCTCCAAAATCCAACGCGAAGCGAAGGTTCCATCCTGAATTTCCTGCAAGACTTTGCGCATCTCGGCCTTTGTCTCATTCGTGATAATACGGGGACCACTCACGTAGTCGCCATACTCAGCGGTGTTACTGATCGAGTAGCGCATATAGCTCAGGCCACCCTGGTACATGAGATCAACGATCAATTTCATCTCATGCAGACACTCGAAATAAGCCGACTCTGGCTGGTAGCCAGCCTCCACTAGAGTCTCGAAACCCGCCTGGATTAAGGCGGAAACACCACCACAAAGCACCGCTTGTTCCCCAAACAGATCCGTCTCGGTCTCTTCTGAAAAGGTGGTTCGGAGTACACCAGCACGTGTGCAGCCAATCGCACGAGCATAGGCCAGAGTGAGCGCTTCTGCCTCGCCAGACGCATCCTGGTGCACGGCAAACAGCGCAGGCACACCTACACCCTCGGTATAAAGCTGACGAACCATGTGGCCGGGGCTCTTGGGCGCGACCATAGCCACATCAATATCGGCCGGTGGCACAATTTGCGAGAAATGAATGCTGAATCCGTGTGCCGTGAGCAGCATCTTGCCAGGAGCGAGACCAGGTCTAATATCCCTTTCAAACACTTCATTATGCAGTTCGTCTGGAATAAGGATCATAATGACATCTGCCTGCTCGGCTGCCTGTGCTGGAGTTAAGACGGTCAGGCCAGCAGCCTCAGCCCTGGCGCGGCTCTTACTGCCAGTGGGAAGGCCAACCACGACGTTGCAACCACTTTCTTTCATGTTGAGTGCGTGGGCATGGCCCTGGCTCCCATAGCCAATAACTGCAATGCGCTTCTGCTGAAGCAGGTCAAGATTTGCGTCCGCATCATAATATACACGTGCCATAACTACATTCTCCTTCGTTGAATGGAATTTCTCTTCCTTTATACTTTATTTGCTGCTGGTTGCTCGTGCCATCATAACGCTACCCGAGCGTGCGATTTCACGAATGCCATAGCGTTGCATCTGATCAACAAACTGATCTATTTTTTCGAGGCTTCCAACCACCTCAAACGTGATCGTATCTTGCGCAACATCCACCGCGTATGCACCATTACGGTGTGCTGCCTCGTTAACCTCAGCAAAGCGGCCAGTGGCATTATCTATCCGCACCAATGCTAATTCATGAACCACCGCTTGTCCCATCTCCAAAATTTCGGCCTGACGTACATCAAACACTTTACGCAATTGTTCAACAAGATGATCGACTCCTACTTCAGAGTCGCTCACCATAGCGACAAGCCGCATAACGTCAGGCTGATCACTTCGTGCAAGTGTCAACGTTTGCAGGTTTGCACGACGACGACGTAGCAATCCAATGACGCGATCAATGGACCCAGGCCGATCTGCGACAGAAACGAGCAGCGTATAGATACGTGCCTCGGAATGCGGCACGTTCGATTGTCCAGAACGATATGTGGTAGCAGTTGCATGCGTCATATCAGGAATTTTCCTCCGTCGTCTCTTCTATCATAGTAGTAATCGCTGAACCCGGTGCAACCATTGGATAAACATTGGCCTCGTTCTCGATGACGAAATCAATAATTACCGTACCCTCGGTCTCCATTGCACGCTGTACAGCGCCTCTTACGTCTTCTTGTTTGGTGACGCGCATGCCGGTGAGACCATAGGCTTCCGCCAACTTACAGTAGTCTGGGCCAGTAATCGGCGTCGCCGAATAGTTACCAGCATGGAAGAACTGCTGCCACTGCCGGACCATGCCCAGATAGCCGTTGTTCATAATGGCGATCTTCAAGGCCACTCCTTCTTGCTGCAAGGTTGCCAATTCTTGAATGTTCATTTGGAAACCACCATCGCCAGCAACGACCCAGACTGGCGCGTCAGGCATGCCCATCTTCACACCCATCGCGGCAGGCAGACCAAAGCCCATCGTACCCAAACCGCCTGAGGTGATATGGCTATTGGGGCGCGTCCACTGGTAGAAACGCGCAGTCCACATCTGATGCTGACCGACATCAGAAACGACTATCGCCTCCCCATCGGTGGCCTCACGAATGGCGGACAAAATCGAGGGTGGATGAGGCAACGTGTCATCACGCTGCACCTGTTTGCTCTTTTGTTCGTTCTGCGCCTGCCAGGTGCGAATAGTATGCAACCATTTGCTGTCGTCACTCGCCTCGACAGCACTGGTAAGTGCAGCCAGGGCTACTTTGGCGTCAGCAACAATAGGCACCGTCGCAACCTTCACTTTGTGCATTTCAGAGGCATCAATATCGATGTGGATAAAGTGTGCATTAGGAGCAAAGCTCTTCACATCACCAGTCACACGGTCATCGAAGCGCAGGCCAACCCCAATAATAAGATCAGCTTCTCCAATAGCACGATTGACATGTGCAGGTCCATGCATACCAGGCATACCAAGGTTCAGAGGATGCGTGTCAGGCAATACACTTAAACCAAGCAGGGTGGTGACGACTGGAATGTAAGCTTTCTCGGCAAAAGCCGCCAATTCAGTATAAGCGTTTGATAGGATGACACCATGACCAGCCATAATCAATGGATACCGCGACTGCGCGATAAGCTGTGCAGCCTGTTTCATGAGCAGATCAGAGGACACGCGGGCTTGCATTCCGGTAGTCACGACGCTCACTTCTGAGCTTGGTGAAGTCGCTGGCGTATACAGCGCTTTCGCGAACTGCACATCCTTTGGCACATCGATTAAAACAGGGCCGGGACGCCCTGTCCGAGCTATACGGAATGCCTCGTGTACCACATCAGCAATCTCATCAGCGCTGCGCACGAGAAAACTATGCTTGGTAATCGGCTGTGTGATACCAAGTACATCCGTTTCCTGAAAACCATCGCGCCCGATCAAGCTGCTTGCTACCTGTCCAGTAATCGCCACCATTGGCACCGAATCCATGGACGCGGTCGCCAGACCGGTCACAAGGTTCGTCGCTCCGGGACCACTGGTCGCGACACAGACACCTACGTTGCCGGTTGCACGCGCATAACCATCGGCGGCATGGGCTGCTGCCTGCTCATGCCTTACCAGGACATGGTGCAAGGCAGGATAGGAGGTCAATGCATCATAAAAAGGCATAATTGCGCCACCCGGATAGCCATACATGAGCTTCACTCCTTCATGTATGAGCGCCTCACAAATAATCTGGCTACCAGTCAATTCGCGTGCGTCTTCCTGACCCGTCTGCTGAATAATTTTTGCAGCGATTGCCATAATTCCTCCTGTATAAAATGACAAACAAAAATGTTACCAATAACAAAAAGGGCCTCCCACATGGGAGGCCCCTCTTCAGGTTACCTTCTTTGGATCGGGTTGCTTCGTTGCTCCCTTTAATCTCCCCGTGCGTCGCTTGTGGCTATCTTCGTTATATGCCTTACCAGACCTTCAAGCCTCGTGAGTCCGGTAAGGCATGTAAGGAGGAGGCTAATAATGAGTTCAAAGCCTACAAGGAGAAGAGCAACGATAATAAGTAAGGCAAACAAAGAGACCGGCGTCAACGCGCCGGTCTTGAGAAAAATAATGCTTGCAGCAGCAGAAGCAGCGAACATGCCCATTGTAGGCAGCGTAAAAGGCATACGTTCAGCACAACGAGGGTACATAGCCATACTCGATTGTGTTTGCTCGGTTGTAGCCTTCATGTTTCTACTCCACAGTCGTCATCAAGTGTACGGAAAGCTCAACAGCCACCTCGCCGGAAATTTCCGTAGCCTACTTTTTGTAACTGGTTTCGAGGATACACCACAGAGGAAATATTTGTCAACCCTCGCGAGAGGCTGCTTCTATAAAGCAGAGGAAATATACAGGCGAAGCTCATACCTCATGGTCAATTCATACATACTATATAGCGACAACTATCCTGGCTTGACACATAATTCCTACACAACGTATCCTGTAAAGAGACACTTCCTTTTTTGAAGCGTGGCTTATACATACAGGTAAAATCACTGAGGAGATAATGAGTAATGAACAGAGCAGAAGCATCCACGCCTGCCAGCGTTAACTTCCATTTTGACCCACTTTGTCCATATGCCTGGCGTACCGCCCTGTGGATACGCGAGGCTCGTAATGTCCGTCCCATAAACGTACATTGGCGCTTATTTAGCCTGGAAATCATCAATCGTAAAGAAGGTGTAGAGCCAGATTATGTCAATGGCTTTGGTTGGGCGGCATTGCGTTCATTAGCCTATGCTCGTCGCAAATATGGCAACGAGGGCATCGAGAAGTTGTATATCGCCCTTGGCAACGCGCAGCATGGCGGCAGCAAAGAGAATATCCGCGATCAAGCCGTTGTAGAACGCTGTGCACAAGAGGCCGGTTTTGAACCTGGTCTTGTTGCAAATGCACTTGCCGATGAAAGTACGATACAAGATGTGCTTAATGACCATGAAGGAGCGGTCAAGAGTTATCACGCTTTTGGCGTACCCACCATTGCTTTAGAAAACTCAAATGTTGGCTTCTATGGCCCTGTTATTATAGATGTACCACATGGCGAGGAGGCCGGAGAGTTGTGGGATCACACTGCCTGGATGTTGCGCCAGCCTAACGTGTTTGAACTCAAGCGTGATAGAGCACAAGTCGAGTTGGGACCGGTCTTGGCATAAGTGTCTTACGATGCGCTTCCCAAAAGAGAAGCCATGCCTCGTGCATAGCTTCTCTTTTTTATCATGCCCACGAATCGAAATCTACGCGTTATGTCGTTTGATAAAGCGATCCATACGCACCAACGCTTCCTCAAGCTGAGGATACGCGGTACAGTACGCCGCGCGGATGTAGCCAACGCCAGCGGCCCCAAAGGAACTACCAGGCACCACTGCGACCTCCTCTTCGAATAGCAATTTCTCAGCGAACTCTTCATCGGTCATACCAGTCTGGCTGACAGATGGAAAGGCATAGAACGCGCCACGCGGCTCACAGCACGTTAAGCCAATTAGATTCAGCCCATCGACAAACATGCGTCGTCGTCGCGCGTAATCCGCGTGCATGCTCTCTACGTCAGGCTCGCCATAGCGCAGGGCTGCGAGCGCTGCTTCTTGCGGAGCCGTGCCCGCACACATAATAGCGTATTGGTGCACCTTCAACATCGCTTCCATAATATAGATTGGAGCAGCAACGTAGCCAACGCGCCAACCGGTCATAGCGTAGGCTTTGGAAAAGCCGTCCAGCAGCACGGTACGTTCGCGCATACCGGGCATAGTCGCAATACTGATATGCTTGGTCTCGTATACCAGGCGACTATACACCTCGTCGGCGGCAACGAGCAAATTATGCGCTACCGCTAACTGAGCAATACGCTCCAATTCGGCGCGTGGAATGACCGAGCCGGTGGGATTGTTGGGATTACCAAGCAAAATCATCTTGGTGCGTGGAGTAATCGCGGCGGCAATCTCCTCAGCCCGCACGGCAAAGCCATGTTGCGCATAGGTCGGAACTGGCACAGGAACGCCACCAGCAAAAATAATATCGGCTTCATACGCAACATAACCAGGGTCAGGCGAGATCACCTCATCGCCTTCGTCGATCAGCGTGCGCATCGTTACATCTACGCCTTCGCTGACCCCAACCGTGACCAGAATTTCGGTTGCAGGATCATAGGTCAATCCATATCGGCGCTGCAACATGGCCGCAATCTCTTCGCGCAGTTCCAATATGCCATAATTCGAGGTATAACGCGTATGCCCCTGCTGAATTGAGGCAATACCAGCCTGGCGAATATGCTCAGGCGTCACAAAATCAGGTTCGCCTACGCCTAAAGAAATAACATTTGGCATCGTATTGATAATATCAAAGAACTTACGGATACCCGAAGGTTTTACCTTGCGGACACGTTGCGATAATATTTCGCGTTTGACTGCATCCATATAGAATTTCCTCTCTGCTTTTCACTTATACTCTCAAAAACAACTGTATCATAAAAGATGATCAACCACAACACACCAATTACGTATTTTTTGTGCAAGTAGAGCAAAAAAGCCAGCTACTATCCGCAATGATGCATATATCGATAAAAGACATACATGCTACGATCTACGATGGTAACAGTCGTACTATATCATCAATACACCTTACAGACAAAAAACTGGTTTACTCTTCTATTACATACCCAGACCGCGC
>DATAYF010000746.1:0-3311 GCA_036272735.1 Ktedonobacteraceae bacterium
CGCACTTTTGAAAAATCTCTTCCTGTGCTATACTGGGTACCACAGGACTAACTAGCGCAGGAGAGCCATACTTATGCATTCACATCAACCCCTGCAAGAAGATCTGGGTATCTATGAGGCGATCGTTGCCTCTTCCGATGATGCTATCATCAGTAAAACCCTGCAAGGTATTATTACCAGCTGGAACCCAGCAGCGGTCTCGCTCTTTGGCTACACAGCCCAGGAAGCGATTGGACAATCAATTCTGCTCATCATTCCAGAGGAACGGCACTCTGAAGAAGTGGAAATCCTCGCGAAGCTGCGTCAGGGCAAGCGCATTGAGCATTATGAAACCGTTCGGCAGCGCAAAGATGGCACCAGGATCGAAGTTTCCTTGGGTATTTCCCCAGTCAAAGATCGCAACGGTACCATTGTTGGGGCGACAAAAATTGCCCGTGATATCAGCGAACGCCGCCAGGCAGAACGCGCTCGCCTCCATCTTGCTGCTCTGGTCGAATCAGCCGATACACCGATCATTGGGAAAACAAGCGAGGGGATCATCACCAGTTGGAATCGAGCGGCGCAGCACCTCTATGGCTATAGTGCTCAGGAGGCGGTGGGCCAATCCATCACGCTGATCTTTCCGGCTGATAGTCAGGAGGAATTTCTCACGATCATGGAGCGTATTCGCCGGGGAGAACGGGTCGAGCTCTACGAAACGATCAGGCAACGCAAAGATGGCACGCTGGTGCCGGTCTCCGTCGTTGTTTCTCCGATTTACGACCACACGGGTTTGCTCATCGGAGCCTCTGACATTGCCCATGACATTACTGAACGCAAGCGCGTCGAGGCCGAGGAGCAGATGCTCGCCCAGCTCAGTCAGATCTTGGCCTCCACGCTTCACTACCAGGAAACATTGACCGCGGTGACACACCTGGCGATCCCGCGGCTGGCCGATTGGTGTACTGTTGATCTGTTGGATGCGGCAGGACACCGAGAACTGGCCGAGTTGGCACATATCGATCCCGAGCAGGTACGCTGGGCGCGCACCCTGCACGAGCACTTCCCCATCGATCCTGAGGCGCCACGGGGGATAGCGCAGGTGCTGCGCAGCGGACGCGCCGAACTCTACCCTGAGATCACCGATGAGCTGCTGGTAGAAGCGAGTAGGAACGAGGAGGAGTTGGCGCTGGCACGGCAGATGGGTTTTACCTCCGCTCTCCTGGTTCCCCTGGTCGCCCAAGGGAAGATCACGGGGGGGCTCTCCCTGGTCACCACCACCTCGGGGAGACACTACACCGCACACGATCTCACTCTGGCAGAAGAAATGGGACGACGCATTGGTTTAGCCCTGGAGAATGCCCGGCTCTATCGCGAAGTCCAACAGAGCCGCAATCAACTCGACATTATCCTGCAGGGCGTAGCGGACGGCATTATCGTCTACGCTCCCACTCATCGCGTCCTCTATGCCAATGCGGTCGCGGCCCAGATGAGTGGTGTGCCCTCGCTCCACGAGCTGTTGGAGCAGCCAGACGACATCCTGCTCACCACCTCTCCACTCATTGACGAGCAGGGACATCCGTTGTCTCCCGAGGCGCTTCCTCACTGCCGAGTCCTGGCCGGAGCACCGGAAGCACAGGCCACGCTCCGCATTCAAGGAGTTGAACGGTGGGTGCAGATCATCTCCCGTCCAGTACGTACACCGAGTGGCGCCGTGACCATGGCCATCTCCATTTGGCATGATATCACCGAGCGCATGCGGGTTGAGCATCGCAAAGACGAGTTTATCAGTATGACCAGCCATGAACTCAAAACGCCGGTCACCAGCTTAAAAGGCTTTACCAATGTCCTGCAACGCCGCCTGAGCAAACAGGGAGACGAGCAAGGTCTCTCCTACCTGGCACGTATGGATGCCCAGATCGATAAGCTCACCAGGCTCATCAGAGACTTGCTCGATACCTCGCGGATGCAGGCGGGCAAGCTGGCATTGCGCCTCGAAGCTTTTGAGCTGGATGCGCTGCTCAACGAGGTCGTGGACAATGTGCAGATGACCACCACGAGCCATCAGCTCTGCATCGAAGGGCAGACAGGAGTGCAGGTGCTGGGTGATCCAGATCGGCTGGGGCAGGTATTCATCAATCTGCTGACCAACGCCATCAAGTATTCTCCTGAGGCTGACCACGTCATCATCTATTGTTTCCGAGAGGGAAAGCAGGTCGTCGTCAGTGTGCAAGATTTTGGCATTGGGATCGACCCGAGGCATCATGATCGCATCTTTGAGCACTTCTATCAGGTCAACGACCCAGAAGAGAAAACGTACCCAGGGCTGGGCATTGGCCTCTATCTGGCGCGAGAGATCGTCTCGCGTCACCAGGGTCGTATATGGATAGAGAGCCGCAAAGGGGCTGGAAGCACCTTTTTTGTCGCGTTGCCACAGATGGAGCCAAAAGAGCAGGCGGAGCCAGCAGCCCCACTACAGCAACAAGGACAGGAAGAGAGCCATGCAGCACACTAAACCACGCATTCTCATCATCGATGATGACCAGGATATTCTCGAGTTCCTCCACATCATCCTGGAAGAGGAGGGCTATGACGTGGTGACGTCAGACAAAGATGACTTTCTCACGCACCTGCACCCCGGCGGACTTCCCCACCTCGTTGTCCTGGATGTCCTGCTCTCAGGCAAAGATGGGCGGCAGATCGTGCGCTGGCTGAAGAGCCAGGAGGAAACGCGCACGATCCCGGTCCTGATGTTCTCAGCGCATCCGAGCGCGGAGGAAACAGCACGACAAGCGGGAGCAGATGATTTCCTGGCCAAGCCCTTCAATATTGAGGCGTTCCTGGCAAAAGTCGCTCATTTCCTGTGAGCTGTTTTCCCGTCAGCCATCCAGGAGCGGCGGGGATGAGCAGCCGCAGCCATCCCGCTGATCTCCGAAGGCCAACCCCTACTCGCTCTGGCGCTCCACTTCCTGACCCACGAGGGGCCCGTGGCTGGACTTTGTGAGATTCATGGTAAATTAACTGAAAGGTGGACCGATTTTGCACTGACGGGTGGAAATTTGATCTGAAGGATGAGAATCGACGGTTCTCAGAGAGGCCAAGCCCCTTCTGATGCGGCTTCTTCCATTGACATCTTGTAAATTGGAACACTTTTGCCTGGTTGATACTGGTAATTTCCCTGAAAGTTGGGCCTGGCTCACTTCTGGTGACCAAGGGATTCCCTCAGAAAATCCGTTTGTAACCAGGACGAAAGAGCATTGTTTTCTCTGCAAGAAGGGGGAAAATAATGCTCTTTCCACTCATTGTCACTCCCCTTAGCTCATCGCTCACCA
>DATAYF010000747.1:0-3039 GCA_036272735.1 Ktedonobacteraceae bacterium
CCCATCTTGCTCTTTAACGACTCGCCGCAGGGTCCGGAGCTGGAACGGCCACCCCGGAGTGCCTATAAACATTCCTCGCGAAGGACTACCAGGCGTTTACGCCTGGGGACTGCTCAGCATCGGGGCCGCCGAAGCAAGCCCTCGCCCTTGGACGTGGGGTCGCTGACAGAACGGTCAGGCTCTTCTTTCCCTTTATTATACCGCGTTTTGGCTGTGCTGTCGCTATTATTAGAAGGAAAAGGAATAGTGGAGATGTTGATGAACCGGCAGCCCATCAACGTCTCCACTATGTCTTTCCCTAAAGATGCACTCGCTATACCGGTGCTGCTGGTGCTGCTGGTGCAGATGGCTCCCGCATGCGAAATTGGAAGGCGCGCACGATTAACAATATACCAAAAATGATTGCATAAATGCCGATGGCCCAGACGAGACCCAGCAGGCCAACAACCGGTCGTAGCGCCAGGAAAATGCCCAGTACTATCGAGAGAATACCAGCAATGATCAGCGTCCACTCCATCGGTAGGACACGCCTTATCGCGAAGGCTGATACCAGCTCCATGACGCCTGTGACAATGGCCCAGATTGCGATCAGATAGAGCAGCGCCAGGGCAGTAAGGCCAGGCAAGACGAAGGTGAGCACACCAATAACGATACCAGCGAGACCTTCCAGAAAGAGCACCCACCAGTGCGGATTGGTATCGTATTCCCGTAGCGCTCCAATAACCGCCGTGATCCCATCGATCAAGACATACACCCCGAAAAGGGCTACGAGCACAAGTAGCGTCAAGTGGGGCCAGAATAGCGTTCCCAGGCCGAAAAGTACGGCGACGATACCGCGAATCAAAAGTCCCCACCAGCGCTGTTGCCGAGGTTGGGATTCTAAACGAGTTCTTTGAAATGTGGACATTGCTCCACCTTTCTGGGCATCTATTGCTCTTGTGTTGATTGAAGGTAAGATGCCACGTATTCGGTTGGAATAGTGGCACCTTACCACCTTACGGTAGGCTACGGCTACCTGCCAGTAATCTCACCAATGGCTTTGGCGACATCGGTTGGTTTATTGAACGTCTCCGGGGGGAGTTTCTGAAGGATATCACATACCTGCTGCGTCTCCTGCTTCACATATTTGACCAGATCGTCCTTCTTTGCAGGGTAATCTACTCCCTTGAGAAACTTTTCGACTTCTGCTGGACTCACTTTACCTGTAGGCATATTTTGCTCCTTTCGCTTGGGCTTTTCTTGCGTGTGCCTATGACATTTCCTCGGGAGCCTTATATCAAGTTCCCATCTGTACACGGGTGCTTTTGTTTGAAGGTAACAAGTGTTGCGAAACCACGCAGGAGGCGGCTTTTATAGACCGCGCACGTCAGGATAACGGGGTGGCCACTCGATGCGTGAGTGGGGCTGAGGCGGAGGCAAGCTCCGCCTCTACATTGGGGGGAGACGCTCTCGGCCATAACTATTCCCCTTGCCTCTCTCTCCATTCCGGGTTGGTTGTGTTCAATAGGTGATTCTGTTATCATGACACAGGTATAATGCTAGCGAGTTTTAGATAAAGTCGAGAATAATGTTGTATGAATTTGCGTGGGAAACGGGTACTGATAATGGGTCTGGGCTTGCAAGGCTCAGGCATGGCGGCGGCGCGCTACGCGGTCCAGCACGGGGCCATCGTGCGTGTGACCGATATGAAATCACCTGAGGTGCTGGCTTCCAGCGTCAAGGCGTTGGGCGGGTTGCCGCTAGAGTTTGTGCTGGGAGAGCACCGCGACGAGGATTTTCTGTGGGCCGATGTCGTCATCCGTAATCCCGGTGTGCCACGCAATTCACGCTATTTGTTGCTGGCGCAGGAGCACGGGGCGCGCATCGAAATGGAGATTGCGCTCTTCTTTATGGATTGCCCCGGACGCATCATCGGCATTACGGGCACACGCGGCAAGACGACGACTGCCAGTTTGATTTACGAGATGCTACGCGCGAGTGGCGCACCAACTGTGCTAGGTGGCAACGTCGCGGGAGTGGAAACGTTGTCGCTGCTATCCCAAATCACCACGCAAACCCAGGTGGTGTTGGAACTGTCAAGCTGGCAGCTTGAGGGGCTGGCTCCGCACACGATCAGCCCGGCAGTTGCGGTAATGACCAACGTCTATCCCGATCACCTCAACACGTACGATAGTATGCAGGATTACGCCGAGGCCAAGGCCAATATCTTCCGGCACCAGACAGCGGATGGCATCGCAATTTTCAATTATGACAATCCCTGGACGCGGCGCTTTGGCGAAGAGGCTCCCGGCCAGACGTGGTTTACCAGCCTGGAACGCGGCGGCAGCTTTGCACGCGGCTCCGAGCAGGTCGCGCCGTTCGCGTTCACGCAAACGCCGATGGCTGGCAAACATAATGCAGAGAATATCCTGTTGGCGGCCACAACGGCGCACCTGCTCGGCGTGGATGACGCGACGATTGCGCAAACGGTACGCACGTTCAAAGGGGTGCCACACCGCCTAGAAGATGTGTGCACACATAAGGGCGTACGTTACATTAATGATAGCGCCAGCACGACACCAGTTGCCGGGCAGGTTGGTATCGAGGCTTTCCGCGAGCCAATCGTGCTGGTGACAGGTGGCAATACCAAGCATCTGCCGCTGGAAGAGTGGCCGCAGCGTATCGTGGAGCGCTGCCGGGATGTGGTGTTGCTGGCGGGCAGTGGCACCGACGAACTCGTGCCAGCCATTCAGGAGCAGGCTGAGCAGCGCGGCGTCACCAATCCCGTGCGCGGCGTGTACAGCGATTTCCGCCAGGCGCTCGACATGGCACAACATTTGACGCGACCGGGTGACGTGCTGCTCTTCTCGCCCGGCTTCACCAGCTTCGGCATGTTCCTCAACGAGTTCGACCGGGGCGAGCACTTCGTCGAGTACGTCAAAGCGTTATAAGTAACGCGATGTGCAAGTTTCTCTGAGCGCGTTCCAGAGGTGGTAGCCTCTGGCAGTGGTAAGCCAAACCATCAGTGAGTTTTTCTGAGCGGGGTCCAGGGGCGGCCGC
>DATAYF010000748.1:0-6669 GCA_036272735.1 Ktedonobacteraceae bacterium
CGCAACAGCTCATCCCTTTTGCCCACTTCTACTTTTCAACCAAGCCAGGTCGTTTTTTCTGCAACGGGCGTGGGGTGGCGTTCCAGGTGCGGGATAGCAGGGAAGCCGAGGTACACAAACGCGACAATGTGATCCTCTGGCACCAGCCCTAGCCAGCGTTTGACCTGGGGATCGTACGCTGGTTCTCCTGTGCGCCACATCGCTCCCAGTTCCAATTCTTCCGCGCCGAGCAGCATATTTTGCACGGCGGCGGCCGTAGCCTCGACGTTCTCTATGTCCACGACCTTTGGCTGCGTGGCATGTTCGGCGGCAACTACGATGATCACGGGGGCGCGTAACAGTTTGTTACGTTCCTTGTTGAGCAGTGCCTGTGCCTGTACGCTTGTCGTTTCTGCCAGGCGCGTCCGCAACGATTGCTCCATCACGGCTCCCAATTCGTTACGAGCCTTGCCTGTGAGCACAAAAAACTTCCAGGGCTCGACTTTATGATGATTAGGAGCGTGCGTGGCGGCCTCCAAAATGTGCTCTATCTGCTCACGGCTGGGCTGCTGCTCGGTCAACTTGCCGATGCTGCGCCGCCGTTTGATGGTGGCAAAAACGCTCTGCATCTGCTGACCTAAGGTTGATGCGGTTGAATGTGTCAATTTTCCTCTACCTCTTTAGGACATGCTTACAATTCAAGTACCTTACTATTATACGCTGTGCATTAGCCGGTTGCTCTCTTATCCACAAGCTTTCCCTTTTGCGGCATTTCCCTGGGAATATACTTTTGCATTTTCTATTATCTGTGTCTTTTCATCCCTTATTGCATATATTGGTCCCTCTATGCTAAACTCCCTACGTACCGTTATTTGTTGTTGAGGGACCAATAAGCTCCATGAAAAAATTTTACCACTATGCTCCTATAATGGGTATGTGCTTGCTCGTCGCGCTCGCCTGTATTCTGCGTATCTTGCTCATCTGGTCCCATTGGCCTACTACCAATAGCGATGAAAGCTTTGTAGATTTAATGGCCCTGCACGTCATGAAAAAGGGTGAATGGCCCATCTTTTTCTATGGGCAAGGCTATATGGGAACGCTCCAGGCCTATCTCGGTGCGTTGCTCTTCCATATTTTTGGGGTGTCCGCGTTTACCGTGCGCCTCGGTCTCGTGTTGTTTTTCGCGCTTTTTCTTATCGTTACCTATTATTTAACCAGCTTGCTATTTAGCAAAAAATTTGCTTTGCTGATCGTGGCGCTGATGGGTCTGGGCTCTAGCCCGGTCATCACCACAGAACTTTTCGCCAATGGCGGATACGCAGAGACAAAGCTCTTTGCTGTTCTCATTTACCTGCTGGCTGGCTGGCTGGCGCTCACTTCCAGAACAGATGCAGCACAATTAGCGAATGTGTGGAGGCGTAGGATCGCCTGGGCCACGTTGGGCCTGGTTGCCGGATTGGCGATATGGTCGGACCTGCTCATTATGCCCTGCTTGCTGACGGCGGGTATCCTCCTCTGGCTCTTTTGCCGTCACGAGTTGCGCTCCTGGTCGGGCATTGGCCTGCTAGGATGCTTTCTGGTAGCAATCATTCCCATTGTAATCTATAATCTGTCTGCACGACCTGGCTATGACTCATTACATGCGCTGGCAGGCTCCATGCACTATCCCGCTGTACCTAATAGCGCGCCTTTTTTGCAGCAAATTTTGCAGGCGTTGCTGATCAGTCTTCCCATGGCAACGGGGGCATCGCCTATTTGTGCGGTCCCCAATCCAATGCATCGGGTGAACTCTATCGCTGCCTTCTTCGCGCCCGCGCCATATCCACAACAATGTATAGCGATACAGGGAGGCTGGGCCGCCGCCGCCATTTTGCTATGGAGCTTTGCCGTGATTACCTCCGCGCTTCCACTTTATTGGACGTGGAAACGCTTGCACGCACCACTTGCCGACTGGTCGCCACAAGAGCGGCAGCGAGCCATTCGTCTCGCCGCGCAATTGCTGCTGCTGATGAGCGCGGCCATCACGTTCGTGCTCTATGCCATCAGTTCACCTGCGGCGGTTGATCCACACTCGACCTCACGCTATCTCGCCTGCCTGCTGCTAGCACTCCCGGCTGTGCTGTGGCCGCTGTGGCACGGGTTTGGTCGGCTCAACACGAGCGAGCGCTGGAAAAGCAGCGGCACGATATTGCTGATTGTGCGCTATGGGCTGCTATTAGCAGTAGTGCTGGTATTCGTGTGGGGGACGATCAGGATTGGCGCTGAGGTACCAGCGGCCCAGGCCGCCTATGCCCGGCAAGAGCGCCTGACCCAGGACCTGTTGCACATGGACGCAACGCGTATCTATTCCGATTACTGGACTTGCGCGCGCCTTATTTTTCAGAGTCAGGAACAGATCATGTGCGCCAGCCTGGACGCCCAGCTTAACGCCGACAATGACCGCTACCTGCCCTATCGTGCTGCCGTGAGATCGGCAAGCCATCCCGCCTACGTCTTTAGCTCTGGTTCCTCTCAAGCCAACGCCTTCGCCCAAAGGATGCTAAGCACCGGTAAGCATTACCAATGGCATACATTCGAGGGCTATGTTGTGTACACGTTGTGAAGCGACTTAACGTCTATCGAACAGTCTGATTGAAGCAAATAGTGGTTCTTATGCTTAGCTTTATGGCAAGAGTATTTAAGCTGGTTGCTGATTGGCTAGCCACTCCAAAAGGGCTTTTTGTGTATGGCCACGGTTTTCAGCCTGATCAAAAACTAAAGAACGTGAGCTTCTAAGTATATCTGATGTGACCTCCTGATCGGGATGGGCTGGTAAGCAGTGCATAAACAGGACCTGTGAAGGTGCGGATGCAATCAGTGGTGCATTGATCTGATAGGGTTTAAAAGCGGAAATGCGTTCTTGCATCTCAGCTTCATCACCTATGGAAACCCATGTGTCAGTGTAGATAATATCCGCATCACTTACAGCAGCAATGGGATCAGTAACGCGAGTAATCAGTCCTTTTCCTGCTGCAACCGTTTCATCATCTAGCGCATAATGTTCGGGTGAGCACAAATTAACTTGAACGCCCATGTGAATAGCGCCATGAACCAGTGAGCGGCAAACATTATTGCCATCTCCTAAATAAGCAATGCGCAACCCATCGAGGTCATCACCAAAGTATTCAGTGATGGTCATAAAATCAGATAGAGCTTGACATGGATGTTCACGATCACACATACCATTAACTACAGGGACTTCTCCTTCCTGAGCCATAATGGCTAGCGTTTCGTGCTTAAGAACGCGGGCAACAATCAAATCATAATATCGCGACAAAACCTTTACCTCGTCACATAGGTCAGCCAGTACAAAGTTGGAGGTCTTCCAGTCGATGTAACTAGGGAAAGCCCCCAATTCCACTGCCGCATTCTCAAAGGAGCAGCGAGTTCGTGTCGAGGTCTTTTGAAACAGCAACGCAATAGACATGTCATGCAAAGCCGTAGAAAAAATACCTGGCTTATTTTTCATTTCGATGCCACGATGGATAATATTTTTCATTTCTGAGGATTTTAGATCCTCTAAGGAAAGGAAGGAGCGCGGCTTACGCTTCATACGTGCTCGGAATCTTTGTTCTGCAAGCTCAAAAGCCTTGTCTCTTTTTATTTTGTCGATCATCAACTATCTCCATCGTGTTCTTTCATATGAGAAGGCATAATACTCATACTATAAGGTTATTTAGGTTAGAAATACGCTCGTAAAAGAAACCATTGATGTCAAATGCTCACCAGCAAACGCTTGCCTCAGCATGATATCTGATGTAGTTGGCAACATCTGTTCATGTTCATTGAACGAGCGCGGTGAGCCGTGGTAGCAAGTAGGATCTATGTCTCGCTTACCACGGCCATTCGATAGCTGCTGAGGCATGCCCAAAAAGGGTTTACTTCTCGCTTTCTTGCGCAAGTACCCTGGTGTTGCCTTCATTGAGCAGGCTGCCTTCCAGGCCGACCGAGGGCAGCAGTTGCGCCTGCGCCTGAGTGGTCATGGGCAGACCCCACAACTTGATGAAGCCAAGCGCGGCGTTGTGGTCAAACTGGTCGCCACTATCGTAGGTTGCCAGGCCCATGCTGTAGAGCGAGTGCTCCGACTTGCGGCCAACCACGACACAATTGCCACGCGAGAGCTTCACGCGCACGGTTCCGCTGACGAAGCGCTGCGTGCTGTGCACGTAGGTTGCCAGGTCCTGGTGGAGTGCACTGTACCACTGGCCGTTGTAGATCAAGCGTGCATACTCAGGCACCACCAGTTCTTTGAAGTGAAGCTGTTCACGACTGAGCGTCAGACCTTCCAGGGCTTTGTGAGCGGTGTTGAGCACAACGGCTGCCGGTGCCTCGTAGATTTCACGCGACTTGATACCAACCAGGCGATCTTCAATGTGGTCGATACGCCCGATGCCGTATTTTCCGGCATCACTGTTCAGCTTTTCGATCAGGGTCACGCCATCGATCTCCTCACCGTTCAATGCGACCGGAATACCATTTTGAAATGTAATTTTCAGGTAGGTTGGTTCGAGCGCGGCAGGACGATCGGGATCCTGGGTCCAGGCGTACACGTCAGCGGGCGGCTCGGCCCAAGGATCTTCCAGAATGCCGCATTCGACGCTGCGACCCCACAGGTTCTGATCGACCGAGTAGGGGCTGGCATTGCTGACCGAAATAGGGATGCCGTGCTCATTAGCGTAGGCAATTTCGTTGTCACGCGTCATGCTCCACTCGCGTACAGGAGCGATAATTTTGAGGTCGGGAGCCAGCGTATTAATGGCGACATCGAAGCGCACCTGGTCGTTGCCTTTGCCGGTGCAGCCGTGTGCGACAGCGACGGCACCCTCTTGACGAGCGGCCTCGACGAGTAGGCGTCCGATCAGAGGACGTGCCAGGGCGGTTGCCAGTGGGTACATACCCTGGTAGATAGCTCCGGCTTGCAGGCCAGGCCAGACGAAGTATTTGACAAAATCGGCGCGACCGTCCACGACCAGGGACTTGACCGCGCCGATCTGCCTGGCCCTGGCAGCGATGGCGTCGAGGTTGCGATCATTGCCAACGTTGATGGTAAGAGCGATTACATCCAGATCATATTTCTCTTTGATCCAGCGAATGGCGACCGAAGTATCCAGGCCGCCCGAATAAGCAAGTACGACTGTTGCCATGCCACTAATCCTCCATGTGAGATGTATTACATTGCCAAACAATTGACTGCGCAGCAGTAGGAGCGATAGCTCCGTTATTGCTTGGAATATGAAGCTTGAGAGCCAACAAGTAGTTGGATGGTTGCGGTAAAATGATCGGCGCGCGCTTGCCAGACCTGGGCAATCTGTTGTAGCTGGGCCTGGGTCTGCCCTAAGCCGAGGTTGCCACTGCCACCGAGATGGTTGCGGGCCTGGAGCCGCTCGACAAGCTGTTCCTGACTTTCAACAGCGAAAGGGGCCTTACGGTCGAGTTGCGCAAGCACTTCCGCGCCAACAATGCGATAAGCATCGCGGAAAGGCATATTGTTTTCTTGCGCCAGTTGATAGGCGCGGTCGGTAGCAAAAAGTTCAAAGGTGCAGGCCGCGACCAGGCGTTCGCTATCGACATGCAGGTTGTCGATCACCAGCTTGCAGATATCCAGGCTATCCTGCACGAGATCAAGCGCCTCCATGAATGGACGTTTGGTTTCCTGATAATCCATGTTGTAGCCCGAAGGCAGCCCGCTCACGATGCCCAGGATCTGTTGTTGCAGCGCCAGCATCGTATTGCCACGCGCCCGCACCAGTTCCATCACGCCCACGTTGCGTTTCTGCGGCATGATGCTACTGCCAGAGCTCAGTTCTTGCGGGATGCTGAAGAAACCGTATTCGACGGTGGTGAAGAGCAGAATATCCTGCGCGAACTTGCTCAGGTCGAGCATAATCTGTGCGAGTGCCTGAACGATAGCAGCCTCGATCTTGCCACGGCTATTTTGCACGTACATCACATTGTTCTGTACGCGCTCGAAGCCAAGCTGATCGGCCACGAACTGGCGATCGATGGGCAGCGGGACACCGTAGCCAGCAGCCGAGCCGAGTGGCGATTGGTCGTTGAGTGCATAAGCGGCGGCGAGCAGGTGCTCGTCATCGAGCAATGACTCGGCGAAGGCGGCAGACCAGAGCGCAACCGACGAGAGCATGGCGCGCTGCATGTGGGTGTAGCCAGGCATAGGCACGTTGACGTGGGTCTGAGCAAAGGCGAGTAGCGAGCTACACAACGCGCAAAGCTGCTGGCTGATGTCGTGAAGTTGCTCCTTGCCATACAGTCGCATATCGACGAGCACCTGGTCGTTGCGCGAGCGTGCCATGTGGATCTTCTTGCCGGCCGCGCCAACGTTGTGTGCCAGGTAGTTTTCGATGCTGGTGTGGACGTCTTCGTCGGAAGGTTGGATGATGAACTGGTGCGCCGCCTCTTGTTCTAAAATGGTGCAGAGGGCCTGTTTAATAGCCTGGTGCTCTTCGCTGCTCAGGACGCCGATATGGTGCAGCATGGCGACGTGAGCCAGCGAACCCCAGACATCGTGGCGTATGAGTCGCGTATCGAGGACGCTATTTTGTGCGGCTTCATAGCTCTCTACCTGTTGGTAGACGCTATACCCCTTTTGCCAGAGCTTACTCATAGCAGGTTTACTCCTTCAACGGCAGGTAT
>DATAYF010000749.1:0-8633 GCA_036272735.1 Ktedonobacteraceae bacterium
AACACGACGACAGGGAAGGTTTCAAACACCATACAACAGAAATTCGAGACGAATGTAAGCGTGCTCTCGTGGTCACCAGATCACACACGACTTGCGATAGCAGACGGCAATGGCTTCATCACCATCTGGAATATTGCGCAAGGCCACCCAGTAGCAATCTACGGCTGGTACAGCACAAGAAGGGATGACGTAGCAGTTATCATATGGTCCCCCAACGGCAAATACATTGCATCGAGTAGCAGTAACGAAACAACTGTAGAAGTGTGGGAAGCAGCAACCGGAAAGGACATACTCAGGTATTATGGGCACCGAAACTTTGTTGATGCCGTAGCATGGTCGCCCGATGGCAAACGTCTTGCTACCGGCAGCACCGATAATACTGCTCAGGTCTGGGATGCACTGACAGGGGACAATGCCAGCATATATCAGGGACATCAGGATAGGGTACTGGCGGTAGCATGGTCGCCCGATGGCAAGTATGTCGCGTCGGGGAGTGGAGACGCAACGACACAAATCTGGCTGGCTCCAGAATAAAGGAAAATGGCTACCATCCAGGTACTCATAAGAGTCACAGGAGATAGCCATCCATCTAAAAAGCTAGAGTTGGGCAAGCAAATTGTTGACGCGTGCCACAAATCCGACGGGATCTGTAAGTTCCTCGCCTCCGCTCAATATCGACTGTTCCAGCAGCACATTGGCCCAATCCGAGAAGCGCTGTGTATCTTGCTCATTTTTCATTCTGGCAATGATCGGATGCTGTGGGTTCACCTCCAAGATTGGCTTCACGTCTGGCACAACCTGGCCGCTCGATTGCAGCAAACGTCTCAAGTTGGGATCGATGCCGAACTCATCAGTGACCAGGCAGGCAGGCGAGGTCGTCAGGCGGGTCGCGACACGCACCTCTTTGACCTTATCACCAAGGGTATCCTTGATACGATCAAGTAGGTCCTTGGACTCGGTAGCAAGCTTTTGCTGCTCCTCTTTCTCCTGCGCATCCTCGAATTTACTGAGATCAACCTCGCCTTTTGATATCGATTGCAGCTTTTTGCCCTTGTATTCCTGCAATTCTGACCCGACGATATAATCGACCGGATCGGTCATCAACAGCACCTCAAGGTTTTTCTTCTTAAAGATTTCCAGCAAAGGGCTATTTTTCGCTGAGCCAAAGTTCTCGGCCACCAGGTAATAGATCGTGTCTTGCTTCTCCGGCATACGAGCAATGTAGGTATCCAGAGAAACATCTTGCACATCGCCTGTAGACGCCGAGGTGGCAAAGCGCAAAAGTGAAGCGATGGTCTCGTGGTTGGCATGATCCTCGTAGAGACCCTCCTTGAGCACACGCCCAAACTCTTTCCAGAACGTGGCATACTTCTCTGGCTCATTACTAACCAGGTCGGTCAGCAGGCCCAGGATCTTTTTCGCGGAAGTGGAGCGTATAGTATCAATCAAGCGATTTTGCTGTAAAATTTCGCGCGAAACGTTCAACGGCAGATCGCTCGAATCGATGATGCCACGTACAAAGCGCAGGTAATGCGGCATCAACTTCTCGGCGTCATCCATAATGAAGACACGACGGACGTAGAGCTTGACGCCATGATGCACCTCACGGGTGTAAAGATCAAAGGGCGCAGTCTCTGGAAGGTACAATAGCAATGTGTACTCATGCGTCCCCTCCATACGACTGTGCACATACGCGAGTGGGTCGTTAAAGTCATGCGCGATATGCTTGTAGAACTCTTTGTACTGCTCATCGGTAATGTCGTTTTTAGAGCGCGTCCACAGCGCAGAAGCCTGGTTCACGACCTCGTCTGTACCTTCTTTGTCCTTCTCTTCCGACTTCATGACGATGGGCAGCATAATATGATCGGAATATTTGCGTACGACCGAGCGCAGGTAGTAGCCGCTCAGCAGCTCGTCCTCACCTTCGCGCAGGTGCAGGATCACTTCGGTGCCGCGACCCGGTTTCTCAACGCTCTCGATACTATAATCGCCATGACCCTCAGACTCCCAACGTACCCCTTCGCTCGCTGGCAAACCAGCCTTACGGGTAATCAACGTCACGCGCTCGGCAACCACGAAAGCAGAATAGAATCCGACGCCAAATTGACCGATCAAGTTGGTATCTTTCTTTTGGTCGCCAGTTAAGGATTGAAAAAACTCACGTGTGCCAGATTTGGCGATGGTGCCAATATGCTCGATCACGTCCTGACGGCTCATACCGATGCCATTATCAGCTACGGTAATCGTACGCGCCTCTTTATCGTAGGAAATGCGGATTTTGAAATCAGCATCGCTCTCATACAATGCAGAGTCGGAAAGCGCATCGAAACGCAAGGTATCGATAGCGTCCGACGCATTTGAGACCAATTCACGCAAAAATATTTCTTTATTGCTGTATAACGAGTGGACCATCAGGTCCAACAACTGTTTTACTTCCGCCTGAAAACCCAGCGTCTCTTTATGAGTGTCAACAGTCATGCAAAAACCTCCAACGCAAACGAACTATGCTTACGAATAATCCCTGACCCATATATAGCACATCTACTATTAGAATGGCGCAGGATAAACATTAGAGAAACGTTAGAATTTCGCTGCTCCGCAACGAATCCCTTGACGTCGTACCGCATTATGTTCAGTAGTATATAGATGGGCATTTAAAAAAGGAGTAAATTATGGCAATTCCTAAACTTGCGTTTGGACATACCGGCCATGTAAGCACACGAACTATTTTTGGAGCGGCGTCGCTCGGTTCAGTAACCCAGGCAGAGGCAGATCGCACACTGGAAGTACTGTTGAAGTATGGTGTTAACCACATCGACGTAGCCGCAAGCTATGGCGATGCCGAGCTACGCATCGCTCCCTGGCTGGCACAACGTCGCTCAGAATTTTTCGTCGCCACGAAAACCGGCGCGCGTACAGCTAAAGAGGCGACAGAAGAGCTACACCGTTCGCTTGAACGAATGGGCATCGATTATGTCGATTTATGGCAATTTCATAATCTTGCCGATCCGATTGAATGGGATACCGCGCTGAGTCCTGGTGGTGTACTGGACGCGGCACGCGAAGCGAAACGTCAGGGTCTGGTGAAAGCCATCGGCGTCACCGGACATGGCTTACAAATAGCGGGCACGCACCGCCGCAGCCTTGAACGCTTCGATTTTGACTCGGTGCTGCTCCCATACAACTACATTACCATGCAAACGCCCTACTACGCCGAAAACTTCAATGCGCTGCAAGCCACCTGCCAGGAGCGCAATATCGCGGTGCAGACCATCAAATCGATTGCCTATAGACCCTGGTTGGGTAGAGAGCGTACAGCTTCAACATGGTACGAACCACTGCGAGATCAAACAGACATTGATCTCGCGGTACATTGGGTGTTGGGCAGACCTGGCATCTTCCTGAACACTGTGGGTGATATTCACGTACTACCCAAAGTGCTAGATGCCGCCAGCCGCTTTGAAAAGGCCACGCCGGATGAAGCCATGCAACAACTGGTCGCACGTCTCGGCGCACAACCCTTGTTTGTGTAGGACGAGCAACAAACATGCCCCATTGTGGGCATAAATTGATAAAATAGTGGTGGGAAGCTCTCTAAGAGAACTTCCCACCACTATTTTATGTGCAAGGCTATAGGAAATTCTTAGTAGTTGGCTGCTGAGACTGTGGTTTCGACGGGAACAGGCACGTTCTGCATAATCTCTTGCACAATCTCCCTGGTTCTCTGGCCACGCATGCGTGTGCGGGATGTCGTAATTAAGCGATGAGCAAGCACGCTGGGGGCCAGGAACTTTACGTCATCAGGCACCACATAGTCACGTCCCTGGATCGCAGCATACGCTTCACAGGCACGATACAACGCCAATGTGCCACGCGGACTAACACCAAGCTGAATGGCCGCGTGTTCTCGCGTAGCTCGCACGATTGCCAGGACATAGCGCTCCACCTCTGGTTGCCACTGCACCTGGCGAATCACGTGCTGCAAGGCGACGATCTGCTCGGTACTCATCACCGGCTGCAACTCCTCAAGCGGCTCTGCATGCTTAAAGCGATGCAAGATAGTCTGCTCTTCATCATCGGAGGGATAGCCTATGTGCACACGCAACAAAAAGCGATCAAGTTGCGCTTCGGGTAAGGGAAACGTTCCTTCTAGCTCAATCGGGTTCTGCGTTGCCAGCACAAAAAAAGGTCTGGGAAGCAGCATACTCTCGCGCTCAACGGTCACCTGGCGCTCCGCCATCGCCTCGAGTAAAGCCGATTGCGTGCGTGGCGTTGTACGGTTCACCTCATCGACCAGTAGCACATGCGCGAAAAGGGGGCCGCGCCGAAACACAAATTCGTTCCGGCTCTGATCAAAATAGCTCACCCCAATAATGTCGGTAGGTAACAGATCGGGCGTCCCCTGGACACGCTGGAAGGTTGCTCCCAGGGAACGCGCGAGGGACTTTGCCATGACGGTCTTGCCCATACCCGGAACATCCTCAAGCAGCACGTGACCATCACTCAAAAGAGCCACCAGCAGCAGGTCAATAACTTCTCGCTTCCCAACGATAACTTGTGCCACGTTTTCGCGGACAGCATCAGCCAATTGCTGCACTGCTTGCAATGAGGGAACAAAGGCTTCTCCTGACATGAGTGAACACTCTCCAATCCAGCAACATCAATATAAAATATTCTTCCTATGCTCTTGAATGCTCTTATGCCAAACCCCTAAGCCTCTACCATGGCTGGCGCTGTGCACTCAGGGGTAAAGAGCAAATAACGCTGCGAAGTAGCATACTCATAATATCAACCATACAAGTATAACATGAAGCATAGCAACATTCCAGGCAAAAGCGAGATGGCCCCGTTTGTATGGTGTACAATAAATACTGCCTACAGGTGTGAATAATCTGGCTTTAAAAGCTTGTCTCTGCTGATGTTTTGCGTTTTTGACACCTCAATTGACACCTTATGTATGGAGTGCCCCCTTAAAATCCATACCACTCCTACACTAACACTTGAGAGAGTTCTCTTCAAACTCATCGGGAGGCACATAATCTAACGAGGAGTGAAGACGTTTGGCATTGTAGACATCCTCCAGAAAGGTCTGCAAGTGTTCTTGTGCCTCCTCAAAGGTCTGGTACCGATGCACGTAGACCTCCTCATATTTCACCGTCTTGAAAAAGCTCTCTGCCCGTGCATTCTCAGTGGCTTGTCCTGGCGCGGACATGCTGATCTGGGCACCAACACATTGAAGACGCTGCACGTAGGCAAAGCTGCAATATTGCCGGCCCCGG
Organism: Ktedonobacteraceae bacterium; assembly: GCA_036272735.1. GTDB lineage: Bacteria > Chloroflexota > Ktedonobacteria > Ktedonobacterales > Ktedonobacteraceae > DATAYF01. Next base: position 5,280 of record DATAYF010000749.1, read on the forward strand.
TCAGAGTGGTGGATCAAACCGGGAGCGAGCTGGCGCACTCGTAAAGCCATCTCCAACGCCTGGAGCGGCAAACTGGTATCCATCTTGCGCGACAGGCTCCAGCCAAGGCATTTGCGTGAGTGTGCATCCAGAACACAGGCGAGGTACACAAAGCCCTCGGGCAAGCGCACATAGGTCAAATCCGCCACCCAACATTGATTGAGTGCCTTGATAGGCAACTCCTTGATCAAATTCGGATAGACCGGCTCGCCATGATGGGAGTCGGTGGTATGAACGTATCTCGGTTTACGCCGACAATTCAAGCCCGTCTGCCGCATGACGCGTTCCACTCGCTTGTGATTGATCTTCCACCCCTCTCGTTTGAGCGCTTTCGTCATGCGCCGATACCCATAGCCTGCAAAGTCTTTCCGTAACTCTTGCAGGGCCTGACATAACGATTGATCGTGCTCCTGTTGGGCAGAGGGACGACGATGGTGGTAATACCATTGCCGGTTGAGGCAGGAGCAACGCGCACAACTTGCGTACCGACACACTCGGCATCAGCTCCCGTAGCCGCTCGATCAGGGCGTGCCGCTGTTGGACGGAAGCTGATGCCAGGCTTTTTTTAGCAGATCGACCTCAGAGCGCAGCCGTTCCATCTCCAGCGCCTGCTGTCCACAGAGTCGTTCGAGACATCCGACCTGCTCTTGCTCCGTCTGCGGTCGCTCGACTTTTGGCGGAAACTGGGTGACCCGGCTAGAAACAAAGGCGGCCTCTCCTCGCTCCTGATACTGACGCATCCAGGCATAGAGTAAGCTCCGCGTTACCTGATAATCTCGGCTGATTTGGGAGATGTTGTGGGTTCCTCTCTTTAGCAAATGAACCATCTGCAACTTGAATTCCCATGAATAGGTTTTGTTGCTCCACATCGTACGGTTCCTTTCCACATTTCGTACGTTCCACCTTTGTTCACGCGGTCCCGCTCACAAGGGTGTCATTTGTCAAAATCCATGGTATGGTTCCGTAGGGGGCATTCCAGTATAAAACTTCCGCTGGAGCGAGCTGGGTAGGGCAAGTGGGGCTGAGAGGACTCGAACCTCCGACGTACGGTTTAGGAAACCGAAACGTATTCCAATTGGTGCTACGAGCCGATTCATACACGATATGTTAGCCGTAGAGCTTCGGTGCTAGCGGTTTTTTCTTTCTTCAGAGAGAGAGCCCAACCTTTATGAAAAGCCGCTTCACGTACAAAAAGTTTTCCAAAAACCTTCTTACACAACATCGGTTCTTGGAAAATGTATCGAAGTGAGGCAAGTTTATGGCTCATCAAGCTGCGAATTCGTAGGACGCTCCTCATGTTCTGGAATACTCCTCCACGCTTCCGAAATGTCACTCATTTTCTTGCGGGAGATCCTGCCCACCAGCATCAATCCTCATTTGGATCAACTTGGGTGTAACATCGTGAAATATTATATAAAATAATTATCAATTTAAAATCTATAAAATACATTTGTAATGCTTAGCTATATTAATGACGTAAGTAAATATTTTAAAAGAAATTTATTACATATAAAGTTTGGAGGGCTTGGTTATACTAAAAAGGTAGATGGTTCTCCAAAAGATCCTTTTATAGTTTCACTAGAAAAATATAACGTTTCATAGCATACTTGCATAGTATTTGCATTATTCTGAGAGGAAATGAGACCTATGAAAAAACAATACGAGCTACCCTCTGATGTGATTGAACTCGATGAAGAGGATATGGAGCAGCTTGCTGGCGCGTTCAGAGGCTGGGGTTGTCACCACTGTGGAGACTACTACGGCTACGACAGAAGGTTCCGCCAGGGTCATGAATACAATCCTTATGACTATTATGGACTTGATGGACAATATGGGCATTATGGTCATTTCGGTGGCCACTCCTACTAGGGGTGATATGCCCGAAGCTGATATGAAGTGCAAGGTAGCCATTTCACCACTGCTCAGTAATGCTCATCGATCAGCTTTACTGACTGTTCTATTCATTACAACTTGTGGCAGAAACGTCGTAGCACATACTCCCTTCTGCTGCGAGCCTAAGCACGGCAATGAAAGTTTTCTGCGGTGAGAAAACTGATCAAAAGCAGAATGACAGACAAAATCTCGCCACAGAAAAGGAAAGTTGTCTAAACCAGAACCTACGTTGCACTTGGTCACACGTTTGCGCACATCAGCCAATATGGCACATGGCCGTCCCTCCCCATAGAGATGCTGGCGAGGAATGGCGCGCAAAACAATGGATATAATTCAAGAGAATATAAATAATAGAAACAAATAAGGAGATGAAACGTATGAACACAATTTTTGAGCTGAACGAAAAAGAGATGACCCAAATGAATGGTGCCAGGTGTGGTGGCCGGAACAATACGTGTAATTTCAATGAGAACTTCAACATCAACCGCAATTTTGGTTTCTCTCGCCCCTGTGACTTTGGTGGTGGTTTCCCTGGCCCCTGTGGCTTTGGTAGTGGTTTCGGCTGCTTTGGAGGTTGCGGCTTCGAGCGCTGTGATTGTGACTTCGAGTGCTGCGGCTGTGGTGGCTGCTGCTGGTAGCATTCAGGTTTGTAGCAAAGGTTCTACTTCACTGCCATTCGCGACAGACGATAGTATCGCGAATGGCACATTGTAAATGTTTAAATTCGGTGTCTGAGGTAAGTCATAGGAGGGATAGTGGTTCAACTGACCTTTGAAGCCCCCTATGCAGCAAAGGTGTAGAGCGGCTTGAGAGGATCTCTTAGCATGCAAAGCTATAGTACATTGTTGGAATTGTATGCTTCTTCTAAGTCTTAGCATTTTTTGCTTGCTTTCCATGCTGTGAATGGTTTTTATAGTTTAGTAGCCTATAACTCTTTCTCCATATAATGCTTCTCGTAAGAGTTTTCTAGCTTTCCCGATTTGGCGCTCTCTTTTTTCTAGATGTTGGTCTATCGTATGGATGCGCTCTACATATCTTAGTATGTCTGCTTTGCTGCTTTGTTCCGTTGCTTCAATGGCTAGTTGGACTCCGCTTTGCATTTCGTGTGACTATTCGGTCGAACTCTCACGGCCTTTCGGCCTGGGGATTTTAAGTCCTACTGATAGGCTAATCGGCTTGAGAAGCGCTTCCATAAGGTTAAAACTGTCTCCAGGCCTGGGGATCTTAAAAATACGAAATTTCGGCAATTCCCTTTGAACTAGTGATCAATGTCTCTTTAGTCCTACAGTTGTAGATAACCGACGATCGTTCTTGGGCGCATGTCCTGGCCAATCTGCGTAAGGGCGTGATCGATGCGGCCCTAGCATAACCGGGCACGACTGGGTTGCACGAGAGAGAGGCGGGTTGCCTCCCTGGTGCAAG
>DATAYF010000750.1:0-6584 GCA_036272735.1 Ktedonobacteraceae bacterium
GTGGCCGATCCTGCATTTGTGGGCACTCCAGATCGGTCATGCCAGAGCGCAAGGTCGCGGGCAGAGGTAACGCTATCAATTGTTTGCCCACCACCTCCACGCCACTCTCTAGCAGCAATAGCAGCAGCAGCAGCGGGAGCACACGCCTGCGATACCCACACAGCACACAGGCAATGCCTAATAAGCAGGTCAGTATGATGCTAGAGGGAACTGCGCCCAGGTTGCGCCATTCATCCAATACGCAGTCAACGCGGGTCTCTGGACGCCACAATAACCACTGCTCCACGCGTAACGTTGCCAGATTCCACACTCCGATAGCGTACACTATCGTACCAACAAGGAAACACCCACCCAAAACCAGCGCCAACGCAAACCATGTACGTGCACCCACGTATTTTGCTCGTGCCAATCGCCCCATGCGCTTCACCCCTTCCATCCCAGGCACATATCCATAATTATAGTATCGTACCAGGCACAAACGCTGGTGAGCATACACGGCAGGCCTAACAGGAATCATCCCAATTTAACGGAAACAAACGGTTATTACACAACCATAAATTGCGTTTTTACGGGGATGGGCGCTCTTGCGTTTCAGAAGTAGATGTTTCGCTTTCTGTATCGGTGTCGGTAGCAACGCTATGGTCCTGTTTTGCGTTGATTTTTGTTTGTGCCTCGGAATCATCCTGCCTCGTACGCGCATGTACCAGTTCCCTTCGCCCTGAAGAGCGCAGACGCGCATCTTTACGTGGACCTGCTCGCTTGAGTCTAAAAGCAGCAGGGAGTGCTGAAGGCTGTAGCGACCAGGGAGCACGTCTCTTAGCCAGCATCTCATCGGCTGTTTCGCCACGATATGACCGGTAGATGCTCGTAATCACCACCCAGGCCGCGGCCACCAGCGGCGTTGCTACCAGCGCTCCAACCGCACCACCAAACGCGCCAAAAGCATTTCCAAACACCCGTGCAAAAATCAATAAGGCCATAATCGAGGCCACCGGGTGTAAGCCAACAGCATGCCCCACAATACGTGGTCCCAGCACATTGCTCTCGATGGCCTGAATAACCACAAAACAGATCAAGACATAGACCGTCCGTGGGAAAGGGTTTGGCAACAACAACGAAGCCAGCAACGGCGAGATCGAGGCCAGCAACGGACCCACCATCGGGATGGTCTCAAACAGGAAACCAAGCACGCCGAATACTAGAGCAAATTGCCCCAGTCCAGTAATCAAGCACACCAGGCTGACCAGTACGCCAACGATGACCGCCAGTGTGAGTTGCCCACGAATGTAATTGCCCACCACACGATTTAATGCATCCTCAAAGATGAGCACGGTAGAGCGTGAACGTTGAGGAATGATATTGACGATGTTATCGCGGATACGCTTTCCATCGATGGTCAGGTAGAAACTGACCACTAAGACGATGACGATATCAAGGAAGGCGTTGGAGATAGAAAACAAAATGCCAATCGCATTGGTTGTCGCAGCCTTAGCGAAGCCGCCTGCCTGGCTTTGAATTTGCCCGATGGCACTGGTAATATTCTGTTCAGGAATACCTTGCTTGATCAGAAAATTATACAAGGCATGCCAGCGAAATTGTAACGATCCGACAAAATTGGTAATGGTATTGGAAAACTGCTGCACCTGGTTAATCAACGAGAAAACGAGTGCGTAGCCGAGCGCGACAAGCACGGCCAGGACAATCACATACACAATGAGCGAGCCAACAAGGCGCGGAACTTTGTGCTTTTCCATGGCGTTGACTGCCGGAGAAATCAGAAAAGCTATCGCCATGGAAAGCAATAATAACAGGATCACATCGATAAATTGATTACTAAAATTCCAGGCAGCCCATAAGATGATACCGGCACAGATCACACAGAGCAGAATATCGCGCCGTCTCTGCCAGTTTGCATGCTCCATAAAATTCCTATCCTTCGGGAAAGTAGCAACCTGCCACGTATGCTATTAAGCAGCTTTCTTGCGCCCTCTTTGCTGCAAAGACTCAATATGAGGACCCGTTATTATTGATACGTTCCTACCTATCAAGACGCTTCTACTAAGGTTACATCAAAAACGCGTTGCATGATAGATTTTAGGAAGAAAGAAAGTAAAAACGGAAGGATTGCGAAAAGGCGCATTGTCGACGTACGACCACTCACGCTGTTGACGTGCGCATGGCTTGTACCAACGGTTCCACCAGTGCAATAATCTGGGTGTGAATGCGCTCGGAAGGCTGTGCAGCGTCTAGCACCTTTATCCGTTGCGGCTCGCTAGCGGCGAGCGCTAAAAACGTTTGTCGTAGCCGCTGATGAAATTGCAGCGTCTCTTGATCAAAACGGCTCTGTTCTTCACGCAGGCCTGAGCTATCTTGCGACACATCGGTGCGCGCCTGCACCTGCGCCGGATCAAGGTCTAGCAGGATTGTGAGGTCTGGCGCATGCCCCTGGGTCGCTAGCTTTGATAATTGCGCAACCAGTTCGGTGCCGACACCACGTGCGGCCCCCTGGTAGGCAATGCTCGAATCATAGCAGCGATCAGTAATCACCAGCGTTCCCTGCTCAAGCGCAGGCAAGATCACCGTCGCAAAATGCTGCGCGCGATCAGCTTGAAAGAGAAACGCTTCTGCCAGAGGTGTGATTGCCAGGTCGGTACGGCCAAACAAAAGCTGGCGAATTTCCCTTCCCAACAGTGTTCCTCCTGGTTCACGTGTACGTATGAACGCAACGCCTTGCCGGGCTAGCCAATCAGTCAACAGAGCCATCTGCGTCGTCTTGCCAGAACCATCGAGCCCTTCAAATGAGATCAAACGCCCCTTGCTCACCGATTATTGTCCATTTCGGTCCGTGCGATACACGTCATAGTCCCAGTCGAATTGTGGCTTGGGCAACATGTCCATCGGCGTCCACTCTTGATCGGCGCGACCATATTTGCCGCGATACTCTTTCAACGTCTCGCCCACAGCCTCAAAGGTCAACTGGCAGATACGGAACCCCACCGGCACCCAGATGGCTGTCTGCGTATGATTGCTGATTTCCATCGTCCAACGGCCAATATAGCCGACATCACCCACACCAGCGCACCGACATACCGACAAGCCTGAGCGCGCCACCGTACTGCGCGAATACATCTTCGCCAGGTGCCCGTTGCGGCCACCAATAATCTCCTGCGTATGAGCAAGAATCGTCGTTCCCGCACGAATGGCAATCTTGCCCGCGTGCGCTTTGCGCGGCTCACCCCAATAGTGACGAATCTCTTCTGGATTATCCAGGTGCATCACCTCAATATTGGCATCGCCTTGAAAGTACCATTCTCCAAGGCGACAATCATACGAGTTCGTGCCAAGGTGACGTATGTCAAATGGTTCGATGACGATATTGCCGTTTTGCATCTCTTCTACGATACGCTTGTCGGATAATAACATTTACGGTAGGTCTCTCCTCGCTCATGTAGCTCTGGCATCATTATAGCCTATTTTGTCTACTCTATCCCAGCAATATCAGCATCCTCTTCCTCGCTCACAAGCGGTAGCTGGCGCGTCGTCTCGATGGCACTCCACATACGTTCGATGAGGTCGTTTGCCGATTGCTCATCGTGTAAGGCGGTCTGAAACGGAAAAAAAGCCCGATCATCGCTATGACGGTGTATCCAACGACTAATAATATTGATCTGATCCACCTCGGCCTTCCCCACCACTTTCGGCGGTTCACCCAATTGAGCCGCCACGGCCAGTAGCTCACTGCATACCATTTGCATCGCATCGCGCTGATGCGCCACACGACGCTGCTCAACCAGGCGACCATGCCGAATAAGGAAAATCTCGTTCATGGCTTCTTGCGCGGAAGGGTACGTAATAAATAAGTTGTTTGCTTCAACCGCTCCCGTAATCAGTCTCTGCCCAATCAATACCTCATCGACACTGTGCATCGCGTCACGTAGCCAGGCTGCGCGCTCGAAATTCAAGTGTTGCGCGGCATCGAACATCTGGCGACGCAATCGCTCCAACAAATCCTCGCGCTCCCCGCCCAGAAAAGCACACACCTCGTCGATCATCCTGCGATACTCGGCCTCGTCTCCACCACCACGGCAGGGCGCGGAACAACGTTCAAGGTGAAAGCGCAAACAGGGAGCCGAAGCCTTAGCCTGCGGTGGGAGCGCACGCGTACATGTGCGCAGCGGAAACAACTTCTGCATCAGTTCTATCGTAATGTCCACCAGCCTGCGGCTACGAAAAGGACCGAAATAGCGCGCACCGTCGGCCGCGACTTCGCGAGTAGCATACACGCGTGGAAAATCATGTTGAATATCGATTTTAATGAAAGGGTATAACTCGTAGTTGCGCAACTGTACATTGTACGCCGGTTGCAATTCTTTAATCAGCCGCGACTCCACCAGCAGCGCTTCCAGTTCCGATCCCAACACCTTCGTCTCTATCTTGCACACGCTTTGCAGCAGGCCATCCATTTTGCGGGTATACCCTAGCGGCTGGCTATAATAGGAACTCAGCCTATCCTTCAGACATTTAGCTTTCCCGACATAAATGACCTGCCCATTGGCGTCGTACATCAAGTATACGCCTGGTTTCGTGGGGAAATCCTGCTTCCAGGCTGGATCAAGGAAGAGGCGACCATTGGGGCGAGTCATGGGAGAAGCAAACGCGGGCAGGTTATCATCCGCCTTGAGCATTTTTTCTTTATCAGATACCTGCGCAATATCCCCGCTCCACGCAACGGGCAATTGCAAACGTTGTCGTACATGTTCTAATGTGGCATATCCCTGCTGGCGTGCTCGTTCAAGGATACATATCAATATTTCGGCCGTGACCTTCGCATCGCCCAACGCGCGGTGACGATCAGCCACGCGAATATGCAAATGCTCGGCGACATAATCGAGCTTAAAACGCTTCACCCCTGGCAGAAAACGCCGTGCCAGTGGGATCGTGTCGAATCCATCGAGAGGAAAGGTGAGACCAATGAGCGAAGCTTCATGGGCCAGAAAATGCAGATCAAAGCTCAGATTATGCCCAACCAGCGTTGCGCCCGCAGCAAATTGCAGAAAATCGGGGAGAACCTGCGCCATCAGAGGTGCATCAGCGACCATGTCTTGCGAGATGCCAGTAAACTTCACAATAAAGGGCGGAATGCGCCGCTGAGGATTGAGCAAGCTTTGAAAGGTGGCAATCACCTCGCCACCACGTATGCGCACAGCGGCCACTTCGATGACGCGATCAGGTCCCGGACGCAGGCCGGTTGTTTCGGTATCCAGTACCACGAACTCGGCCTCTTCTAGTAGCTGTTGTGTGTTACGCCAGGCAGCAAGTGACCACAGTAACGCGCCACCAATGCCAATATCTCCGCTCTCTTCAAATAATGAGGAACTTCTCAGTGTGCGCCGCAACAGCACCGTCCACAACGCATTCTTACTGGCCTGGCCGTTCGCGCCAAAGAGATGGCGTATGAGCATCTCTTCAGCAACAGGTTGCCCCTGGCGCTCCAATATATCATAAGCACGGCGCAACAACACTCCATGTTGAGCAGGTGCCTCAGAATCCTCCTGACCCATCTACGATATACTCCGTGAGACTTCATAGTAAAAAAACTAGGTCGTATGTGCGAGAATAGCACGCATGCTGGAATTTGGCAAGGCTTTGGTACGTATTCGATCTTTGTACCTGAAAACATCGGTGTATGCATGTGCTATAATATATTAATGCTTCTGTAAGAATCTCATAGCGAAGGTGGAATTGTGGAAGATGGCAAAAGAGAATCTAGTCAAAGAAAAAATATTAGCGTTCTGCCGCTTCACAGAACAACAAGGGTGGGCTTTTTCTGAAAGGATGATGCATAATGGGATCCACCAACTTCGCATCTCCGATGGTCAGGCCACTACCCCCATCAATTTCTATCCAACAGGAACGGTACTTATTCAAGGGGGCGACAATGCAGTGAAAAGCGCCTTACAGTCATGGTGGCAACAACAAGTACAGGAGCAATCCACGTTTTGGAGCCAGGAAACGCTCGCGCAAACAAAACCTATCGTGCCTGCACCAGCACCCAGACACACACGCATGGGTATCGCGCGTATCGGCAGCGACGAATCGGGCAAAGGGGACTACTTTGGACCGCTGGTAGTGGCAGCTATCGCCGTCACACCGGAAACGGAAGAGCGCTTGCTTGTCCTCAATGTATGCGATAGTAAACTGCTCTCTGAAACGAGCATCATGACGCTCGCGCCTCAAATCAAGGCCATCTGCCAGGGACATGGCTCTGTGATTAGCTATAGTCCCGAACGCTACAATCAACTTTATAAAGAAACCACGAACCTCAATCTGCTGCTAGCAAAAGCTCATGCTCAGGCCATCGCGACGCTGCAAAGCAAAGTTTGTAGTGATCTCGCGGTAGTCGATCAGTTCGCCGACGAATCGCTCGTGACCAACGCCCTGGCGAGACTAGGTTGTACGGTTACGGTAGAGCAACGACCACGCGCTGAAGACGATACCGCAGTGGCTGCGGCATCAATTGTTGCGCGCGCCGAGTTTGTCCAACGCATGGCGGAGCTGTCACGGCTTGCCGGTTTCGAGCTTCC
>DATAYF010000751.1:0-5400 GCA_036272735.1 Ktedonobacteraceae bacterium
ATGCCGCTGGCCCGCCGGGCCAGCGGCATCCTTCTATGGGTCTAATTCACGCAGTGACATAACAGAAATTTTTGTTATGAAGAGCGTTAGTGCAGGTAGCGGGTCACAATTTCACGCTCACTGGCGAGTCCAGCCCATTCATCGGCGCTGGGACCGTCGTAGATGAGCGTGTAGGGGCCGCTAAAACCAGCCGCACGCGTGATGTCGAGACAGCGAAGATAATCCGCAGTATCCATAACACCCCCGGCATCAAAATGGGCTTTCGTGTGGCAAGATTCAGCATAACGAGCAATGGCGGCTAAGTCTTCGTATTTTGTGGGGCCGCTCCAATTTCCAAAGTCGAAACAGAGGCCAATATGTCCCTCCAACTGTTCGAAGACGGTGTGTACCACCTCGGGCCGAGAAAGTAGCTCGTACCAGTTTTCGGTCATCAGGCGCACGTTGGAAGCCTCGGCACGTTCCGCAAAGTGACGCAAGGTACGCACGCTGGTCTGGATGTTTTCCATAGTGGGCTCGGCCTTACCCGCGATGACGCGTGCGCGCTTCGCACCAAGCAGCCCGGCAATATCGATCCACGAACTGATCCAGGCCGTATCGCGTTCCGCATGCACGGGATGCGTGATATCACCATTGTCGATGAGCAGCGAGAACAATTCAACCTGTGCCTCTTCCAGGGCCGCGCGCAGTTCCGCGAGGTATTCACGCTCAAGTGAAGGAAGGTGAAAATAGCAGATTTCCAGAGTATGAATACCAAATTCGGCCAGGCGACGTGGTAATTCAAGCAATGGAAGGGCATCACTGCCCGTAGTATGCGCGGGAATATGCAACCCATGTTCGGGACCATAACGATCAGCCGAGCCAAGCGTGCGATGCAGACTCCAGGTGGAGACCGAGAGACGTAGTGCAGTAGAGGATAGCGCGTTTGTCATAAATACTCCTTCGCCGATGACGTTGCCAGTAAGCTAACGAGGAGGCGTGACCTATTTCATAACGTCTGGTATATACTTGATATCCTACAACGGCGCGTGGACATTGACAACCATGATTTAGCTTTCAAGGAAGGCAGTACAGAGAAAACGCCGATGGCCCGGCGGGCCATCGGCGTTCTTCTCTATACATATTGATGCCTACTTGTCTAGCTTTTATGTGGTAAAACAGTCTCGACGACGCCTTTGACGGATTGCTTGATTATACCCGCTTCATCGGGATCACCCTTAACAAGCGCGGCGGCGAAGTGCATAGCCTGCTCGATACTGATATGCGGCGGCAGCGTCTCGATGTCCGGGTCGGTGTAGATGTTCATCACCACCGGTCGCGTCGCGTTCAGCGCCCAATCTAGCGCCGGACCGAGATCTTCGGGCTTTTCTACACGGATACCCGCCAGGCTCATAGACTCGGCGAGGGACTCGTAGGACTCGTCGGGAATAGATTGCGTGAGCGGCAATCTAGGATTTCCTTCTTCGACACGCATCTCCCAACTGACCTGGTTCAAATCACGATTGTTGTACACAATGAAAATCAGACGTGGATCGCTCCAACGCTGCCAGTATTTATGCACAGTGATCAGTTCGTTGATGCCGTTCATCTGCATGGCACCGTCCCCTGTGATGCAAACCACGGGACGATCAGGATAGGCAAATTTGGCGGCAATGGCGTAGGGTACAGCCCCACCCATCGAGGCCAGGCTACCCGATAGCGAACCCATCATCCCTTTCTGGGCTTTAATGATGCGTCCATACCAGTTGGCGGTGGTGCCAGCATCAGCCGTGAGAATGGCGTTGGCGGGCAGGCGCGGCGATAATTCCCAGGTAATCAGGGCCGGATTGATGGGATTAGCAGGTTGTTTCGACGTGGCTTCAACAGTTTTCCACCACTCGCGTATCTCGGACTCGATCTTTTCACGCCACGCACGATTCGTCTTGCGTTGCAGCAAGGGGATTAACGCTCGTAGCGTCTGCTTGCTATCACCGATCAGGCTCAGTTCCATTGGATAGCGCAAGCTCAGCATCTTGCCGTCGATATCGATCTGTACCCCGCGAGCCTGACCTTCTTTGGGCAGAAACTCCGAATAAGGGAAGCCGCTGCCGACCATCAGCAAGGTATCACACTCCTTCATCAGGTCCCAACTGGGCTTGGTTCCCAGCAGGCCCAGACCACCAGTAACGTAAGGAAGATCATCGGGCAGCACCATCTTGCCCAGCAACGCTTTCGCCACGCCACAGCCGAGCAGATCAGCAACCTCCGCTACCTCATCGCTGGCATGCAACGCACCCGCACCGACCAGCATCGCCACTTTCTGGCCCGCGTTGAGGATGGCGGCGGCCTTCTGGAGATCGGTCGGGGTGGGTACGATGTAAGGAGATGAGTAGCCGATGCCAGTATGTACCGAATTGTGGATATGCGGCGGCACCTCAACGGCTTTCAGGTCTTGTACATCTTTCGGGAGAATGACGCAGGTGACAGAACGCGATGTAATGGCAATACGCACGGCCCGATCGATCACGTGGCGCGCTGCCGTTGCATCGGTCACTGTCTCCACATAATCGCCCGCTACATCTTTGAACAGGGTTTGTAGGTCAACTTCCTGCTGATAATTGCCGCCGAGAGCCATGCGAGCGGACTGCCCAACGATAGCAACCACCGGCTGGTGGTCCATTTTCGCATCGTACAGGCCGTTCAGCAGGTGAATGGCACCCGGTCCAGACGTTGCCATACAGACGCCGACCTCGCCCGTAAACTTGGCATGGGCGCAGGCCATAAAAGCCGCCATCTCTTCATGGCGCACCTGGATAAATTCGAACAGATCCTGGTGGCGTTCGAGTCCGCCCAGCATACCATTAATGCCATCACCAGGATACCCATAAATACGCTTGATCCCCCACGCGGAGAGACGTTCCAGGATAAAATCGCTTACTTCTTTAGCCATTGACCTGACTTCTCCTTTTTCTCTTCTGCTTATTTTAAACATATTATCTACCTACACCACACGTTTAACATGCTGATTTGGTAGGAGCCTTTTTATTAATAGTCGCCAAGATCTTATTAGAAACGCATAAGAAAGCAGGCAGGCATAGAGAACAGTGAGAATAGACGTATCATCCCGTGCTACCATGTGGATAGAGGTAGCACAATATATTGCCGTGATAACTCTTATTGCAACCTTGCTTTACGAGGCAAAATAAATAAAGGGGAAGAATATATGCAGACAGCACAACATTATCTCACGCTCCACAATCAATTGGGCGAGGGATCGTTCTGGAATGCGCACGAACAGCGCTTATACTGGTTGGACATCAAGCAGCAACGCTTTTATCGTGGCGATATTGGCACGGACGAGCATGAGTACGTCGATGTGGGCGTTGAAATTGGTGTCACGGCCCCACGAGAGGCAGGAGGGCTGGTGATGGCAACCAATAAAGGGTTTGCCTTCTGGCACCCACAGCAGCCTACGCTACAATTTGTGGCGAACCCCTTCGAGGGCGAAGAGAACCGGCGCTTTAACGATGGCAATATTGATGCCAAAGGCCGCTTCTGGGTCGGCACCATGTGTGATCCGCCCAATACCTGTCCTGATCCTGTCTGCAAGCTGTATCGCCTGGACCCCGACAGTACCGTGCATATGATGGATACGGGTCTGGGCATGCCGAATGGCCTGGTCTGGAGTCCCGATAATACAATTATGTACCTGACCGATTCTCCACAACAGGTCATCTACCAGTATGATTTTGACCTGGAAAGTGGCGTGATAGCCAATCGCCGCCCCTTTGTGCAGACACATAACGAGCCGGGCGTACCCGATGGTTTAACCATCGATGACCAGGGTTTCCTATGGAGTGTGCGCTATAATGGGGGGAAAATCATCCGTTACGACCCAGATGGCAAGGTGGAGCGCGAGATCCGTGTACCCGTGCCGCACCCCACCAGTTGCGCTTTTGCTGGTCCGCAACTTCATGATCTTTATATTACCACCGCCTGGGATGGGCTGAACGCGGAAGAGCAGGCCCAGTCGCCCCAATCGGGCGACCTGTTCCATATTGCAACCGGCGAGATAACGGGTCCCGTGCGCCGCTCTTTTCGCGGCTAATGTCAATAAGGCAATGAGCATACATAAACGAGTGCCTATGTGTTGGCAACACATAAGCACTCGTTTATGTATGGTGTCAAGGCAAGTTCATGGCGATTTTTTCGCCAGCAATCTCATGAGCAAACTCACGACACTGACGGCAACCAGCGCTAAGATATCGCGATGCTCGTTGGCCCAGAGCTGCCAGCTTTGATCCCTGGCAAGGTTGTTACTGGCAAGGTTGTTAAAGGAGCCGTGTGCACCATGATCCTTTTCGTCATCGACGGGTGCCCAGAGGTTATTGGGACGATGTGGGTCTTCTGGCTGGGATGTTTGTTGTGATTGATAGCCGGTTCTCGCCAGGTAGTGGTCGCTAGCGCTACCAGAGAGCTTGTTGCCGAGGATCACGATAGCCGTCGATATGCCAACATCCAGTTCGCGCCGGTAGTGGTCGGTGACCCAGGTTACGGCAGATGCAGGGCCGCCATTGTTCCGTAGACGTCCCCCAGATACGTCACCTCAGTGACGCGCTTGAACTCCTCTGGCTTCATCTTTTTGAAGGGCGAGAAGACCGAAGCCATGGCATCATTCACCCAGATGTCGATAGGGCCAAAGGTTTGCTCTACCTGGTCGGCTGCCGCTTCGACCTGGCTGGCATCGGACACATCTGTGGGTACAACCAGCGCCTTGCCGCCTGCCTTTTCTATATCAGCACGTGCGCCTTCCAGCCCCGCATGGCCCCGCGCCAGCAGGCCAACGGAATCGCCACGACACCCAAAGGCGAGCGCAATGGCCCGGCCAACCCCAGCCGAGGCACCAGTCACCACAACAACTCTTGATGAATTGCTTGATAATATTTTCGTACCTCCCTTCGCTTTCATTCATTTCTCGACGCGTAGCGAGATTTGGTTTCAGGTGCCGTTTCTTTACAGAAATCCGAGCGCGAAAGCCCCCGCGTTTCAACCGGGGGATGAAGCGCTGTGCCTTTGGTGAGAGGAGGGGAGGTCCTGAACGGCTTGACAGCGCTTCCCCGCGTTGCGTATACTTCGAACAAATATTCCTCTTTCTGAAAGGCAGGTACATGGCAGCGAAGCGAACGAAGCGAACGAAGCGCAGGAGCGTTCCCCAGGAGAGCGGGGAGCCCCATCGCCGGACCCCGACGTTGCTGCTGGAAATGCCTCTCGTGGTGAACGAGGGCCAGGCAAAACCCCTGCGGGGACACCTGGAAGCAGGCAGGCAGCTCTACAATGCCGTGCTCTGTGAAGGACAACGACGACTCAGACAGATGCGTGCCGATCCGGCCTGGCTCGCAGCTCGCGCCATCCCCCGCGCCCAGC